>CAZIXP010000061.1:0-21838 GCA_964543245.1 uncultured Starkeya sp.
AGAGAAAGTGGTGCCTTTTCCAAGCTGGGACGCCAGGGTTATTTCCCCGCCGATCGTGCGTACCAGGGTACGTACATGGGCGAGGCCGATGCCTTCGCCCGACTGGTCCTGCGCGCCGGAGCGGCGAAACAGCTCGAAGACCCGCTCATGGTCCTGGTCGGCGATGCCGCGGCCATTATCCTCGATCTCGATCAGCACCCGCTGCTTCTCCGCCCGCCGCGACCGCACGACGATGCGCAGGGGCACGTCCTTCCGGCGGTACTTTACTGCGTTATCAAGCAGGTTACCGATGATTTGTTCCAATGCCATGCGATCGGAAATGATCGGCCCGGTCTTGATATCGAGCGCCATCTCGCCGTTCGCCGCGGCGACCTGGTGGATGATGGCGTTGGAGGAGGCTTCCACCACGCCCTTGAGATCGACGCTCTCCGGCTTCAGCACGCGCCGGCCCTCGCGCGACAGCTTGAGGATGGCGTTGATGAGCCCGTCCATCTTCCGGGTGGAGGAGCGGATGAAGCCCAGCGCCTCGGGCAGGTCTTCGGTGGCGGCGAGCTTTGCCTCGGCAAAGTCGGGGTCCGCCGGCGGCGGGTCGATCTTTTCGATATAGCTGCGCAGCGGGGCAAGGCTCGTCTCCAGCTCGGAGGTGAAGCCCATGATGTTGACCAGCGGCGCCCGCAGGTCGTGGGTCACGATATAGGCGAAGCGCTGGATTTCCTCGTTGGCGCGGGCGAGATCGACCGTGCGCTCCTGCACGCGTTGTTCGAGGCCCAGATTCAACGCCTCCACCTCGCGGCGGGCCTCCGCGAGTTCGCGGGTGTAGCTGGTGATCGTCCACACGCCGAGCCCGGTCACCACGACGATGATGCCGGCGCCGAGCACCACGACCCACCACAGCGCCTGGGCATTGGCGTTCTGCTCCTCCACCTGCTGGTTCAGCCGCGTTTCGGTGTTCGTCACGAGGCTGGCGAGCAGGGCGCGGGCCTGGTCCATCAGCTGCTTGCCGGTGTCGGTCTCGACGATGGCGAGCGCATCGGCCTGCCGGCCGGCGCGGGTGAGCTCGATGGTCCGGTCCATCTCCGCCAGTTTGCGCCCGATGATGTCGGTGAGCTGCTCCAGTTCCGCAACATCGCGTCCGCCCAGGCGCTGGCGCACGATCTCGATCTGCACCGGCAGCACGTCCTTCGCCCGCACGTAAGGCGCGAGATACGGGTCCTGCCGGGTGAGAATGAAGCCGCGCTGGCCGGTTTCGGCATCCTGCAGCTGCGAGCGCAGCTCGACGATGGAGCCGCGGGCCTGCCGGAGCTGCACCACGGTCTCGAAATAATCCTGGGTCCGGCCGACCAGCCAGATGGTGGTGGCGACCACCACGGCCAGGGCGCCGAGGCCGACCGCCATCAGCAGCAGGGTCGAGCGCAGGAAGGCACTTCGCGAAATCGGCATGGGAGGGTTCCGGTGGAGCGTGCAGCGAACCTACTGCCGTGCGGGGTGGACGCAAGAAATTCCCGCGCTGGTGCCCAATAATACCGTCGATCGCCAGCTCACCCGCGCTTCCACTCGGGCAGGGAACGCGGGCGAGGCTGCTTTGTTGGTTCGGCACCGGTCAAAGCGGTCCGGCCCGGCCCGCTTTGACACTCAGATACCATTTACGGAGGAACGAACATGGGCTGCTTCTCCAAGGACATCCAGACGATGGACGATCTGTTCGTGCATACGCTGCGCGACATCTATTACGCCGAGAAGCGCATCCTCAAGGCGCTGCCGGACATGATCGAGAAGGCGAGCGACCCCACTCTGAAAGCGGGCTTCCGCCAGCACCTGCAGGAAACCGAGCAGCACGTGCTGCGCGTCGAGGAGGTGTTCCGCATGCACGGCGCCGCCGCCAAGACGGTGACCTGCCCCGCCATCGACGGCATCATCTCCGAAGCCGAAGAGATTTCCGGCGAGATCGGGGACAAGGAAGTGCTGGACGCCGCGCTCGCCGCGGCGGCGCAGGCGGTGGAGCACTATGAGATCACCCGCTACGGCACGCTGATCGCCTGGGCGCGGCAGCTCGGCCGCACCGACTGCGCCAGCGTGCTCCAGCGCAATCTGGACGAGGAAAAGGCGACCGACGCCAAGCTGACCAAACTGGCGGAATCCAAGCTGAATATGCGGGCCGCGAGCTGATAGCGCGTCGCTGCCGGTCCACCGCCCGCCGAAAAAACACGCGGGCGGTGGAACGCCGGGTGCTCCGGCGGTGTTGCTGACGGGCATCATCGCACCCCCTCGGAGCCTCCCTTCACATGAGACGAGTCGATCCCGGCTACGCGTTTCCCCTTGGCGTCACGGTGGACAAGACCGGCACCAACTTCGCGATCTTCTCCGACAATGCCGACGGCGTGACACTCTGCCTGTTCGACCGTTACGGCGAGACCGAACAGGAGCGCATCCAGCTTCGCGAATGCACCAACGGGGTTTGGCACTGCCATCTGCCTGGCGTCGGCCGCGGACAGGTGTATGGCTGGCGCGTCTCCGGGCCATGGTCGCCGCTCGAGGGCCATCGCTTCAACTTCAGCAAGCTGCTGCTCGACCCCTACGCCCGCGAGCTGGTGGGCGACATTCGCTGGGACGATGCGCTCTATGGCTACACCATCGGCGTGGGTGAAGGCGCCGATCTCGTGAAGGACGACCGCGACAGCGCCCCTTTCATGCCCAAGGCGCGCGTGGTCTCGGGCAATCCGCTCGTCACCACCTCCCACCCCCGCGTGCCGTGGCACAAGGCGATCATCTATGAGGGCCATGTGCGCGGGCTCACCATGCGCCACCCGCTGGTGCCCGAGCAGATCCGCGGCACTTTCTCGGCGCTCGGCACGCCGGAGGTGATCGACTATCTCACCCGGCTCGGCGTCACCGCCATCGAGCTGCTGCCGGTGCACGCTTTCGCGCAGGACCGCCATCTGGTCGATCGCGGGCTTTCGAACTACTGGGGCTACAACACCCTGTCCTTCTTCGCCCCGGAGCCGCGCTATCTCGGCGAGGGCGGGCTGGAATCGATTGGCGAGGCGGTGGACCGGCTGCACCAGGCCGGCATCGAGATCATCCTCGACGTGGTCTACAACCACACCTGTGAGGGCAACCATCTCGGCCCGACGCTCTCCTTCCGCGGCATCGACAACAAGTCTTACTACCGGCTGCTGCCGGGCGAGCCGCGCTACTACGACGACATGACCGGCTGCGGCAATGCGGTGAACACCGACCACCCCCGGGTGCTGCAGATGGTGATGGACAGCCTGCGCATGTGGGCGAGCCTCTACGGCATCGACGGCTTCCGCTTCGATCTCGCGGTCACCATGGGCCGCCGCCCGACCGGCTTCGATCCCGGCCATGCCTTCTTCAACGCCATTCTGCAGGACCCCACCCTCGGCGGGCTGAAGCTCATCGCCGAGCCGTGGGATGTCGGCCAGGGCGGCTATCAGCTCGGCTCCTTCCCGCCCGGCTTTTCCGAGTGGAACGGCGACTACCGCGACGTGGTCCGCCACTTCTGGTGCGGCTCGGAGGGGCTGCTGCCGAGCTTCGCCACCCGCTTCGCCGCCTCGCAGGACATCTTCTCCGAGGGCCGGCGCCGGCCATGGTCGAGCGTGAACTTCATCACCGCCCATGACGGCTTCACCCTTCACGACCTCGTCTCCTACAACGAGAAGCACAACGAGGCGAATGGTGAGAACAACAATGACGGCCACGACGACAACCGCAGCTGGAACTGCGGCGTCGAGGGCGAGACCGACGATCCCGCCATCCTCGAGCTGAGGCTACGGCAGAAGAAGAACCTGCTGGCGACGCTGTTCCTCTCGCAGGGCGTGCCGATGCTGCTGGGCGGCGACGAGCGCTCCAATTCGCAGGGCGGCAACAACAACGCCTACTGCCAGGACAACGAGATCGGCTGGGTCGACTGGAGCCATGATGAGCCGGAACTCACCGAGTTCGTCGCCCGGCTCAGCGCCCTGCGCAAGAGCCGCAGCGCGCTCTCGCGGCCCGAATTCCTGACCGGCATCCGCAACGAGATGGGCCAGCCGGATGTGAGCTGGTTCTCCTGTACCGGCGAGCGGATGAAGGACCAGGACTGGGCCGATCCTTTCAACAAATGCCTGACGGTGCGCCTCGCCCCGGCCACCGCGGACGAGCCGTCGCTGGTGGTGATGCTGAACGCCTCCCATGTCGAGGTGCCGTTCACCGCGCCGCCGGTGAATTCGGGCCGGTGGGAGGCGGTCCTCGGCACCGCCGGGGAACATGAGGGCCTCATCCTGGAGGCCGGCGAGACCATCACCATGCCCGCGCGGGCGCTCACGGTATGGGAGTGGCGGGAATGAACGAGGCCAGCCTGTCCACCCGCTTCGGCCCTCTGCTGCGTGCCGACGGCACGCTGTTCCGGCTGTGGGCGCCCGGAGTCGCCGGTGTGGACCTCCTCATGGAGGGCGCACCGCCGGTGCCGATGCGGCGCGGCGCGGAAGGCATCTTCGAGTGCCATGTGCCCGGCACCGGCCCGGGTACGGCCTACATGTTCCGGATCGGCGGCCATGACGTGCCCGACCCCGCCTCGCGCGCCCAGCGCGAGGATGTGGAGGGATGGAGCCTGGTGACGGCGCCGCTGCCGCCGACCCCGGAGGCGGCGATCCGGCCGTGGAGCGAGGCGATCATCGCCGAGGTGCATGTGGGCACGGCGACGCCGGAGGGCACCTTCCGCGCCCTGATCGACCGGCTGGACCACTACCGCAACGCCGGCTTCACCGTCATCGAGCTGCTGCCGGTGGCGGATTTTCCCGGCCGCTGGAACTGGGGTTATGACGGCGTGCTGCTTTACGCCCCGGACCGGGCCTATGGCACGCCGGAAGACCTGCGGGCGCTGGTGGACGCCGCGCATGAGCGCGGCCTCGGCGTCATGCTGGACGTGGTCTACAACCATTTCGGCCCGTCGGGGAACTATCTCCCGCTCTACGCCCCGGCCTTCTTCCGTCAGGATGTCGACACCCCGTGGGGACCCGCGGTCGACCTGGAGAACCCGCTGGTGCGCGCCTTCTTCGTGGAGAGCGCGCAGCAGTGGCTGGCGCGCTACGGCTTCGACGGGCTGCGCTTCGACGCGGTCCACGCCTTCGCCACACGCGGCACCGGCACCTTCCTGCGCGAACTGGCCGAGGGCTGCCGGCGCGTGCGCCGCGACGCCTGGCTGGTTCTCGAGAACCACGACAATGTCGCCCGCTGGCTGGAGCGCGACGGCGCGCTCTACACCGCCCAGTGGAACGACGACTGGCATCACGTGCTGCACCATCTCGCCACCGGCGAGGCCACCGGCTATTACGCGCCTTACGCGGTCGACCCGCTGGCCGATCTCGGCCGGGCGCTGGCGCAGGGCTTCGTATTCCAGGGCGAGCCCTATCCCGATGCGGAGGGCCACCCGCGGGGCACCCCGTCCGCCCATCTGCCGCCGGACGCCTTCGTGGCCTTCGTGCAGAACCACGACCACATCGGCAACCGCCCGCTCGGCGACCGGCTGGTTGGCTCCACCACCCCCGAGGCGACCGCGCTGCTGCGCTTCGTGCTGATGCTTTCGCCACAGATCCCGCTGTTCTTCATGGGCGAAGAGGCGGAGCTCGAAACGCCATTTCCCTTCTTCTGCGATTTCAGCGGTGATCTCGCTGAGGCGGTCCGCAACGGCCGACGCAACGAGTTCAAGGATTTCTTCGCCCATCACGCCGGCACCATCGACGACCTGCCGGACCCGATGGCGGAGGCGACCTTCCGCTCGGCCAAGCTCTCCGCCGAGCTGTTTGCAACCGGCGCGGCGCAGGCGGAACTGAAGGCGTTTCGCGAGTTGGCCGCGGCGCGGGCGCGGCTGGTGTGGCCTCTGGCGGCGAGCGGCTTCCTCGGCGCCGAGCAGCGCCAGGAGGACCAGGTGGTCTCGGTCGTCTGGCGGTTCGAGGCGGGATCGCTGGTGATGATGGTCAACCCCACCGACACCCCGGCGAACGCGCACGGCCCGTTCGGCGCGGAGCGTCCGCCCGAGGCGCCGGCGGCCTTCGTCGGCACCGTCGAGGCCGGCGTGCCCTGCCAGCTCGACCCGTTCTCGGCCATGGTGTGGAGCGACGCCCGATGAACCCCTCCCGTCCGCTTCGCGCGACCTACCGCTTCCAGTTTCACCGGGGCTTTCCCTTTGCTGCCGCCGAGGCGCTGGCGCCCTATCTGGCCCGACTCGGCATCAGCCACGCCTATGCCTCGCCGGTCTTCACCGCGGTGCCGGGGTCGACCCACGGCTATGACATGACCGATCCCGCCCAGATCAGCCCCGATCTCGGCGGCGAAGCCGGATTCCGACGCATGGCCGGAGCGCTCGCGGCCGAGGGCATCGGGCTCGTTCTCGACATCGTGCCCAACCACATGGCGGCCTCCAGCCACAATCCCTACTGGATGGAGGCACTGGAATTCGGCCCGGACGGGCCGGCGGCGCGGCTGTTCGATATCGACTGGAGCGCCGGCCGGCTGCTGCTGCCGGTGCTCGGCGACAGCCTCAGCGAGGCGCTGGCCGCCGGGCATGTCGCGCTCGCGGCGGACTGGACCGTGGGCCGTCTGCTGGCGGATGCCTATGGCGAGAAGAGCTTTCCCCTCGCTCCCGGCACGGTCGCGGTGTTGCTGGGCGCCGCCGCCGAGCGGGCCGGCGAGGAGGCGCCGACACTGGAGCAGGCGGCGCAGACATGGGCCGGCCTTGCCGGCGTCGCCATCGATGCCGCCGCCATCGCGACCGCGCGCGCCACGCTGACGGCGCTCGGCGCCGCCAGCCGCGCCGCGGTGGAAGAAGCGCTGGTCGCGGCGGACCTGCCCGCCATTCTCGCCGATCAGCATTGGCGGCTCGCCTGGTGGCGCATCGCCTCGGACGAGCTGAACTACCGCCGCTTCTTCAACATCAACGACCTCGTCGGTGTCCGGGTGGAGGACCCGCAGGTGTTCGATCTGGTGCACCGGCTGCCGGTGGCACTGGTGAAGGAGGGGCTGGTCGATGGCCTGCGGATCGACCACATCGACGGTCTGGTCGATCCCGCCGGCTATTGCCGCCGGCTGCGTGCCGCGGTGGGGCCGGGCGTTCCGCTCTTCGTGGAGAAGATCCTCGAACATGGCGAGCGGCTGCCGGAGGACTGGCCGATCGACGGCACCACCGGCTATGAGCGCCTCAACGATATCAACGGCCTGTTCGTCGACCCCACCGGCTATGCCGCGCTCGACGCCCATCTGCGCGCCACCAACCTCGTGACGGGCAGCCCGGAACAACGCCTCGCCGCCGCCAAGAAGGATGTGTTGGAGCGCAGCTTCCTCAACGAGATCAAGGCGCTCGCCGAACTGGCCCATGCCGCCCTGGCGGATGCGGTCGACGCGGCGGATATGAGCCCGGCGGCGTTGCGGCGCGGCTTGATCGCGCTGGTCGCGCATTTCCCGGTCTATCGCTCCTATGCCACCGTGCAGGGCCACACGCCGGCCGATGTCGCGGTGTGGGAGGCGGCGCGCGCGGGCATCGAGGCGCAGGAGGACCCGTTGACGGTGAAGGCGGCGGCGCTGCTGCTCGACCACCTCGCCCATCCGCGGGACGAGGACGACCATCGTTTCCGCACCCGCTTTCAGCAGCTCACCGGTCCCGCCATGGCCAAGGGCTTCGAGGACACCGAGCTCTATCGCAACCCGGCGCTGCTCTCGGTCAACGAGGTGGGCGGCGACCTCGGCCATCCCGGCCGCGAGCCGGAGACGGTGCACGCGCTCTTCGCGGAGCGGGCGCGGACTGGCGCGATCGACCTCATTCCGCTGGCCACCCACGACACCAAGCGCGGCCCCGAGACGCGCGCCCGGCTGAACGCGCTCTCCCTGATGCCCGAGGCCTTCCTCGATTTCCTCGGCGCGATCGACGCCTTCACCCGTCCGTTGCGCAGCGAGGGGGCGGGCGGGCCGATGCCCGACGATCTCGACGCCTGGATCGTCCACCAGACGCTGGTGGCGGCATGGCCGATCTCGGCGGAGCGGATGGACGGCTACCTGACCAAGGCGCTGCGCGAGGCCAAGCGCCACAGCAACTGGGAAACCCCGGACGAGGCCTACGAGGCCGCGACCCTCGGCTTCGCCCGTAGCCTGATCGAGGCGCCCGAGGCGGAGCCCTATCGCGCCGCGCTGGCCCTGCTGATCGCCCGGCTGGCCGAGCCGACGCGCGTGTTCGGGCTGGCGCAGATGCTGCTGCAGCTCACCCTGCCGGGCACGCCCGACATCTACCAGGGCACCGAGTTCCGGGATTTTTCACTGGTCGACCCTGACAATCGCCGCCCGGTCGACTTCAACCAGCGTCTGGCCGCGCTGCAGGGCCCGCCGGACGGCGTCGCGCCGGAGGACATCGCCAAGCTGGAGCTGACCCGCGAACTGCTCGCCCTCCGCGGCGACCTCGCCTGCCTCGCCCCTTCCGGCGGCTATGAGGCGCTGGCCTTCGGGCCCAGCCCGTGGCGATGGTTCGGCTTCGTCCGCCGCTCGGCGCAGGATGCGCTGGCCGTGGTGGTGCCGACCCGGGTGCCGGCGGAGGGCGGCATCCCGCCCCGGATCGACCTTTCGACCGATCTCGGCGAGGGTTGGCGGCGGCTCGACGGTTCGCCATGGCGGGCCGACGAGACGGCACACGATGCGGCGACGCCCTGGCTGGTGCTGGTGCGCCGCTGACGGGTGGAAGGTGTGTCATGCCATCGGCACAGCCCGGTCAGGCCGGTTCGCGCCGATCAGGGCGTGCCCTAAAGCGTATCCGGTGAACTCACGTCCACCGGATACAGGTTGTTGTTTTGCCGCATTTTCTTCACGCGAACCGGAATCCCCTTCGCTCGAAAAGGCTCTAGATGAAATACAGCCACGTCAGAAGCGCGAAGCAGGGCAGCAGGAACAGGCCCGACCAGGCCATGTAGCCGAAGAAGCTCGGCATCTTCACCCCGCGCGAGCGGGCGATGGCGAGCACCATGAAGTTGGGCGCGTTGCCGATATAGGTCAGCGCGCCCATGAACACCGCGCCGGCCGAGATGGCCTCCAGCGTCAGCGCGTGGGTGGTCATCAGGTCGTTGGCATCCCCGCCCGCGAGGTTGAAGAAGACGAGATAGGTCGGGGCGTTGTCGAGGAAGGCGGAAAGGATGCCGGTGAGCCAGAAATAGCCGGCCACCACCGGCTCGCCGGCGGAATCCGTCACCAGCGCGACCAGCCCGGCCAGCGGGCCGGCGGCGCCCGCCTTCAGGATCGCGATCACCGGGATGATGGTGAGGAAGATGGCCGCGAACAGCTTCGCCACCTCGCGGATCGGCTCCCAGTCGAAGCCGTTACGCTCGCGGATATAGGCGGGGGTGATGGCGAGGGAGACGCCGGCCAGCGCCAGCAGCAGGACGTCGCGGGCGAGCGAGGGCAACTCGACATGGGTGCCGAGCACGTCGAAGGCGATGCCCGGCTTCCACAGGGCGCTGAGCAGGATGGCGCCGATCACCCCGGCAAGCAGCGGCAGGTTGCGCCGGCCGCGCAGGCCGAGCGGCGGGTCGGCCTGGGTGTCGGGCGTCGGGTCGGGCAGGTCCGGCAGGACCTCTTCACGGGCATGGAAATAGCGGTCGAGCAGGTAGAACACCGTCAGCAGGATCGCGACCAGCAGCAGCGTGTCGTGGGCGAGATGCTCCGTGGTCCAGAAGAAGCTGACACCCTTGAGGAAGCCGAGGAAGAGCGGGGGATCGCCCAGCGGGGTCAGCGATCCCCCGATGTTCGAGACCAGGAAGATGAAGAACACCACGGTGTGGACGTTGTAGCGGCGGTGGTCGTTGGCGCGCAGCAATGGCCGGATCAGCACCATCGAGGCCCCGGTGGTGCCGATGAGGCTGGCCAGCGCCGCGCCAACGGCGAGGAAGCCGGTATTCACCCCCGGCGTGCCGCGCAGGTTTCCCGTCAGCAGGATGCCGCCGGAGATGGTGAAGAGGGTGAAGAGCAGGATGATGAAGGGGATGTATTCCAGCAGCGCGGCATGCCCGATCTCGTAGACCGCCACCTCCGCGCCGAAGGTCGCGAGGAAGGGCAGCACGAAGGCCGCCCCCCAGAACAGCGCCACCTTGCCGTAATGGTGATGCCAGAATGCGCTCGCCACCAGCGGCATCAGCGCGATGGACAGCAGCATGCCGGCAAAAGGCAGGCCCCACAGCAAGGAGAGGCCGGCGCCCTCGATACCAGCGCCCGGCGCGGCGGCCGCCGCCGGCGCAGCCAGTGCGGCGAGCAGGAAAGGCGGGAGGAGAAGGCGTTGAAAATGCAGGGCCGCACGGCGGATACGGGGATTCGTCGGGCGCGGCATGCACGCATCCTTCTGTTGCGACATCGGGCGACCCTGCTTGCCCCAGCGGATCGGCGGTGTCGAGCAAAACCGGGCATTGGCGCCTCACGTCGCGGTGCGCTACACCCCAGCCTCTGCTGACGAGGAACGCCATGTCCCGTGCCGTCGCCGGTCCCGAGATCGAACGCCTGATCCAGCTTCTCGCCCGGGTACCCGGGCTCGGCCCGCGCTCGGCCCGCCGCGCGGCGCTGCACCTCATCAAGAAGAGGGAAGCGCTGATGGCGCCGCTCGCGGGCGCTATGGGCGAGGCGCTGGCGCGGATCGAGACCTGCCGGATCTGCGGCAATATCGACGTGCGCAATCCCTGCACGGTCTGCACCGACCCGACGCGGGATGCCTCCCTCCTCGTGGTGGTGGCCGATGTCGCCGACCTCTGGGCGCTGGAACGCTCCGGGGCGATGAATGCGCGCTACCATGTGCTCGGCGGCACGCTGTCCCCGCTCGACGGGGTGGGGCCGGACGATCTCAACCTCGAATCGCTGGCCCGCCGGGCGGCGGAGCCGGGCGTGAGCGAGGTGCTGCTGGCGCTCGGCGCCACGGTGGATGGCCAGACCACCGCCCACTACATCACCGATCTTCTGCGCGAGAGCGGGGTAAAGGTCACGCGGCTCGCCCAGGGCGTGCCGGTGGGCGGGGAGCTGGATTATCTGGACGAGGGCACGCTGGCCGCCGCCTTCCGCGCCCGCTCCACCTTCTGAGCCGGGGCGCTCATCGACCGTTCGCCCCGACAGCCAGCTCGCGGAAATGCCCCTTCGCCTGCAGGAAGGCGAGCAGCATCAGGCTCGGCACCGCGGTCAGCAGGGAGCCGGCGAAGAACCAGAACCAGCCCAGCTCCGTCGCGACATAGCCGGCCGAGGCGGAGAGGTAGGTGCGCCCCGTCGCTGCCAGCGCGGTGAGCAGGGCGTATTGCGTCGCCGTGTGCAGCGGATTTCGGCAGAGCGTGGAGAGATAGGCGACGAAGATCACCGTGCCGATCGCGCCGGTGAAGTTCTCCGCCACGATGGCGAGTGAAAGAGCCCCGTAATCGTGACCCCTCGTGGCCAGCCAGGCGAAGGCGAGATTCGACCCGCTCTGCAGGATGGCGCCGATCCACAGCATGGTCGCGAGCGGCAGCGTCCGCGCTGCCATGCCGCCCACGATGCCGCCCACCAGCGTGGCGCCGAGGCCGAGCCCCTTCACGATGGCGGCGTAGTCGGTGCGGGTGAAGCCGAGATCGATCACGAAGGGCGCGGTCATCGCCCCGGCAA
Organism: uncultured Starkeya sp.; assembly: GCA_964543245.1. GTDB lineage: Bacteria > Pseudomonadota > Alphaproteobacteria > Rhizobiales > Xanthobacteraceae > Ancylobacter. Next base: position 11,641 of record CAZIXP010000061.1, read on the forward strand.
AGGCATCGCAGAACTTGTACAGCACCACGAAGGCGAGGATGACGATGGCCAGGGGCTGGCCGAGGAACTCGGTGAAGGCACTGATGGCGGCGTGCAGCACCCGCTTCACCGGCGGTTCGGCCGCCTCGGCCTCGGCCTCGCGCCCCGCCGGTGGCGCCGGTTCGCCCGAGCACAGCGCGGTGACAAGGCCGATGCCGACGCAGCCGGCCATGGCGAGATAGCCCCAGCGCCACGCCGCCGCGGGATCGAGGCCGAAGCCTTCCTGTATGCCGGTGACCAGGAACAGCGCGCCGGCGGTGGAGACCAGCATGCCGATCCGGTAGGCGAAGACATAGGCGGCCATTCCGGCGGCCTGTTCCGAGGCGTCCAGCCGCTCGATGCGATAGGCGTCGATCACGATGTCCTGCGTCGCCGAGGCGGCGGCCACCAGCAGGGCGGCGAGCGCGACCAGCCCCGGCGCGCTGCGGGGATCGACGCTGGCGAGGAGGCAGATGGCCCCTGCCAGCAGCAACTGGGCGAACACCAGCCAGCCCCGCCGCCGCCCCAGCCACCGTGTCAGCAGCGGCACCGGCAGCGCATCCACCACCGGGGCCCAGAGGAACTTGATCGCATAGGGCGTGCCCACCAGCGCGAACAGCCCGATGGTGGTGAGGTCGACCCCGGCCTCGCGCATCCAGATCAGCAGCGTCGAGCCCGACAGCGCCAGCGGCAGGCCGGAGGAAAAGCCGAGCAGCAGGATGGCGACGACGCGCGGCCGCAGATACACCGAGAGCCCGGCGAGCAGGCCGCCGCCCGGCGCGGCATCGCCCGGGGCCGGTCCGCTCGATCGAGGGGTGTCGGTCATGACGAATCGCCCCGTCCGGTGAAGGTCGGGATTCTGTAGCGGCTCCGGTCGGGCCTGTCGCCCCATCCGGGCCACGCGCGGCAGCGCCCTGCCGCGCGCCGAGCTCAGGCGGGTGGGCGGCGGGGCTTGTCCGGCTTCGCCGCCGCGGCCGCCGGCAGGTCGAGGATCGGCACCACATCGACCTCCACCCGCAGCTTCTGCCGGCCGGAGCCCACCAGCACGCCGCCCACCGGGGCAACGTCGGAATAGTCCCGGCCCAGCGCGAGCACGACATGGTCGGTGGAGACCCGCAGCGCATTGGTGGGGTCGAGGCCCTGCCAACCCGCCTGCGCCCCGCACCAGATGGCGAGCCAGGCGTGGGTGGCATCGGCGCCCTGAAGGCGTTCCTTGCCCGGCGGCGGCTCAGTGCGCAGGAAGCCGCTGACATAGGCCGCGGGGAGGCCGAGCCCGCGCAACCCGGCGATCATGATGTGGGCGAAGTCCTGGCAGACCCCGCGGCGGATCGCGAAGGCTTCCTCCGGCGGGGTGGTGACCTCCGTCGCCTTGGAATCATAGGTGAATTCGCGGTGCAGCCGCTCCATCAGATCCACCGCACCCTCCAGCACCGGGCACCCGGCCGGGAAGCTCTCGGCAGCCCAGGCGGTGATCTCGTCGCTGATGCGCACCAGCGGGCTCTGGAAGATGTGGTGGACCGGGGAATCCGGGCCGAGGTCGAGGCTTTCGGAGACGTCCTGGCGGATCGCCTCCCAGGCCGGCGTCGTTCCGGGTTCCGGCAGGTCGGCCGGCTCCACCTCGACCCGGGCGTGGGTGCGCACGGTGAAGCTGGTATGGGCGTTCTCGATGCGGATATGGGCGACCCGGTTGCCGAAGAAGTCGAAGCTCTCGGTCCACTCCACCGGCTCCGGCTCGACGGTGAAGCGGCTCGCCACCACGCGCTGGCGCGGCCGGTCGACCGGCACCATGCGCACGATGTGGCGGGCCACCGGCACCGGATGGGCATAGCCATAGGCGGTGGTCTGGTGGATGTCGTATTTCACGCCAGCTGCTCCCATGGCGTTTCCACCGGCGAGCGGTGGATGAAATAGCGCTCGGAAATGTCGTTGGAGAGCTCCATGAGCTGGTACTCGATCTTGAGCAGCCGCTCGCCGTCGAAATCGTCGGGCTCATGCGCCTTCATCGCCGCGGCGAGGCGGGCGGCAAGGCGTTCCTCGGGCTTGGGCGGCTCGTCGCCGCCATGGCCCGGCAGATCCTCGAGATGCTCGGCGATGCGGTCGATCTGGAAGGCGAGCGAGCGCGGATTCACCGGGTCCAGCAGCACCAGATCCACCACCGGGGCGCGGGCCTCCACCATCACATAGCGCGAGCGGTAGGTGATCTGGCTGTCGCACAGCTCCAGCAGCACGTCGAGCGTGCCGGCCTGGGCGGTCTCGTTCACCAGCGCCCGGGTGAAGCGGCAGGTGGCGATGGCACGTTCGATGCGGCGCCCGAGATCGAGAAAACGCCAGCCCGAAAGCCGGTTCATGTTCTCCGAGGCAAGGCCGGAAAACGCCGCCAGCGCCCGCAGCGAACGGTCGGCCCGCTCATAGACCTCCGGCTCGGCGGCGGCCAGCGGCACCGGCTCGGCCATGGCGACGGCGAGATCGGCCAGGGTCCGCCAGGCATCGGGCGAGAGCCTGTCGCGGATGACGGAGGCGGTGTTGCGGGCAGCGTCGATCAGGCCGGGCAGGGCGCCGCCGAGATCGCGGCGGGTGAGTGCGGCGATGGCGAAGCGGGCCGGCCGGGAGCGCGGCATGTCGGCGGGCACCGCCCCCCAGTTGTCGAGCAGGCCGAGCAGCCGGCCGACCGAGCCGCCGCCGCCTTCGGTGGAGGAGGACAGTCGCCCGGCCAGGGTGCGCACCAGCCGCAGCGTCGCCTCCGCCCGCTCGACATAGCGGCCAAGCCAGAAGAAATTATCCGCCGCCCGGCTCGGCAGCGGCCCGGTCTGGCGGCGCACATCGACCCGGCCGACGGCGGGCAGCAGGGTGGTCTGCTCCACCGGCCCCTCGTCCAGCACCCACACATCGGCGGAACGGCCGCCGCGCTGCATCGTCACGGCGCGGGAATCGCTGCTGTCGGAGACCCGGCAGAAGCCGCCCGGCATCACCTGCCAGCCCTCCTCGGTCGCGGCGAGGAAGATGCGCAGGATGAAGGGGCGGGGCTCCAGCCGCCCCTCGCGCCAGACCGGCATGGTGGAGAGGTGAACCGCCTCCTGCCCGACGAAGTCGACGCCGCGCGAGCGGATGGCGTGCTCCAGCTCGATCCGCTCCATCAGCTTCAGGTCGGCCCCCAGCCGCGCGCCCTGCGCCATCAGCCCGGGCATGGTGCGGCCGAAGGCGGGGGCGATCACGAGATCGTCCAGCGCGCCGAGCACCGTCTCGCGTTCGGCCTGCTGGCCGCACCACCAGGTCGCGATATTGGGCAGGCGCAGCGTCTCGCCCAGCACCTCCGGCCCGATCTTGGGCAGGAAGCTCATCATCGCGGGAGATTCGACGAGCCCGGAGCCGAGCGCGTTGACCATCGCCACGCCGCCGGCGCGGACCGCCTGCACCAGTCCCGGCACGCCAAGCCGGGAGCGGGAGTTCAGCTCCAGCGGGTCGGCGAAATCGGCATCGAGCCGGCGCAGCAGCACGTCCGCCCGCTTCAGCCCGGCGACGGTGCGGACATAGACCGCATTGTCGCGCACGGTGAGGTCCTCGCCTTCCAGCAGCACGAAGCCGAGATAGCGGGCGAGATAGGCGTGCTCGAAATAGGTTTCGTTGAGCGGGCCCGGGGTGAGCAGGCCGACGCGGCCTTCGCCTGAGCGGTCGAGCCGGGTGAGGCTGGCCCGCAGCGACTGGAAGAAGCCGGCGAGCCGCACGACATTGAGCGTCCGGGCGAGGTCCGGCAGCGCGCGGGCCACGGCGATGCGGTTCTCCAGCGCATAGCCGGCGCCGGAGGGCGACTGGGTGCGGTCGGACAGCACCCACCAGCGCCCGTCCGGGGCGCGGCCGAGATCGGCCGCGTAGAGCTTCAGGAAGCTGCCGCCATGGGGGTCGATCCCCTTGAGCGGGCGAAGGAATTCCGGGCTTCCCGCGACCGCCGCCGCTGGCATGGCGCCCGAGCGCACCAGCCCTCCCTCGCCATAGAGATCGGCCAGCACGCCCTCCAGCAGCTGGGCGCGCTGCACCAGGCCGCGGGCGAGATCGCGCCACTCCGCCGCACCGATCACGAGCGGCAGATGCGACAGCGGCCATGGCCGCTCGCCGCCGCTCGGGTCGTCATAGACCCGGTAGAACACGCCGGAACGGTGGAGGTGGCGGTCGGCGGCGGTGAAGCGGCGCTCCACCTCCTCGGTGCCCATCTCCGCCAGCGCGGCGAGCAGGCGGGTCCAGTGTTCGCGCGGCTGGCCCTCGGCGTCGACCATCTCGTCATAAACGCCGGGCAGCGGGCGATAGCCCGCGAGCAGGGCCTCGACGGCCTCCGCCTCGAAGCGGCGCGCGCGCGCCTGCTGATCGATGCTTCCCGGCATGTCCTGAACCACCTTCGAGGCTGCCTTTCCGGCAGCCCTGACCAAACTAGACGCTGCATCACGCCGCGTGGAAGCGTCCAGCGGCTGCATCCCGCAAAAATCGGGGGACCGCGGCGCGGCTTGCCACCGTCCGCCGCCGCGCAGCCCACCCGGTCCACACCGCGACAGGCTGCGCCCTCAGGCTGTCGCGGGGCTTTATCCGCCCGGTCCGGTTGCGGCTCAGATTCCGGATGGACGCCGCAGGTCGAGGGTGGTCGGGAACTCGGCGGTGGGCTCCTCCGGCGGCACGAAGAGATAGCCGGGGGTGTGGCCATGGGCCTGGAAGCGCGCCAGCCGGCGCGCCTGGGCTTCATAGGAGTTGATCGGGAAGGTGTCGTAGTTGCGCCCGCCCGGGTGGGCGACATGGTAGACGCAGCCACCAAGCGAGCGGCTCGACCACAGGTCGACGATGTCGAAGGTGAGCGGAGCCTGCACTGGAATGGTGGGGTGCAGGCCCGAGGCTGGCTGCCACGCCTTGTAGCGGACGCCCGCGACATATTCGCCGAACCGCCCGGTGGGGGTCAGCGGCAGCCGCCGCCCGTTGCAGGCGACGACGTGACGGGTGGGGTTCAGGCCCTCGACCTTCACCTGGAGGCGTTCCACGGAGGAGTCGACATAACGCACCGTGCCGCCGAGCGCGCCTTCCTCACCCATCACGTTCCACGGCTCCAGCGCCTGGCGGATTTCCAGCGAAACCCCGCCATGCTCGACCTGGCCGTAATAGGGGAAGCGGAATTCGCGCTGCGCCTCGAACCAGAGCGGGTCGATCTTGTAGCCGGCGCGGCCGAGATCGCCGACCACGTCCATGAAGTCGGCCCAGACGAAGTGCGGCAGCATGAAGCGGTCGGCCAGCGCGGTGCCCCAGCGCACCAGCCGGCCCTCCTGCGGCTCGCGCCAGAACCAGGCGATGAGCGCACGGAGCAGCAGCTGCTGGGCGAGGCTCATGCGCCAGTCCGGCGGCATCTCGAAGGAGCGGAATTCGACGAGGCCGAGCCGGCCGGTCGGTCCATCCGGCGAGAACAGCTTGTCGATGCAGATCTCGGAGCGGTGGGTGTTGCCGGTGACGTCGGTGAGGAGGTTGCGGAACAGCCGGTCCACCAGCCAGGGCGGCGGCGGGTAGCCCTGCCCCGGCGAGGGCACGTTGGCCATCGCGATTTCCAGCTCGTAGAGCGAATCGTGGCGGGCTTCATCCACCCGGGGCGCCTGGCTGGTCGGGCCGATGAACAGGCCGGAGAACAGGTAGGAAAGGGCAGGGTGGCGCTGCCAATAGGTGATGAGGCTCTTGAGCAGGTCGGGCCGGCGCAGGAACGGGCTGTCCGCTGGCATGGCGCCGCCGACCACGACGTGGTTGCCGCCCCCGGTGCCGGTGTGGCGGCCGTCCACCATGAACTTCTCGGTGCCGAGCCGCGAAAGCCGGGCCTCCTCATAGAGATCGCGGGTGATCTCGACGCAGGTCTTCCAGTTCGAGGCGGGATGGACGTTCACCTCGATCACGCCGGGATCGGGCGCGACGCGGATGACGTTGAGCCGCGGGTCCACCGGAGGGGTGTAACCCTCGATATGCACCGGCATCTTGAGATCGGCGGCGGTGACTTCGATGGCGGCGAGCAGCTCGAGATAGTCCTCCAGCCGCTCGGTCGGCGGCATGAAGACGCAGAGCCGGCCGTCGCGCGGCTCCACCGACAGCGCGGTGCGCACCGCGCCGGTGCCGGTGAGAATCTGGCTGACCTGCTCGGAGGCAGGGTCGTCGGTGCCGGTGCGGCGGTAGAGCTGGTGCAGGGTCTCGGCGTCCGGCAGGTCCCCGGTGATGGTCATCGGGTCGGCCGGATTCACATAGGGGTAGGCGGCCGGCGGCACCCAGGGCAGGGTGGCCAGCGGCAGCCGGTAGCCCACCGGGGAATCGCCCGGCACGAGGAACAGCCGGCCGCGGCGGAACTGCCACTTCTCGCTGACCCAGCCGCGCTTGGAGCGCGACTGCCAGCGCTGCACCGGCAGCACATAGCCGCTCGGCCGGCCGAGCCCACGCTCGAACACCCGGGCCATGCGGGCCCGGGCTTCCGGGTCCTCGATCTTGGAATCCAGCGGGTCGACATTGCCCGGCAGCTCGGCTTCCTTGAGGATCCAGTGGGCGGGGTCCTCGAAGGCGGGCTGGGCGTAGTCGGCGGCGAGGCCGAGCCGGGTGGCGAGCGTGGTGGTGAAGGCCTCGGCCCCCGCGATGCTGGCGGAGGCATAGCTCTCCCGGGCGACCAGCTCCGGGTCGCGCCAGATCGGCTTGCCGTCCTTGCGCCAGTAGAGCGAGAAGGTCCAGCGCGGCAGGCTTTCGCCGGGATACCACTTGCCCTGGCCGTAATGCAGCATGCCGCCCGGTGCGAAGCGCTTGCGCAGGCGCCGGACCAGGTCGTCGGCGCGCATGCGCTTGGTGGGGCCGACCGCGGAGGTGTTCCACTCCGCGCCCTGATAGTCATCGATGGAGATGAAGGTGGGCTCGCCGCCCATTGTGAGGCGCACATCCTGCGCCGCCAGATCGGCGTCCACCCGGTCGCCCAGCGCGTCCAGCGCCGCCCAGGCTTCGTCCGAGAAGGGCAGGGTGACGCGGGGCTTCTCCGCGACCCGGCGGACTTCCATCACGAAGTCGAACGCGGTCTTGGTGCCGTCGGCGGCGGCGTAGGACCCGGTGATCGGCGCGGAGGAGACATAGTTCGGCGTGGCACAGAGCGGCAGGTGGCTCTCGCCGCAGAGCAGGCCGGAGGTGGGGTCAAGGCCGATCCAGCCGGCGCCCGGCAGGTAGACCTCGCACCAGGCGTGCAGATCGGTGAAGTCCACCTCAGTGCCGGTCGGCCCGTCCAGCGCCTTCACGTCCGGCTTGAGCTGGATGAGGTAGCCCGACACGAACCGCGCGGCGAGGCCCAGCCGGCGCAGGATCTGGACCAGCAGCCAGCCGGAATCGCGGCAGGAGCCGGCGGCGAGGGCCAGCGTCTCGTCCGGCTTCTGGACGCCCGGCTCCATGCGGATGAGGTAGCTGACATCCTGCTGGAGCTGCTGGTTGAGGTTCACCAGGAAGTCGACGGTGGCGACCTCGCCCTGCGGCCGCACCTTCTCGACATAGGCGTCGAGCAGCGGCCCGCCTTCCTCCGCCTCGAGATAGGGGATCAGCTCTTTCGCCAGGTCGGCGGGATAGGCGAAGGGCAGCGTCTCCGCGAATTCCTCGATGAAGAAGTCGAACGGGTTGTAGACCGTCATGTCGGCGACGAGGTCGACCTCGACGCGGAATTCGGTCGTCGGCTCCGGGAAGACGTAGCGCGCCATCCAGTTGCCGAAGGGGTCCTGCTGCCAGTTCACGAAGTGGTTGGACGGGGTGACCTTGAGCGCGTAGCTCTTCACCGGCGTGCGGCAGTGCGGCGCCGGCCGTAGCCGGATGATCTGCGGGCCGAGCGTGACCGGCTTGTCGTACGTGTACGAGGTGACGTGGTGGAGGCTGGCAAAGATCGTCATGGACACCCACTGAGGCTGCTGGCAACGCCGCGCGCAAAGCCGGACTTTAAGCGGGCGGCCGGTCGTGGACGAGGGCTCGTTTACGCGGCCGGCACGGAAGGTCGACGCAGGATTCGTGCCGCGCGGCGATCGGGCGGGGCATTCCGGTGCGGCCATGCGCCGTGGTGGTGCGCCCGGGCCTCGCGCCGTCAGGCGCCTAGAGAAGCGCCGGCCGCTGCCTTCTAACTGGGCGCGGCCGGCGCGGGGTTCCCGAAGAGCGCCGCCCTCAGTGCGAGGGGTGCGGCGCGCCGGCCGGTGGGTCGCGCGGGGGCGCGTTGCGCGGGTCGGCGGCCTTCTTCGCGGCCTTGCGGTTAAGGCTCCATTCCTCATAGCGCTGCAGCACCGTGTAGAAGGACGGCACGAACAGCACCGCGAGGCAGGTCGAGGCCAGCATGCCGCTGAACACCGCGATGCCGATCGACTTGCGCGAATTGGCGCCGGCGCCTTCCGCAAACACCAGCGGCACCACGCCGAGGATGAAGGCGAAGGAGGTCATCAGGATCGGGCGGAAGCGCAGCCGCGCCGCCTCAATCGCGGCCTCGGCGATCTCCATGCCCTCCGCCCGTTTCTCGCGGGCGAATTCGACGATGAGGATGGCATTCTTGGCCGACAGCGCGATCAGCAGGATCAGACCGATCTGGGTGTAGAGGTTGTTGGCCACCCCGAGCCCGGTGAGCGCCCCCACCGTGCCCAGCAGCGCCAGCGGCACCGCCAGCAGCACCGCGAAGGGCTGGATCCAGCTTTCATACTGGCCGGCGAGCACGAAATAGACCAGCAGGATGGCGAGGCCGAAGACGTAGTACACCTCGTTGCCGACCGCCTTCTCCTGATAGGACATCGCGCTCCACTCATAGCCGGTGCCGGGCGGCAGCACGCTGCTGGCGACCTCGCCCATGATGTCGAGCGCCTGGCCGGAGCTGAAGCCGGGCGACGAGCCGCCGACGACGGTGGCGGCGGGATAGAGATTGTAGAGGGTGATCAGCGAGGGGCCGAGCACCGGCTTGATCTCCGCCAGCGTGCCGATCGGCACCATCTCGCCCTTGGGGGTGCGGATGTTGAGGTTCAGCACCTCGGCCGGCGTGCGGCGGAACTTGGATTCGGCCTGGATATAGGCCTGGAAGGTCTGGCCGAACTGGTTGAACTGGGTGACGTAGCTCGAGCCGACATAGCCCTGGATCGCGCTGAACACCTGCCCGACCGTCACCCCCAGCGTCTCCGCCTTGGTGCGGTTGATGGCGATGTAGAGCTGCGGCACCTCGGCCCGGAAAGTGGTGGTGAGATGGGAGAGGGCCGACTGGGAGGCGGCATTCTTGGCGACCGTGTCGGTCAGCGCCTCGAGCTCGGGGAAGTCGAAGCTGCCATCCTTCGATTCCACCATCATGTTGAAGCCGCTGGCGTTGCCGATGCCCTGGATGGGCGGGGGCGGCAGCACGAAGGTGGTGGCGAGGTCCACCTTCTTCATGGCGGCGGTCAGCGATTCCAGCATCTCGAGAAGACCCTGGCCGGCCTTGTCGCGCTCGTCCCAGTCCTTGAGCATGACATAGGCGACGCCGGCATTCGGCAGGGTGGCGTTATTGTCGAGCAGCGAGACGCCGGAGATGGCGATGACGTTCTTCACGCCGGGCGTCTTGCCGGCGAGATCGGAGATCTGCGCCATCACGTCCTGGGTGCGCTGCAGCGAGGCGCCGTCGGGCAGCTGCGCGCCGATCAGCATGTAGCCCTGGTCCTCGATCGGCAGGAAGCCGGTGGGCACCCGGGTGAGGCCCCAGATGGCGATGCCGATCAGCAGCAGCGCCACGCTGACAGTGAGGTAGCTCACCCGCACCATGCGGCGGATGATGCCGGCATACCAGTGCTCGGCGCGGTCATAGACGGCGTTGAAGCCGCGGTAGAAGAAATTGCGCTTCTCCGGCGGCACCGGGGTGCGCAGCCACAGCGCGCACTGGGTCGGCTTCAGCGTCATGGCGTTGATGGCGGAGATGAAGGCCGTCGCCGCGATGACGAGGGCGAACTGCTGGTACATCTGGCCGGTGAGGCCAGGCATGAAGGCGGCGGGGATGAAGACCGACATCAGCACCAGCGTGATGCCGATGATGGGGCCGAACAGTTCGTCCATGGCCTTCTCGGCGGCCTCGCGGCCCGGCAGGCCGCGCTCGATGTGCCGGGCCACGCCTTCCACGATGACGATGGCGTCGTCCACCACGATGCCGATGGCCAGCACGAGGCCGAACAGGGTG
>CAZIXP010000062.1:0-8221 GCA_964543245.1 uncultured Starkeya sp.
GGGCCTGCGCGGAACGACAGGCCCGGTCCTCGCCTTGCTGCTGCTGCTCGCCGGGCCGGCCGGCCCGCCGCCGGCGGGTGCCGCCGGCCCCGCCCCGCCCGCGGCGCCCGACCCCGGCCCGGTCCTTCCCGCCCCGCCCGTCACCGTGCGGCTGAACGGCCAGTCGCAGCCCGACCTCCCCCGCGCCGCGGTGGAGGCGCTGCCCGCCCAGGAGCTCACCGTCGCCTTCCAGACCGAGGCGGGCGAAGCCCGCGCCCGCTATACCGGCGCCCTGCTGTGGGACGTGCTCGGCAGCGCCGGCCTGCTCGGCAAAGAGGGCAAACACCCGGAACTGCACCAGTTTGCCGTGATCACCGGCAGCGATGGCTATTTCATCGTCGTGTTGCTGGGCGAGATCGCCCCCGCCTTCGGCGCCGTGCCGATGCTGCTGGCCTATGCCCGCGACGGTGCGCCGCTGCCGCCGGAGCAGGGCCTGCGCCTGGTGGTGCCCGGCGACAGCCGCGGCGCCCGCAGCGTCCGCACCCTTTCCAGAATCGATGTCTTCACCATGGGAGCCAACCAATGAAACTCAGCGCCCGCAACGTGCTGCCCGGCACCGTCGTCTCCGTGACCAAGGGAGCCACCACGTCCCATGTCCGCATCGACACCGGCGGCGGCCGCGTCGTCACCGCCTCCATCACCAATGAGGCGGCGGACGAACTCGGCCTGAAGGAGGGCGCCGCCGCCTATGCCGTGATCAAGGCCTCCGACGTGCTGGTGGCGATCGACTGAGGCGCCGGCGCGGCTGGCTCCACCGTGCCGCCGGCTGAGCGCGGCGGCCGGCCCGGCGCCGCCGCGTTCCCGGTTGCATCCGTGGCCGGCGCGGTTCCTCGCGCGCGCGAGGACGGATTACGATCCTAGGGGCCGCCGGCCTCGCCCAGCAGGGCGACGAGGGCCTGCTCCACCACCACGCGCGACACCGGTGCCGGCGGCGCGGCGCCGCGCGGGCTGAGGCCGCGCGGCACGCCGGCGCGGTGCATCAGGTCGTACACCACCATGTCGTGGAACTGGCGGGCGAACACCTCCGGGCACAGGCCGCGCCGGGCGATCGCCTCCGCCGCCGGGTCGCCCGCCGCCAGCCGGGTGCGCACCAGCCGCTCGACGATGGCGCGGGTGGCCTGCGGCCCCTCGGCGTACCAGAGCGGCCCCAGCGCGGGAAAGCGGCCGGGATCGCCGATCACCAGCCGGTAGATGCCGAGATGGCGCGGCACCAGCAGGGTGTCGAGCAGCGTCGCCGCCAGACGCGCCAGCCCCTCGCGCAGCGGCACCTCCTCCAGCCGCAGCGCCCGCAGCGGAAGCTGGATTTCCCGGCACAGCTCCTCCACCACCGCAAGGAACAGCCCCTCCTTGCCGCCGAAGAAGCCGTAGACATTGGTTTTCGAGCCGCCGGCGCGGGCGATCACGGCGTCGAGGCTGGTGCCTTCATAGCCGCGCTCGAGAAACATCTCCGCCGCCGCGGCGCGCAGCGCGGCGCAGGTGGCCGCGCCCCGCCCGGTGCGGCGGTGGGCCGGGCGCAGCCCCGTGGTCTTCTCGCCGCCCCGGCCGGGGGCCGGGTCGGGAGACTCCGCCGGGTCGCCCGGGCCCTCCGCCGCCATGGCTCAGACGGCCGCCAGCAGGCGGATGTCGTGCAGCAGCGCGTTCACCGCGCCGAGGGTGAAGTCCAGCGCCGCCTTGTCGGTGAGCTTGCCCTCCGTCACCTTCTCGCCGACCGAGGCGATGGCGACATGGGGATAGGCCACCGGCCGTGCGCCGGCCCCGATCAGCGCCTCGCGCACCGGCGCCTGCGCCCGCACGCCGCCGGTGGTGCCGGGGGAGGAGGTGACGATGAGGGTCGGCTTGCCCTTGATCGCGCCCTTGGCATAGGGCCGCGAGGCCCAGTCGATCGCGTTCTTCACCACGCCGGGAATACTGAAATTATATTCCGGCGAGATCAGGATCACCCCATCCGCCGCGGCGATGGCCGCGCGCAGCGCCGCCGCGCCCTCGGGCGGGGTCGCGGTGTCGAGGTCCTGGTTGTAGAGCGGCACGTCGTTGAGCGTGAACACGGTGACATCGGCGGTGCCGGCCAGCGCGTCCTTCAGCCCTTCGGCGATGGCGGTGCTGAAGGCGCCGGCGCGTAGGCTGCCGGAAATGGCGAGGATCTTCGGGGTGCTCATGGGAGATGTCCTTGGCTTCGCAGGAGCGAGGGTCGTGAATGGCTCACGGTATCATTGACAGCGCATGATTGATACCGGCTAGTATCATTTATCGCCGCGACCGAGCCGCGGACGACGGGCCGCCCCGGCCCCCGCGGTGGGGACGGCATCCGACCCACAGCCACCCCGGCCTGGCATCACGCCGTGTCATCCCCTTGAATGGGCCGGCATCGGCGCCGGGCGTGGCGACGGCCGGTTTGGTGGAGAGGCAGGCAAGAGACATGGCCTTCGATGTCGCAAAATACCGGTCGGAGACCCCCGGCGTCGCTCACCGCGTCCACCTCAACAATGCCGGCGCGGGGTTGATGCCGCAGCCCGTGCTCGATGCCGTGGTAGGCCACCTCCACCGCGAAGCCGAGATCGGGGGGTACGAGGCGGCCGGCGAGGCGGCTCCCCGGATCGAGGGCGTCTATGACAGTGTGGCGCGGCTGCTCGGGGCCGCGCGCGACGAGATCGCGCTCGCGGAGAACGCCACCGTCGCATGGCAGCTCGCCTTCTACGCCATGGCCTTCCAGCCGGGGGACCGCATCCTGACGGCGCGGGCGGAATATGCCGCGAACTACGTCGCCTTCCTTCAGGTCGCCCGGCGGACCGGCGCGGTGATCGAGGTCGTTCCCGACGACGGCGACGGCATGCTCGACCCCGAAGCCCTCGAACGCATGATCGACGGCCGGGTCAGGCTGATCGCCATCACCTGGGTGCCGACGAATGGCGGCCTCCGCAATCCCGCGGCCGCGGTCGGAGAGATCGCGCGCCGCCACGGCGTGACCTATCTGCTCGATGCGTGCCAGGCGGTCGGCCAGATGCCGACGCGCGTCGATGAGCTCGGATGCGACGTGCTGACCGCGACCGGCCGCAAGTTCCTGCGCGGACCGCGCGGCACCGGCTTCCTCTACGTTCGGCGGGACCTGATGCGTCGCCTGGAGCCGGCGATGCTCGACCACTTCGGGGCGCCGTGGGTCGCGACGGACCGCTACGAACTGCGTCCCGACGCGCGACGCTTCGAGACCTGGGAGAACAGCTATGCGACCCGTCTCGGGCTCGGTCGTGCCGTGGACTATGCGCTGGAGATCGGTCTCGATCGGATAGAGGCGCGCTGCCGCGCCCTGTCGACGAGACTGCGCGACGGCCTGAGGGCCTCCGGCGTCACGGTCCACGACCTCGGACGCGATCCGGCGGCCATCGTGACGTTCGCGGTCAAGAACCACGCGGCGGCAGCCGTGCAGGAAAAGCTCGCCCTCTCGGGCATCAATGTGAGCGTCTCCGCCCCCTCCAGCACGCGTCTGGACGCCGAAGCCCGCGGGCTTCCTCCGCTCGTGCGGGCGTCGCCGCACTACTACAACACCGAGGACGAGGTCGATCGTCTCGTTTCGGTGGTGGGCGCGCTGGTGCCGTAAGGCTCCCGGCCTCGACGAACGCGCCATCTGCCCTGCCGCCGCGCCCCCTGTGACCCGGCGGCGTCCCGCCGCGGCGGGGCCGCCACGCGCCCCGCTCGCCGCCGTCGGTTCGCCATGCTACCAAGGGCAGCCGCACGAAGGGCAGCCGAAGGAGCCCACCCCCTTGATCCTGACCGATCGCGACATTCGCGACGCCCTGGCGGAAGGCCAGCTCAGCATCACGCCGCCGCCGCCGGATGAGGCCTATGCCCCGAACGGGGTCGACCTCACCCTCGATTCCCGCATGACGCTCTACCGCGACCCCGCCCCCGGCGAGGACCCGGTGATCGATCCGGCGCGGCCCGGCTATAATTTCCGCGACGCGATCGCCTCCATGGCCGACGACATCGAGATCGGCCCGGAGGGCTTCGTGCTCGCCCCCGGCCGGCTGGTGCTGGGGTGGACCGGCGAGCGGGTCGACCTCAAGCCGCTGGCCCGGCTGGCGGCGCGGGTGGAGGGCAAGAGCTCGCTCGCCCGCATCGGCCTCATCGTCCACCTCACCGCACCGACCATCCACGCCGGCTCCACCGGGCGGATCCAGCTCGAGATCATCAATCTCGGCCCCCGCCCGATCCGGCTGCGGGCGGGCATGAAGGTGTGCCAGCTTATCCTGGAACAGACCCTGGGCGTGCCGCAGAACGCCTATCGCGGCCAGTTCGCCGGCCAGCGCGCGGCGGGATAAAGCCTAGTAAGATCAATCACTTGCTGTCTGGCACCCTCATCCGGCGATGAGGGGCGAGCGGCTCAGCCGGCGATCAGGGTGGAGCGGCTCAGCCGCCGCACCGCCAGCCCGATCCGCGCCTCGTCGCGCCGCGACGCCTCGACCGCCGCGCCGGTGTAGCGCATGTGCTCGAGGATCGCCCGCTCCGCCGCCTCCGGCTCCCCGGCAATGACCGCGCGCCCGAACGCCTGGTGCTGCGCCAGCAGCGCGGCGCGGAAGTCGGGTTGCGAGAACAGCTTGATCCGGTTGAAGAAAATGTCCCGCCGCAGCATGTCCGAGAACGCCCGCATCACGTGCAGGATGACGAGGTTGTGGGAGGCCTCATAGACCAGGCGGTGCAGCTCGATGTCGGTTTCCGCCTCCTGGGTCGCGTCCTCGGCGGCATGGGCCGCCTCCATCGCGTCGAGGCAGCGCGCAATCGCCTCCCGCTCCGGTCCGGTCGCCCGCTCCGCCGCCGCCATCGCCGCCGACGCCTCCACAGCGGCGCGGAACTCGAAATAATCGCCCGTCACCTGCTCGCTCGACTGCAGCAGCCCGGCCAGCGGATCGGTCAGCGGCGCCAGGAACTGCGTCACCCGCGTGCCGTCCCGGCCGGTGATGAGAAGTCCTCTGTTTTCAAGCAGTTGCAGGGCATCGCGGAGCGACGGGCGGGAGACCTCCAGCCGCTCGGCGAGGTCGCGTTCGCTGGCCAGCTTCTCGCCCGGGTGCAGAACACCCTCGAGGATCATGCGCTCGATATGCTCGGCGATGGTCTCGGCGAGCTTTCGCGTCCGCAGCGGCTCGATCATGGCGGCTCCCGGCTGGTAATGGCGGGATTTATGCGACAGCCGCGGGCGGGGTTCAACCAAGGAATAAGACGCTGACCGATTGACACCCCTGGTAAACAAACCTTACCAATCACAGGCCCGTTACCGCTGGCGCAGACCGCGGACGGCCCGGCACGCAGCGCAACGCCTGCGCGCCCACGAGTCACCAAGACGGAGGCCCAACTCCGCGCTCGCACCCCGGGGGAGTTGACGCCTGTGAACTGGAATCAGGTCTACGATCCGTTCGGCAGCCTCGCGCTGTCGACGCTCTTCGCCGCCATCCCGATCGTCATCATGCTGGTCGGGCTCGGCTTTCTGCATATGAGGGCGCATGTCGCCGCCTTCTCGGGCCTCGTCGCGGCCTTCGTGGTCGCGGTGATGGTGTTCGGCATGCCGGCGCAGAAGGCCGGCCTCGCCGCCGGCCTCGGCGCCGCCTACGGTCTGATGCCGATCGGCTGGATCGTGCTCAACATCATCTTCCTGCACCAGCTCACCGAGGCCAACGGCTCGTTTCAGGTGCTGCAGCGCTCCATCGCCGGCATCACCAGCGACCGCCGGCTGCAGCTCCTGCTGATCGCCTTCTCCTTCGGCGCCTTCTTCGAGGGCGCGGCGGGCTTCGGCACGCCGGTGGCGGTGACGGCGGCGCTGCTGATCGGCCTCGGCTTCTCGCCGCTCGCCGCCTCCGGCCTGTCGCTGATCGCCAACACCGCGCCGGTCGCCTATGGCGCGCTGGGCACCCCGGTGATCGCGCTGTCCGCGGTGACCGGGCTCGATCTGCTCGATCTCTCGGCGATGATCGGGCGGCAATTGCCGTTCTTCTCGCTGATCGTGCCGTTCTGGCTGATCTGGGCCTTCGCCGGCTTCCGCGGCATGATCCAGATCTGGCCGGCGATCCTGGTCTGCGGCGTATCCTTCGCGGTACCGCAGTTCCTGGTGTCGAACTATCACGGCCCGTGGCTGGTCGACGTCGTGGCCGCGCTGATCTCGATGCTCTGCCTGGTCGGCTTCCTGCGGGTATGGAAGCCGAAGACGGTGTGGACTTCCACCGCGCTCAAGGGCCGCGCCGGCGGCGACGGCTCGGAAGGACTGTCGACCACCGGCGGCATCGCCGTCGGCGGTCCCGCACCGGAGCGCGGGGCGGTGATCCGCGCCTGGCTGCCCTGGGGCATCCTCACCGTGTTCGTGTTCCTCTGGGGCATTCCCTACATCAAGACCTCGCTCGACGGCATCCACATCGTGAAGGTGCCGATCGAGGGGCTGCACAACCTCGTCTTCAAGATGCCGCCGGTGGTGGCGGAGGCTCATGCCGAGCCGGCGGTGTTCACGTTCAACTGGCTGTCCATGACCGGCTCGGGCATCTTCGTCGCGGCGATCGTGGCGGGCCTCGCCATGGGCTTCTCGCCGCTGCGGCTGGCGCAGATCTATGGCCGCACCTTCTGGCGGGTGCGCTTCTCGCTGGCCACCATCGCCATCATGCTGGCGCTGGGCTTCCTCACCCGGTTCTCCGGGCTGGACGCCACGCTGGGCCTCGCCTTCGCCGCCACCGGGCCGTTCTACCCGCTGTTCGGCACGCTGCTCGGCTGGCTCGGCGTCGCGCTCACCGGCTCGGACACCGCGTCGAACGTGCTGTTCGGCGGCCTGCAGAAGATCACCGCGCAGCAGCTCGGGCTCTCCCCGCTGCTGATGTCGGCGGCGAACTCCTCCGGCGGCGTGATGGGCAAGATGATCGACGCCCAGTCGATCGTGGTGGCCTCGACCGCGACGGGATGGCAGAACAGCGAGGGTACGATCCTGCGCTACGTGTTCTTCCACTCCATCGCCCTCGCGGTCATGGTGGGCCTGCTCGTGACGCTTCAGGCCCATGTTCCGCCCTTCACCGCGCTGGTGATCCACTGAGCCGGGGCGGCGGGCCGCGGCCGCCGCGAGGACGACGACCCGACGACGGGGGAGGCCCATGGGCCTCCCTTTCCACAGGTGGGGCCGGCCCCGCCCTCGATTTTTCCCGCGAGGCCCCGCCTCGCCGCAGCACGGCAGGAGGACAGGCCCCATGCGCACCGTGACCAATATCCAGGACCTGCGCGCCATCGCGCAGCGCAAGGTGCCGCGCGCCATCTTCCATTACGCCGACCGCGGCTCCTATGACGAGGCGACGCTGAAGGCCAACAAGGCCGAGCTCGCCGCCATTCCGCTGCGCCAGCGGGTGATGATCGACGTGTCCAACCGCTCGCTCGCCACCACCATGGTGGGCGAGCCGGTCTCGATGCCGCTGGCGATCGCGCCGACCGGCCTCACCGGCCTGTTCCACGGCGACGGCGAAATCCATGGCTGCCGCGCCGCCCATGCCGCCGGCATTCCCTTCACCCTCTCCACCATGTCGATCTGCTCCATCGAGGACGTGGCCGGGGCGGTGTCGAAGCCGTTCTGGTTCCAGCTCTACGTCATGCGCGACCGCGGCTTCTCCGCCTCGCTGGTGGAACGGGCCAAGGCGGCGAAATGCTCGGCGCTGGTGCTGACGCTGGACCTGCAGATCCAGGGCCAGCGCCATATGGACATCAAGAACGGGCTGTCGGTGCCGCCCAAGCTCACCCTCGCCAACGCCATCGACGTCGCCACCAAACCGGTCTGGGCGGCCAAGGTGCTGATGGGCAAGCGCCATTCCTTCGGCAACCTCGCCGAGCGGGTGCCCGGCGCCGACAGCCTCACCACGCTGTCGCAGTGGATCGCCGGCCAGTTCGACCCCTCGCTGAGCTGGAAGGACGTCGAGTGGATCCGCTCGATCTGGCCGGGCAAGCTGATCCTGAAGGGCATTCTTGACGTCGATGACGCGAAGATCGCCGCCGCCACCGGCTGCGACGCGGTGGTGGTGTCGAACCATGGCGGGCGCCAGCTCGACGGCGCGCGCTCCTCCATCTCGGCTTTGCCCAAGGTGGTCGAGGCGATCGGCGACCGCACCGAAATCCTGTTCGACGGCGGCGTCACCTCGGGTCAGGACATCATGAAGGCGCTGGCCTTCGGCGCGAAGGG
>CAZIXP010000062.1:8231-21480 GCA_964543245.1 uncultured Starkeya sp.
GGGCTGCCTGAGGGGCAAGGCGGTCCGGTGGTCGCGGGCGGCGGGCGGGCAGGCCGGCGTCGCCAAGGCCATCGACATCATGCGCAAGGAGCTCGACGTCTCCATGGCGCTCACCGGCACGCGGGACGTGAAGGACATCGACCGTTCGGTCCTCGGCTGAACCGTGCCCGGCGCGGCGAGCGCGCGGCCTTAGGAAGGGCGCGCAGCCTTAGGGAGGGCCCGGCGGACGGGCGCCTTGAGCGGCCGGCCCGGCGGCGTCAGCCCGCCGGGTCCGGCGCGACGGCGGCCAGCGCCTGCGCCAGCACGGCAAGGGCCTGCGGGCCGGTCTGCGCCACGTTGAAGCGCATCATCGCGCCGGCGCTGCGGGCGACGCTGAAGGCGTTGCCGGGGGCCAGCACCACGCCCTGCCGCAGCGCCGCCTGCGCCACCGCGCCGGCATCGCGCCCTTCCGGCAGCCGGCACCAGAGATAGAAGCCGCCGCGCGGCTCGGTCCATGGCTGGATCCCGAGCCCGGCCAGCGCCTCCCCCACCTCCCGCCGGCGGCGGGCGAGCCGGCTGCGCAGGCCGGCGAGGTGCTTGCGGTAGCTGCCGTCGCCGAGCGTGGCGAGAACCAGCTCGGCCGCGACCGGGCTCGGGCCGCCGAAATGGGTCGCCACCTGCAGGTCGACCAGCGGCTCGATCAGCTCCGGCCGCGCGGCGATGTAGCCGCAGCGGATCGAGGCCGAGAGCGTCTTCGAGAAACTGCCGATCCGCACCACCCGTGCCATCCCGTCCAGCGCCGCCAGCCGCGGCGCGGGCTCCGGCTCGAAATCGGCGAAAATCTCGTCCTCCACCACGGTGAGGTCGTGCGCCGCCGCCAGCGTGAGCAGCCGGTGCGCGGCGTGGGGTGAGAGCGTGGCGCCGGTAGGATTATGCAGCGCGGCATTGGTGACATAGAGCCGCGGCCGATGCGACGCCAGCACCTCGGCGAAGCGGGCGAGATCGGGGCCGGTCAGGGTATAGGGCACGCTGACGATGCGCGCCCGGTTCGCCCGCAGCACCGCGAGGAAATTGAAATAGCAGGGATCGTCCACCAGCACGGTGTCCCCGGGCTGCAGCAGCAGCCGGCAGACGAGGTCGAAGGCCTGGGTGCCGGAGGCGGTGAGCAGCACCTGGTCGGCCGCGACCTCGACCCCCTCGCCGGCGAACTGCCGCACCAGCAGCCGGCGCAGCGCCGACGCGCCGCGGGTCGCGCCATAGTCCGCCAGCACGCCGTCCCCGGCGCGCGCCAGGGCGCGGATGGCGCGCCGGATCGCGGCATTCGGCATCCACTCGGCGGGCAGCCAGCCGCAGCCGGGACGCAGCATGCCCGGCGCGGAATCCAGCGACTGCCGCGACACCCAGAACGGGTCGACCTCGCGGTCGGGCGGCGGCGCCTCCGCCGGCACCGCGACCGCCACCGTCCCCGCGACATAGAAGCCGGAGCCCGGCCGCGAGCGGATCAGCCCTTCCGCGGCAAGGCGGTCATAGGCTTCCACCACGGTCGAGGGCGAGACCCCCATGATGCCGGCGAAGCGGCGGATGGAGGGCAGCTTCTCGCCGGCGGCAAGGGCGCGGCCGGCGATGCGCCGGCGGATCTCGGCCATCACGGCACCGGTCCGCGGCGCCGCCCCGCCGACCGCCGCCGCAGGAAGGGCCGCCGCGCCGCCCGCCGGCCCAGGCCCCGGCCCCGGAATGCCAAGCACGGCCGGCACCGCGTCCGCCGCGGCGGGTGCCACCGGCACGTCCCGAGGGGGCAAGGCGTCTGACGCGGCGACGTCACGCGGGGCGACGTCTCGCGGGGCGATCTGCGGCGCGGCAAGGCGCGGGGTGGCGTCGGAGGGTGCGGACAACTGTATGGCTCCGGCACGGCGTACTGTTCGGTTCCACCGTAGGGCAGCATCACTGTTCCCGCCAGCCCGGCCGCGCTACCCCCACGCAGTCGGCGCTCCCGCCGGCAGGAGCGGAACGGCAAGATGCGACACGGTGCGGAAGGATGGGGCAGCGGCTTCCTCGGCGTCCTCATCTTCAGCGGCTCGCTGCCGGCGACGCGGGTCGCGGTCGGCGGCTTCAGCCCGGTGTTCCTCACCTCGGCACGCGCGGTTATCGCCGGGCTGCTCGGCGCCGCCCTGCTGCTCGCGCTGCGGCAGAAGCGGCCGTCCCGGGCCGACCTGCCGGCGCTGGCGGCGGTCGCGCTCGGGGTGGTGGTCGGCTTCCCCCTGCTGACGGCGCTGGCGCTTCAGCATGTCACGGCGGCGCATTCGGTGGTGTTCATCGGCCTCCTGCCGCTCGCCACCGCGCTGTTCGGCGTGGTCCGCGGCGGCGAACGGCCGCGCCCGGCCTTCTGGCTGTTCTCGGTCGCCGGGGCGGCCTGCGTCGCCGGCTTCGCGCTCGGCCGCGGCGGCAGCGCGACACCGGCTGGCGATGCGCTGATGCTGGCCGCGATCCTGCTCTGCGGCTACGGCTATGCCGAGGGCGCCCGGCTCTCGCGCCGGCTCGGCGGCTGGCAGGTGATCTCCTGGGCGCTGGTGCTGGCGCTGCCGGTGATGGCGGCGCTCGCCCTCGCCACCCTGCCGCCGGCGGCAAACCCCATCGGCCTGCCGGCCTGGCTCGGGCTCGGCTATGTCTCGGTGTTCAGCATGCTGGTTGGCTTCGTGTTCTGGTACCGCGGCCTCGCCTTGGGCGGCATCGCCGGGGTCGGCCAGCTCCAGCTGCTGCAGCCGTTCTTCGGGCTGGCGCTGGCCGGGCTCGTGCTCGGCGAGCCGGTGGCGTGGAGCATGGTCGCCGCGGCGGGGCTGGTGGCGCTCTGCGTCGCCGGGGCGAAGCGCTTCGCCTGAGGGCACGCTGGCCGACCGGCGGCCGGTGGCTCGCCCTCAGCGGCCGGTGGCGGGGCGGGGCGGCCGGCGCGGCTCGCCGTCGGGGGCCGGCTTGGCGGGGCGCACCGCGCGCACCGCGCCCTTGGGCAGGCGCAGCGGCCAGCGCACCATGTGGTCGAGATAATCCGCCATCGGCAGTTCGTCCTCCATCGCCGCGACCCGGCCCCGCACCGAGACGCCGGCGGCGTGGACGCTCTCGCGGTCGCCGGAGACGAGGTGATGCCACCAGTAGAGGTCGCGCCCCTCGGCGACGAGGCGGTAGGCGCAGGACGGCGGCAGCCAGCCGATCGAGCGCACCACCTCCGGCGTCAGCCGCACGCAGTCCGGCACATGGGCCTGGCGGTTGGGGTAGTCGCGGCAGGCACAGGTGAAGTCGTTCAGCAGCTTGCAGCCGATGTCGGTATAGGCGATGGCGTCGCTGTCCTCGTCCTGCAGCTTCACGAGGCAGCACCGCCCGCAGCCGTCGCACAGGCTCTCCCACTCGGCGGAATCCATCTCCTCGAGCGACTTGGTCTTCCAGAACGGCATGGCATCGTGCTGCGTCATGGCGCCCTAGATAGCGGTGGCAGGCGCCCATGGCGAGCCCGGCGGCGAAAGAGGTCGCCCCACAGAGGCCGTTCCCCGTCGCGGCGGGAGGGATCGCCGCGGGCCTCGCGCCGCCGCCGCCGCTTCGCTATAAGGGCGCGGGTGGCGGCAGGGAGACGACGGCGTGAACGAGCGTCCGCAGGATGAAGCTGCGCCCCCCGATGCGCCGGCCGCGCAGGACGGCCGCGTGCAGCCCCCCCGTGCGGCGGAACCCCGTGTGCCGGAGGCCCCCGGCCGCGCCGGCGGCTGGCGCCGCTTCCGGCAGATCCTGCTCGAGATCGATTCGTGGATCGACAGCACGATCTTCTCCTCCGGCTCGCGGCTGCGCGGGGCGATCGAGAGCTATGCCGCCTTCACCGAGCGCTTCAACCTGCAGGGCCCGGCCCGCTGGGGGGCGAGCCTCGCCTCGGAGCTGACCACCTGGGGCGCGGTGGGCGCGGTGCTGATGCTGGCCCTCGCCTTGCCCGCCTTCCACGAGACCTCGGCCGACTGGCTGAAGCGGGCCGAGCTCTCCGTCGTGTTCCAGGACCGCTACGGCAACGTGATCGGCGAACGCGGCATCCGCCACAACGACACCGTGCCGCTGGACGAGTTTCCCGACCATCTCATCAAGGCGGTGCTGGCGACCGAGGACCGCCGTTTCTACGAGCATTTCGGCATCGACATCGCCGGCACGCTGCGCGCCGTGGTGTCGAATGCGCGGGCCGGCGGCGTGGTGCAGGGCGGCTCCTCGCTGACGCAACAGCTCGCCAAGAACCTGTTCCTCTCCAACGAGCGCACGCTGGAGCGCAAGATCAAGGAAGCCTTCCTCGCGCTCTGGCTGGAGTTCCACCTCACCAAGAACCAGATCCTGAAGCTCTATCTCGACCGCGCCTATATGGGCGGCGGCACCTTCGGCGTGGACGCGGCGGCGCAGTATTATTTCGGCAAGTCGGTGCGCGACGTCAGCCTGGCGGAGGCGGCGATGCTGGCGGGCCTGTTCAAGGCGCCCTCGAAATACGCCCCCCACGTCAACCTGCCAGCGGCGCGCGGGCGGGCCAGCGTGGTGCTGGACAATCTGGTCGATGCCGGCTTCATGACCGAAGGTCAGGTGTTCGGCGCCCGCCGCAACCCCGCCACCCCGGTCGACCGCAAGCAGGACGACGTGCCGGAATACTATCTGGACTTCGCCTTCAACCAGGTGAAGGCCATCGTCGACACCCTGCCCAAGACCTATGCCGAGCGTTCCTTCATGGTGCGCACCGCGCTGGACCCCAACATCCAGAAGGCCGCCGACACCGCCATCCGCGACAGCATCCGCCAGTTCGGCAAGGATTACGGCGCCACCCAGTCCGCCATGGTGGTGCTGGAGCCGAACGGCGCGCTGCGGGCCATGGTCGGCGGCACCGACTATGGCGAGAGCCAGTTCAACCGCGCCACCGACGCGCTGCGCCAGCCCGGCTCGTCCTTCAAGCCCTATGTCTACACCGCCGCGCTGATGACCGGGAAATACACCCCGGACACCATGGTGGTCGACGGGCCGATCTGCATCGGCAACTGGTGCCCGCAGAATTACGGCCGCTCCTATGCCGGCCGCATCCCGCTCATCACCGCGCTCACCCGCTCGCTGAACACCGTGGCAGTGAAGCTGGCCGAGGCCATCGGGCGCGGGCGCATCGTCGATCTCGCCCATGCCATGGGGGTGAAGAGCGAGCTGAAGATCACCCGCGCCCTGCCGCTCGGCGCGGCGGAGGTGACGGTGCTGGACCAGGCGACCGGCTATGCCGTGTTCGCCAATGACGGCATGTCGGTCGATCCCCACGCCGTGGTGGAGATGCGCACCCCGGCGGGCGAGCCGGTATGGAGCTTCGACCGCGACGGACCGAAGCCGCACCGCGTCATTCCCCACGAGATCATCGCGGAAATCGTGCCCATGCTGAACAGCGTGGTGGAGAACGGCACCGGCCGCCGGGCCATGCTGCCGGGCGTGAAGGTGGCGGGCAAGACCGGCACCACCAATGCCTATCGCGACGCGTGGTTCGTCGGCTTCACCGGCAATTATGTCGGCGCGATCTGGTTCGGCAATGACGACTACACCTCGACCAAGAAGATGACCGGCGGCTCGCTGCCGGCCATGACCTGGCAGAAGGTGATGGCCTTCGCCCACCAGGGCATCGACCTCAAGCCGCCGCCGAGCCTCGAGGGCCTGCCGGTGCCCAAGCTGGACGGCGCCGTGGCCGAGGCGACCCCGCTGGCGATCGAGGGCGTCAAGCGGCCCATCACCCTGTCGCCGCGCACCGCGGAGCGGCTGCTGCACATCGAGAACGCGATGCAGGACGCGGCCCGCACCCCGCTGCCGGCATGGCCGCAGCCCACCGCCTCGGTCGACCCGTCGGCGCTGGAGGCCGGGGCCGGCCCGCCCACGCCCGCCCCGTCCTACTGAACAGCCGCCGTCCCGACACCCTTCCGCAGCCCGAGCCCGCCGTGCGCAGTTCCCATCTCATCGCCAGCCTCGCCATCGGCGCCGTCATCGGCCTCGGCCTCACCTGGCTGACGACCGCGAACGGCTATGGCCCCGGCGTGGTCCATGCGGGGGCGTGGCGGGCCTGGCCGAAATCCGGCACCGCGGAGGCCGACCCCTATTCCCGCGCCGCGCTGACCCGGCTCGGCACGCTGCCGCTGGAACTGGCGGACGGTCTCGCCTTCGTCGCCGCCACCGACGATGCCGGCCGCGCGCTCGATCCGCGCTGCGACATCCGCCTCCACGGCCGGCTGCCGCAGGCCCGCTACTGGACCCTGACGGCCACCGATACCCGGGGCCGGCTGATTGCCAACGCCGCCGACCGCCACGGCTTCACCAGCGCGGAAGCGGTATGGAACGGCGACGGCACGCTCGACATCGTGCTCAGCCCGCAGGCCCGGCCGGGCAACTGGCTGCCCACCGCCGGCAGCGGCCGGCTGGCCCTGGCGCTGCGGCTCTACGACACCCCGGTCGGCATCGCCAACCGCAACGACGACCCCCCGGACATGCCCGCCATCGTCACGGAGCGCTGCCCGTGAGAATGCCGCTGCGCCGCCGCCA
Organism: uncultured Starkeya sp.; assembly: GCA_964543245.1. Classification (GTDB taxonomy): domain Bacteria; phylum Pseudomonadota; class Alphaproteobacteria; order Rhizobiales; family Xanthobacteraceae; genus Ancylobacter. Next base: position 14,772 of record CAZIXP010000062.1, read on the forward strand.
CCGCCTCGCCGAGCCGCCGCGCTCGCGCATCGCCCGCCTCGTCATCACCCTCGCAGTGGGGCTGGTGCTGGGCGGGCTGGTGCATCTGGTCTCGGTGCTCAGCATGCCGCTGCTGGCGGAGCGCGACGCCTATGCCCGGCTGTCGGCCATCGCCACGGTGAACACGGTGGCGCCGATGGACGACCCCTCCCCGGCCGGCGCCGTGCTGCCGGCGAGCGACCCCGCTTTCGTCAGCGCGGTCTGCCTCTACGATCTCTCGGACGGCCCGCTGAAGCTCACTCTGCCGCCGACCCAGGACTACACCTCGGTGTCGTTCTACACCCGCCACGGCCTCGCCTTCTACGCCATCAACGACCGCGCCGCGGGGCGCGAGGTCATCGAGCTCGACCTGATGAACGCGAAGCAGAAGGCGGCGCTGCCGGAGAATGACGAGGTCACCGCCGCCGACCGGCTGATCGTGGAATCCCCCACCGACGAGGGCATCGTGCTGATGCGCGCGCTGGTCGGCACGCCCTCCGCTCGCGAGGAGGTGCGCCGGCGGCTGGGGGATGCGCGCTGCGAGCCGCTGCCAGGCTGAGGACGCGCGCCCCGCCGGCGCGGTCACGCCGGCGCCTGATGCCGTCCTTTGCGGCGCGGTCGCGCCGGCGCCGGATGCGGTCCTTTGCGGCGCGGCTCAGTTCGGCAGCAGCCCCGGCTCGGCCGCGGCGGGCGGCGCCGGGCGCGGCGCCGGTTCCGGCCGGGCCACCCGCACCACCGGCAGGATGACGACGTCAGCCCCCCGGTCGGCCTCCCGGCCGTTCCGTCCCGAGGCTGCCTTGCGGGAGCCGGGACGGCGATAGGAAGAAAGCGGCACCACGGAACCCATATCCGTCCTCCGTCCTTCGGTCCTGTCGGAACCAGCCTCATTGGGCACCCGACATGGTTAATCCGTTGCTAACGTTCCCCCGGTAGCTTTGGTGAAGCCGCCCGCCGGCGGCGCCAACCCTGGTCGAACATGCCCGAATCCTCCGCCTCAGCCCGGTGGGCCGCCCTGCGCGCGGCCCGCGACGCCGGACAGGACACCCGCCCCGCGCTGCTGCGGCTGCTCGCCCGCCGCTTCGTCGAGGAAGCCGGGCGCGACGCCGCCGGCAAGGCGCGCTTCGCCCGGCTGATGCTGCGCCTCGTCCCCGCCGCCGACGCCGCGAGCCTGGCCGAAGCGGTGGCGCTGCTCGCGCCCCGGCGCGACCTGCCGCAGGAGGTGGCGCTGGCCCTCGCCCGCGCCCCCATCGAGATTTCCGAGCCCATGCTGCGCCTTTCGCCGGTGCTCGGCGAGTCCCATCTGCGTGCCCTGGCCGAAAGCGGCTCGCCCGCCCATGCCGCCGCCATCGCCGCGGCCATCGCGGCGCGGCGCGATGTGCCGGCCTCGCTGGCGCGGCACCTCGCCGAGACGCTGCACCAGGCCCGCAGCGAAGCGGCCCCCGAACTGGCCCGGCTACCGCCCGCGGCGGGCGAGGCCGAGCCGCCCCGCCCGGCGCGCTATCTCGCCGCCGGGCCGGCCGAGCGTGCCGCGATCCTCGACCATCTGGTGCGGCTTCCGCCGCTGCCGATGACCGAGCGCGTGCCCCACCTCGCCTCGGCCCTGCTGGAACGGCTGCGCCAGTCGCTGAACGAGGGTCGCGCCGAGGAGGTGACGACGCTGCTCTCCCTCGCGCTGCGCGCCCCGCGCGCGGTGGCGCAGGACATCGCGGCGGACCGCACCGGCGAGGCGCTGGTGGTGGCCGCCCGCGCCCTTGGCCTATCCTTCGAGCTGGCCTCGCGGCTGGTCTTCCTGCTGCACCCGCAGATCGTGCCGTCGGGCGAGCGGGTTCGCGCGCTGGCGGAGCTGCACGAGACCCTGCCGGACGGCCACGCCCAGCACATCGCCGCCACCTGGCGGGAGGCCCGGCGGGCCCGCGCCGCCACTGAGGCGCCGTCCACCGCCCCCTCGATGCGCGGCTTCGGCGAGCCGCGGCGGGCCGCCGACACGACGGCGGCGGCCGAGCGCGGGCGGCGCCTCGGCTGATCAGCCCGCCGCCAGATCGAGGAAGGAGCGGCCCTCGCGGTCCTCGATCTCGATGAACCAGAGGTCGGAATCATAGCCGGCCTCGCGCGCCATCCGGCTCTCCACCTCGGGTTCCGGGGTGCCCGGCGGCAGCAGCGCCTCGAAGCGGCGCTCGCCCGGCTCGGCCTCCAGCGAGGCCAGCGCGGGACCGTAGAGCGCGGCGGTGCCGTCCGGCCGCGTCACCTTCACGAAGATCGCGCCAGCCTCCTCGGCGCCGCGCCGGCGCATCATCGCGAAGGCGCCGGCGCCATTGGCGCGGCGGATCAGCGCCGAGGCCCAGATTCCGCTCTTCAGCCGCATCGCGCCGCCTACGGGATGGAGAAGCCGCCGACCGCGTTCAGCTCCCGCACCAGCCGGTCGCTGACCTGCCCGGTGACCGGCAGCCGGCGGTCGCGCTCGAACCGCTTGATCGCCTCGTCGGTCATCGCCCCGCTCTGCCCGTCGATGCGCAGCGGGCCGTAGCCGAGCTTGGCCAGCGCCTTCTGCACCTCCATCACCCGCGGCGTCACCGCCACATTGGCCGGCGGGCGCATTGCCGCGGCGCCGGAGGTCAGCGCGGCGATCGGGTCGGCCGGCGCGGGGGCGGCGAGCGGCTGCGGCGCGCCGGCCGCCGCCGTGGGGGCGGCCTTGGGCTTGGGCGGGGCCGGCGGCTTGGCGGGCGGCCGCGGGGTCGCCGCGACGGCAGGGGCGGCCGGAGGCGCAGACGGCGCGTCCGCGTCCTCGTCAGGCAGTGCGGCGGGCGCGGCAGGCGCCGCCGCCGCGCCGGCAGCCGACGGCGCGGCGACCATCCGCGGCAGCGCGCCGGGCCGGGCGCCGGTCTGCATCGCCAGCGCGTTGAACAGCACGGCGCCGGCTCCCGCCAGCAGCAGCGCCGTCATAAAGGCATCGGACCGCCGCGTCGGCAGCAGCCCGCCCAGCGCGCCGTCCCGGCTGCGCTGGAACTCGATATCGTCCTCGGAAAGCTCGGCGACCAGACCTCGGGGCATGGCGGACTCACGCGCTCAGGCGGGGGGATGTCGGGACGGCGGACCGCAGCGGCAGCCGGGCGAGGCTCGGCGCCGGCTTCGGCTCGGGCAGGCGGGCCTCGATCGGCAGGCGGACCCGCACCGTGGTGCCCGCGCCGAGCCGGCTCTCGATCTCGACCCGGCCGCCGAGCAGCGCCGCCAGCCCCTTCACCACGGAAAGGCCGAGCCCGGTGCCCTCCTGCCCGCCGGCGGCGCGGGCCTGGAAAAAGGGCTGGCCGAGCCGGCGCATGTCGGCCTCGCCGATGCCGATGCCGGTGTCGGCGACGCAGAGCACCAGCTCGTCCTCCGCCACTTCGGCCTTCAGCGCCACCTCGCCGCCGGGCGGGGTGAACTTGATGGCATTGGCGAGCAGGTTGAGCAGGATCTGCTTCAGCGCCCGGCGGTCGAGCCGCACGTCCGCCGGGGCGGCGGCGAGGTCGGCGGCGAGGCGCAGGCCCTTCTCCTCGGCCTTCAGCGCCATCATCGAGCAGCACCCCTCCGCCAGCGGGCGGGGGTCGAAGCTCTCGATCTGGAGGTCGGCCAGCCCGCTCTCGATGCGGGAGAGGTCGAGAATGCCGTTCACCACCCCCAGCAGATGCTGGCCGCTGTCATGGATCAGCCGGGCATATTCGGCGCGGCGCTCGGCCGGCACCCGGCTCTCCTCGCCGCTGGCCAGCACCTCGGAAAAGCCGATGATGGCGTTGAGCGGGGTGCGCAGCTCGTGGCTCATCGCCGCGAGGAAGCGGGTCTTGGCGAGGTCCGCCCGCTCCGCGGTCTCCCGCGCGCCGGCCAGCGCCAGCTCGTTGCGCTTGCGCTCGGAGACATCGCGCATCACCGCGACCACGCCGGGCCCCTCGGTGCCGGCGGGGCCGGTGTCGATCAGCCGCGCCCGCATCTCCACCCAGATGAAACTTCCGGCCTCTCCCGGCGGGCCGCGCCGCACCCGGAATTCGGCGGCGCCGGTGCCGCGGCAGGCCGCCTCCGACAGCGCGGTGCGGTAGGCCGGGCGGTCCGCCACATGCACCCGCTCGAACAGCCCCTCGCCCACCAGCGTCTCCGGCGCGCCGCCGAGCAGCGCCTGCGCCGCCGGCGAGGCGAACTCCACCGTGCCGGCGGGGCTGTGCCGGGTCAGCAGGTCGCTCATGTTCTGTGCCAGCAGGTCGTAGCGGGCCTCGTGCAGCCGGCTGAGGCGCTCGCCGGTGACGGCGATGTGGGTGGCGCCGGCCGCCAGCGCCGCGGCATAGGCCACCGCCGCGAGGAAGCTGAGGAAGCGCAGCGCCTGGATGTCGAGCGTGGCGATCTCGCCGAGCGGCGGCACCCCGGCCATGGAGGCGGCGAACAGTACCGTGCCCACCGCCGCCGCCATCAGCGCCGCGGCGGCGACCACGCGGCGCGAGCCGGTGAGCGCGGCTTCCAGCGGCACCACCAGCAGCCAGGGCAGCACGAAGGAATCCAGCCCGCCGCTGACCCAGCCGATCGCGGCGACGAGGCCGGCGACGGTCAGCGCCGACAGCAGATGGGCGCGCTCCAGATTGCCGCTGCGCGACAGCGAAAGCGCGATGGCGATGGGGGCGAGCAGCCAGGCGAAGGCGACCAGTTCCACCGGCCCCGGCGCGCCATTGACGCTGAGGAACATCGGCACCGCCGCGAGCGCGCACGCTCCGCCCGCCAGGCGCGAGGCGATGAAGCCCCGGTGCCGGGCGGCAAGCAGCGCGTGCCCCCGCACCGAGGGGTGCACGAGCCCGTCCAGAAAGGCATCCAGCGCGGCGATCAAGGGTCCCATACCGGCTCCGGCGGCGCGACGACGCACCGACCTCATTCCCGACATGGTGACACGGCGCGTTAAGCGAACCCTTAACGCGAGGGCCCGTAGCGGCCCCGCCGCAAGCCCGGCGCAAGCCCCGCACGGCGGGGCGACAGCCCCGCGCAAGCCTGCGGAGTCCGCGCGCCCGCCACCGGCGAACCCTCGTCATCGGGCGGAGGAAGGGCGTCAGCCGGCGGCGGCCGGGCGCCGCAGGGTTAAGGCGGCGTTTCCCAAACCTTCCGAATTTGCCGGATCGCGCAACCGGTTAAGCAACCCGTTGCGGCTATCCTGATTGCCAAGGCATCGAGACAGGTGTCCCCCGCAACGATGAGGCAGGCGTCATGCTGTTCCTTCTGCGAACCGCATTCTGGCTGACGGTGGTGCTGATGCTGCTGCCGGCGCTGCCCGATTCCGGTCCGAGCCCGCATGCGGGTGGAACCACCGGCGCGAGCGCCGCCGCCCCGGCAACGGGCCAGAGCGCGGGGCCGAGCGGCGGCGGCACGCGGGTGGACAGCCTCGACGCCCTCACCCTCGCCAGCGCGGCGGTGTCGGACGCCACCGGCTTCTGCGCCCGCCAGCCGCGGGCCTGCGAGGTGGGCGGCCAGCTGCTGGAACTGGTGAGCGCGCGCGCCGGGGAAGGCGCCCGCCGGGTGTTCGACTATGTCACCAGCCAGATCGCCAGCGAAAAGCGCAAGGCCGCCGAGCGCGCCGCCGACGGCTCGACCGAAGACACCCTTACCCATGACGATCTCGGCCCGGCCTGGCGGGGCGAGCCGCGGCCGGCCCGATCGCCGGCCGCCACCCCCGGCGCGGCCTCCGCCGTGCCGCTGCCCGCCGCGCCCGCCGCACCGGGCGAGCCGCAGGACCACCTCGCCCCGCCGCGCCCGCCCAAACGGCCGGCCTGACCGCGACGCTGGCCCCGCGCGAGGCACCGGAACGGGCTGCCGACATTGCGCCGGGCGGGCGCAACGCCCTATATCCGCACCGACCCCTTCCCGTTTCGGGCCGCCGCACCGCCGGCCGCCGTCGAGGTGCGTATGTCGATCGACACGATCATCGAGGATTTCGAGCTGCTGGACAGCTGGGACGACCGCTACCGCTACCTCATCGAGCTCGGCCGCCGGCTGCCGCCCTTCCCCGAAGCGCTGCGCACCGAGGCGACCAAGGTGCAGGGCTGCGCCAGCCAGGTGTGGCTGGTGAGCCACCCCAGCGCGGGCGAGGCCGGGCGGCTGAGCTTCGAGGGTGATTCCGACGCCCATATCGTGCGCGGCCTCGTCGCCATCCTGCTCGCGCTCTATTCCGGCCGCCCCGCGGCGGAGATCCTCGCCATCGACCCCGCCGCGACCTTCGAGCGGATCGGGCTGCGCGACCACCTGACGCCGCAGCGCTCCAACGGGCTGCGCTCGATGGTGGAGCGCATCCGCGCCGACGCCCGCCGGGCGCTGGCCGGCGCGGCGGGCTGATCCCCCCAGCTGACGCGCCCAAACGCCAGCCCCCCAAGACCGGCACGTCTGGCCGGTCGGTCAGGCCCCCGCCGCGATCCCCGCCTCGCCGGTCCCGGCCGGCGCGGTCCAGGCGGTGATGCCGCGGTGGGCCGGCCCCACCGCCTGCGCCTGCAGCCCGTAATGCCGGGCGAGCCGCTCCAGCGCCAGCGTCAGCACCACCTTGCCGGCCCGCGGGGGCCAGCCATGTTCCTGCTCCACGGTCTCCAGCCCCTTCAGGAAGCAGCACACATCCAGCAGCACGCCGGCGAATTCCGGCCCCGCCGCCTTCAGGGCGTTGGTGACGCGCTGGCGCGCGGCGAGCGCGCCCTCGGCCGGG
>CAZIXP010000063.1:0-21205 GCA_964543245.1 uncultured Starkeya sp.
CGCCCGCGCCAGCAGCGCGCCGACCTCGGCGATGGTGCGGTGCGCACCGCTGCCGACGTTGAACACCTGGCCCGGCGCCTTCTCGTGCTCCAGCGCCACCGCGAAAGCCTCGGCGACATCGCTGACATGCACGAAATCGCGGCGCTGCCGCCCGTCCTCGAACACCAGCGGCGGGCGCTTGTTGAGCAGGCGCGAGGCGAAGATGGCGAGCACGCCGGTATAGGGGTTCGACAGCGCCTGACCCGGGCCATAGACGTTGAACAGCCGCAGCGCCACGCCTTCCATGCCATAGGCGCCGCAGACGGTGAGCGTCAGCCGCTCCTGCGCGTATTTGCCCAGCGCATAGACCGAGGCGAGCGCCGGGCGCTTCCACTCCGGCGTCGCGACCGGCACCAGCGGCGCGCCGTTCTCGTCGAGCGGGTCCCAGGCGCCGGGGCGGCCCTCGCGGCGCTCCACGCTTTCGGCGAGCGTGCCGTCGGCCCGCCGATACAGGCCCTCGCCATAGATGCTCATGGAGGAGGCGGTGACGACGCGCTGCACCGGCCGCTCGATGAGCTGCTGGAACAGCACGGCCGTGCCCAGCTCGTTCACCGAGACATAGCGCTCGATGGCGTACATCGACTGGCCGACCCCGACCTCGGCGGCGAGATGCACCACCTTGTCGACGCCGCGCAGCGCCCGCGCCACGGCCTCGGCATCGCGGATGTCGCCGGCGATGAACTCGGCCTCGGGTGCCAGCCGGGAAGGCCGGCTGCCGCCGTGGACCTGTTCGATCAGGCTGTCGAGCACGCGCACCTGGTGGCCGCGGGCGAGCAAGGCGGAGGCGACGTGGCTGCCGATGAAGCCGGCGCCACCGGTGATGAGAACGATCGACATCGGCTCTCCAGTTCGGGAGGATCAGTTGGCGCTGCGGTGGACGAGCTTGTTGAACCGGCTGTCCTTCTCCTCGCCGTGGAGCAGGGCGAGCTCGCTGCGCTCGAAGGTCTCGAAGAACTCGTCCCAGGAAATCTCTTCCAGCCCCTCGTCGCGGTCGCCGAAGTCGAGCCGCAGGATTCCGGCGTCGCCGCGGGCGGTGTCCTTCACCCGTGAGGGGCGGCCGCCGCGTTCCTCGGCCCAGCGGCGGATGACGGCGTGGTCGGTGGTGGTGCTGGCATGGGACATGAGGCGCTCCGCAGTTCGTCTCGGTGCAAAGCCGAACCAGCAGCTACAAAGAAGGTTCCCCCGCGCTTCCGTTGTTCGCAAGTATTCGTGAGCCAGAGGTACCCTATTCGTCTGATGTACATCATTTGATGATCCACCCGATCATTTCCGTTTTGTAGTCGTTCTTCATGCTGGGCGATGGCGACGGTATTGGCGGCGTCTTCGCCGCGGACGCTTCCGGCCGTCGCCCGGGCGGGGCGCGGGGGCGCTGACGGGAACATCTCGCGCCCCGGCACGTTGGCGCCCGGGCCCGTGCAGCAGGGGATGAAACCGCGTGAACACCAATGTCCGCCTCAGCCCCGCCACGGCGGCGCTGACCATGCCGGCCGCCATCGTCACGGGCCCCGGCCGGGTGGAGATCGCGGCGGTGCCGCGTCCCGAGCCCGGGCCGGGTGAGGTGCGCATCCGTCTGGAGGGCTGCGGGGTGTGCGCTTCCAATCTGGTGCCGTGGTCCGGCCCGGAATGGATGAGCTTTCCGACCCCGCCGGGCGATCTCGGCCATGAGGGCTGGGGCGTCGTCGACGCGGCGGGAGAGGGGGTGACCTCGGTCGAGCCCGGCACCCGCGTCGCCGCGCTCTCCTTCCGCGCCTATGCCGCCTATGACCTTGCGGCCGCCGATGCCGTGGTCCCGCTGCCACCCGCGCTCGACGGCGTGCCGTTTCCCGGCGAGCCGCTCGGCTGCGCCATGAACATCTTTCGCCGCAGTGCCATCGAGCCCGGCCAGACGGTTGCCATCGTCGGCATCGGCTTCCTCGGCGCGGTGCTCACCCGGCTGGCCACCGAGGCCGGCGCCCGCGTGATCGCCATCGCCCGCCGGCCCTTCGCCCAGGAACTCGCCCGCGAGATGGGCGCGGCGGAGGTGCTGGCGATGGAGGATCACGGCGCGATCATCGCGGCGGTGAAGGAACGCACCGGCGGGCGGTTCTGCGAGCGGGTGATCGAGGCGGTGGGCAAGCCGTGGCCGCTGGATCTCGCCGGCGAACTCACCGGCGAGCGTGGCCGGCTCATCATCGCCGGCTATCACCAGGACGGGCCGCGGCAGGTGAACATGTGGCTGTGGAACTGGCGCGGCCTCGACGTGATCAACGCCCATGAGCGCGACCCCGCCCTCTATCTCGCCGGCATGCGGGAGGCGGTGGCGTGGGTGGAGGCCGGAGGCGTCGACCCGCGGCGGCTGGTGACCCATGCCTACACGCTGGAGCAGCTCGGCGCCGCGCTCGACGCGACGCGCGACCGGCCGGACGGTTTCCTCAAGGCGGCGATCCGTTTCCCATGAGCGGCGCCAGCTCCACGAGCGGGACCAGTCCCTTGAGCGGAACCAGTCCCATGAGCGGAACCTTGGCGCGTCCCGCGGCCGCGCCGGCGCTGCGCCGGCCACGCCTCGGCTTCCTCGGCGTCGGCTGGATTGGCCTCGACCGCCTGAAGGCGATCGACGCCACCGGCCTTGCCGACATCGCCGCCCTCGCCGATGCCAGCCCCGAGATGGTCGAGCGCGCGGCCGAGGCGGCCCCCGGGGCGGAGCGGGCGGAGACGCTGGAGGCCCTGCTGCGGCACGACCTCGACGGCGTGGTGATCGCCACCCCCTCGGCGCTGCATGCCGGGCAATGCCTCGCGGCGCTGGCGGCGGGGGTGGCGGTGTTCTGCCAGAAGCCGCTGGGGCGCACCGGGGCGGAGACCCGCGCCGTTGTGGCGGCGGCGCGCCGGGCCGACCGGCTGCTCGGCGTCGATTTCTCCTACCGCTTCACCGAGGGCATGGTCGCCCTGCGGGAGGAGGTGGTGCGCGGGGCGCTCGGCCGCCTCCACGCGGTGGACCTCACCTTCCACAACGCCTATGGCCCGGACAAGCCGTGGTTCCGCGATCCCGCGCTGGCCGGCGGCGGGGCGATGATGGACCTCGGCATCCACCTCATCGACCTCGCGCTCTGGGTGCTCGGTTTTCCCGAGGTCGAGCGGGTCGAATCCCACCTCTCCGCCGGCGGCGCGCCGCTGGCCGACCCCGGCCGGCAGGTGGAGGACCACGCCGTGGCGACCCTCACCCTCGCCGGCGGCACGGTGGTGCGCATCGCCGCCTCGTGGTGGCTGCACGCCGGCCAGGACGCGGTGATCGCCGCGGAGTTCTACGGCACCGCGGGCGGCGCCGCCTTCCGCAATGTCGGCGGATCCTTCTACGATTTCACCGCGGAACGGTTCGAGCGCACCGCGCGCCGCACGCTCACCGCGCCGCCGGCGGAAGGCCGCGAGCCCTGGGGCGGCCGCGCCGCGGCGGACTGGGTGCGCCGGCTGGCGGCGGGCGAGCGCTTCGGCCCGGAGGCGGAGGAACTGGTCGCGGTGGCGGACGTGCTGGACCGGGTCTACCGGCGCGGCTGACCCGCGCGGCGTTCGCCGGTTTGGCTGCAAGTGTCCGGCTATTAAGTCAGACGTTAAACCGTCTGGCTTTGTTGCTGCGTCGATCCTAATTTTTGCTCTGGAAATATTCATTTACCATGGTAGCCTCAATTAACGTTGAGGAAGAGGAGGCAGACGTGATCCGCATGCCGTTTTTTGTCGTGGGCATTTTCATGGCGGCAACGATCACTGAGGGGCTGTCTAAACCCGAAGATGTTTATGCTATTATTCAAGAAATTCAGATAGCTACGTGCGGGAAAATTGAACGCTCCGGATCGAGCTTCAAAGTACAGGGGGATGCCGAGATAAAAGTTGGAACATTGATGAAAAAATTGGTTGATCTTGGAGTCAATGGGGCGGCGAAGATTGATTCGGAAGAATACGTCGGTGTTATTAGGGAAGAAGTTGGTAAAGATATACAAAGTACTCGACAGTGCAATATGAAGATATGGGACGATCTTAAATTTTTAATGAATGACGATAAAAAATCGACTGATAATAACAAATCTCAAATAAATATCCGGACTTATGGACCAATTTCTCCCGTAATTACTGGAGATAATAATGAAACAAATATAGGTTCAAAATGATTAAGAGTATACAATACTCAATTGTAATATTAGTAAATATTAGTAATTTTTCATTTTGTGAAGAAATAAAAACGCAGGGGATTTGTAGTCCTGTCATTACAGGTAGTAATAATAACATGAATATATATTGTCTTAATGGCGAAGTAAAAAATAAATATGTAAAGCTTTTGTTTACAAACAGCAATGGATTTGTTATTAATGGCCTAAATCAGGCATTGATAGCAGACGCCCGTTTTTCCCTATCTATCAATGATGAGTTTATTATAAAATATAAATCTCTAGATAAGACCTTTAATGCAGGAAAAACGCTTGAGGCATCCGAGCATTTTTATAAAATGACCGTATATATTGACTGGTCGACAGGTGTTTCGGCGGAAGCTGAATGTGGCGGCATTTTAAATGCTTACGCTTCTGCCGCAATAATACCGCGTATATTCCTGGTCGCACACCCGATGACAGGGCAGTTGCGGTCGGTGAGCTGCGGATTTGATATACGCCCTTAGCTTAGGGGCCGTTAGCTTATCAAGTCAGACTCTCGGTGTTTAGTCGTCGCCGCCCTCCCGGCCTTCGCCCCCCTCCCGGCCTTCGCCGGTCTCCCGCGCGATGTGGTCCAGCACCTTCTCGGGCGCGACATGCTTCAGCAGCTCGCCGAAGGCGGGGTCGCGGGCCGCCTCGACGTCCAGCCGGGCGGCGATGGCGACGACGAGGCCGATGAGCCGGGTGAGCTCGTGCTCGGTCAGGAGGTTGATCTGCAGGTCCAGCTCCGCCTGCCGGCGGGAAGCCTCCATCGCCCGGTTCTGGCTGATCAGCACGAAGGTCGAGAGGAAGATTGCCTCCACCGAGGCGCTGGTGGCGAGGATGATGAAGCTGGGATCGAAGCGCAGCCGCTCCGGCGCCAGCCCGCTGTTGAGGACGATCCACACCGCGAGGATGGCGAGGTGGACGCCCACGAACAGCATGCTGCCGGTGAAGGCGGTCACCGTGTCGGCGATGCGGACGCTGAGCGCGGCCTTCGCCAGCGTCTGCCGCTCGCGGTCCGCCAGTGCCTGGACGTTGCGCGACAGCACGCCGGCGAGATCGGCCGGCTCGGGCGTGGCGGTGGTGTCGCGGGCGGGGCGGCTGGCCATGGCGGGGGATGTCCGGGTTTGGGCGGTGCAGCCCAACGCGCGGCGTCCCTGCGGGTTTCCTGCCTGCGGGTTTCCTCCGCCGGGTCGCCGTCGCCCGGCTGAAGCTTCTGCCGAACCGCGGTAGAGCGTATCCGGTGAACCCACGTTCACCGGATACGCTCTAGATCGTTGTTTTACCGCATTTTCTTCACGCGAACCGGAATCCACTTCGCTCGAAAATGCTCTAGACTGCCGGCCCAACCTGTTGTGAGTCCCGCCATGGCCAATCGCTCCGGAAGCGCCGACCTGCCGCTGCATGGCGGCCGCGTGCCGGCGTGGCTGGGCGAGCGCATGGCGCGGCTGGGCGCGGTGATCACCGAGGCGATCCTCATCCATTACGGCCGCGACGAGTTCCTGCGCCGGCTCGCCAGCCCGTTCTGGTTCCAGAGCTTCGGCGCGGTGATGGGGATGGACTGGCATTCCTCCGGCATCACCACCAGCGTGGTCGGCGCGCTGAAGCGCGGGCTGGCGCCGCGCGCGCACGCGCTCGGCCTGCATGTCTGCGGCGGGCGCGGCCGGCATTCCCGCCGCACGCCAGACGAGCTGGCGGCGGTGGGCGCGCGGGTCGGGATCGACGGCGCGGCGCTGGCGCAGGCCAGCCGGCTGGTGGCGAAGGTCGACAGCGCCGCGGTGCAGGACGGTTTCGACCTCTATCTCCACGGCTTCATCGTTGCTGACGACGGCAAATGGGTGGTGGTGCAGCAGGGCATGAACGAGGAACGGCGCCAGGCCCGCCGCTATCACTGGCTGTCGGAGGGGCTGACCAGCTTCCTCGACGATCCCCATGCCGGCATCGAGGGGCCGGCGCGCGGCACCATCGTGAACCTCGCCGACCGTCGGGCTGGCCGTTCCCGCCAGGGCCAGCTCGCGCTGCTGGCGGAGCTGGGGCCGGACCGCATCACCCGCGAATGGGCGGGTCTGGCGCGGCAGGCGCAGCCTGCGGGACTCGCGAGGCAGGCGCAGCCTGCGGCGGCGCGGGAGCCGGCGGAGCCTGCGGCAGCGCGGAAGCCGGCCGAGGAGCCGGCGCAGATGCTGCTGCCCCATCTCGTCATGCCCGCCCATCACGAGGTGCGCGCCGAGGACGTGGTGCCGCGCCGGCTCCACGCCGCGCTGGCCGCCGCCGCCGAGCGCGGGCCGGAGGACTTTGCCGATCTGCTGCTGGTGCCCGGCGTCGGCGCCCGCACGGTGGAGGCGCTCGCCCTGGTGGCGGAGGTGGTGCATGGCGCGCCCTGCCGCTTCACCGACCCCGCCCGCTTCTCCTACGCCCATGGCGGCAAGGACCGGCATCCCTTTCCGGTGCCGCTGAAGGTCTATGACGAGACCATCCGGGTGATGGGCGCCGCGGTGGCCCGGGCCCGGCTCGGCCGGGAGGAGGAACTGGCGGCGCTGCAGCGGCTGGACCGCGAGGCCCGCCGCGTCGAGGGCCTCGCCGGCGGGCGGAGCTGGGACGAGATCGTCGCCGACGAGCGGCGGCTTTCCGCCGGCTATGGCGGGCGCAGCGTGTTCGGCTGGGAGGCGGGGCCCGGCGGCTGAGGCGGGATTTGCCTGTGGGAGCAGGAACCTCGCGTCCCGCCGCCGGTTCACCCTGCGACAGAAGGCGGTCCGATCCGCCGATCCCGCCATCAACGGAGCCCGAAATGACCGCCACACGCGAACATGTGGAAGCCCTCGCCATGCGCACCTTCGAGGCCGACAAGCGCACCGGCCTCCATCCTGACAACCGTTTCTGGGACGCCGCTTCGGTCGATACGCCGATGTCGCAGCCGCCCGAGTTCCTCAATGCCGACGAGCGCGAGCGCTACCGCCGCAAGGCCCGCGACGAGCTCGGCGCGCCGGCCGTCACCCGGGCCTGACACCGCGCAACGCCGCGACCCACGCCGGCCTGCCCAGCGCCCGCGCGCCGCCGCTCCCCCTCGACGGCGGCGGCGCGATCGGTGATACCGGTGCGGGCGCCGTCCTGCGCCCGACCTTTCGCTCGAGCCGGGAACCCACTCATGCCGATGATCCGCGTAGAACTGCTGGAAGGCCGCACCGTCGAACAGAAGCGGCAGTTTGCCGAAGCCATCACCCGCGAGAGCGTGCGCATCCTCGCCTGCGATCCCGGCGATGTGGAAATCATCTTCATCCCGGTGTCGAAGGAGAGCTGGGCGGTGGCGGGCCGGCTGCTGAGCGATCCGGCGACGGAGTGAACGAGCGCCGCGCTGACGAGGTTCGGCGATCCCGCCGGCCGGCATGGAAAGCCCGGACGCGACAGCGCCCACGAAAGCCCAACGCGACAGCGCCCACGATCCCAGCCGGCGCGACGCCCAAAGCCCCGCGCGCGTCCATGAAAAAGCCCCGGCGCGGGGCAGCGCCGGGGCGGTCAGGTGGGGTCTTCCGACCCTGTCGGGCGAGGTCCGGGCGGCAGCTCGCCACCCGGTCCCCGCGCGTTCAATGCATCGGCCGGGAGCGGGCGGTCCAAGACCGCCCACCCGGGGCCGCGACGCCTGCAGGCGTCGGAAAAGGTTAGTGCTGGCCGCCCTTGCGCCCGGCCTCGCTGGCCCGCTCGCGGTCATTGGCGAAATTGCCGGGGTTGTCGGCGCCGCCCTGCTGGCGGTGGTCGCCGCCGCCCTGATTCTGCTGATGGCTGCCGTGGGAGTGCTCACCACCCTTGCGGCCCGCCTCGCTGGCGCGCTCGCGATCCTCGGCAAAATTCCCGGAACCGCCACGATGCTGTTTGTTGTCAGCCATGTGTCACGTCTCCTATGTGATGCCGCCGTGCATCCCCACGGAGACAACGGCCGAGGCGGCCGGCTGTTCCATGCGGAAGGCGACAAGGCGGCACGGCAGACACGGCCTCCCGGAACGAAAGCGGCGCCACCGGGCTTACCCGGCGGCGCCGCCTTGCGGAAATGGCCCGTTCGCGTCAGTTGAACGCGCGCTTGGTCCGCTGAACCGGGGAGTTGTGGCCCTGGTAGAGATTGTGGAACAGCGGCTGGTAGACCGGGCGGTTGGCGTTCTGGCGAACCTGCTTGCGGCGCACCTGCTCACGCTCCAGCAGCTCGGCGCGGCGGGTGTCCTGGTCCGCATTGTAGCGCTGGTTGCGCGGGCCCTGCGGGTCGGCATGGGCGGTGGGGACGGTGAAGGTGAGAACGGCGGCGGCGATCGCCGCGCTGATGAGACCACGGGTCATGGTAACCTCCGGTTGCTCCGCGATGGCGGGGGTTGGTGTGCGGGGTTGCATGCCGGGAAAACGCCGCAATCCGCCGTTCGGTTCCGCAGGGTCCACCGTCTTCGTTGCCGCTTTCGTCGGGGCCTGCCGCGGGAACGAACGCCACGCCTGCCCGCTTATCCGCCCGATATGCCACTGCTGGCCACTCTCTGGGAGGACTGACATGCGCGACCCCCGCACGCTCGACCAGAACCCGGTCGTCATCGATCCCGCCAATGTCGACGCGGTGCTCGACGACCGCCCGACCGCCGTCACCAGCCCGTCCCGGCCGCCCGCCGACGCCATCGACGACGACGATGTCGAGGCCGCCGAGATGGACGAGGCCGAGGCCATCACCGAGGAGGAGGACGTGCCGGAAGGCGAGGGCGAAGCGGTGGCCGACATTGCCCGCGCCGACGCC
Source organism: uncultured Starkeya sp. (assembly GCA_964543245.1). Taxonomy (GTDB): domain Bacteria; phylum Pseudomonadota; class Alphaproteobacteria; order Rhizobiales; family Xanthobacteraceae; genus Ancylobacter. Next base: position 8,953 of record CAZIXP010000063.1, read on the forward strand.
ATGCTGTTCGACACCCGGCCGGACGAGCCCGATCTCGACATCCCCAACGATGATGACGACGACGACGACCGCTGAGCCCGCCCGCCTCCGGCCGACGCTCCGATGAGACAATGCCCGGCTCCTGCAGCCGGGCATTGCTTTTGTGGCCTGCGCCGTCGCGGGCGCGGGGCCGGTGGGCGCGGGCGCGGTGCGGCGAAACGGGCCGCACCATCGCGTGGAAGCCACCTCGCTTTTGAACCGCGGCGGCCGCGGCCCGGTCGGCGCCAGGCAACCGGGCGGTCCGGCTATTTCCCCCGCTTCATCGCGGCGGCAAGGGCGGCGGCGAGCGCGCCGGAGGGCTCGGCGCTGCGCCCGCCGACCGGCGGGGTGCGGGGCCCGCGGGAGTCCGGCCGCGCCGCCTCGCGGGAGCCTGTGTCGGCCGCGCCGCGCGGCGCCTTGTCGGCGGGCCGTCCGGCGGCGGGGGCCTCCTTGCGCATGGTGAGGCTGATGCGCTTGCGCGGCACATCCACTTCCAGCACCCGCACCTTCACCACGTCGCCGGCCTTCACCACCTCATGGGCGTCCTTGATGAAGCGGTCGGCAAGCTGGGAGACGTGGACCAGCCCGTCCTGATGCACCCCGATGTCGACGAAGGCGCCGAACGCCGCGACATTGGTGACGGTGCCTTCCAGCAGCATGCCGGGCTTGAGCTGCTTGATGTCGTGGACCTCGTCGTTGAAGGTCGCGGTGCGGAATTCCGGCCGCGGGTCGCGGCCGGGCTTCTCCAGCTCGGCGATGATGTCGCGCACGGTGGGCAGGCCGAACTTCTCGTCGACGAAGACGCGGGGATCCAGCGCCTTCAGCGCCGCGCTGTCGCCCATCAGCGCGCGCACGTCGCGCCCGCAGGCGGCGACGATCTTCGCCGCCACGCCATAGGCTTCCGGGTGGACGGAGGAGGCGTCGAGCGGCTCCCGCCCGTCGCGGATGCGCAGGAAGCCGGCGCATTGCTCGAAGGTCTTCGGGCCGAGCCGGGCGACCTTCAGCAGTTCCCGGCGGCTGGCGAAGGGGCCATTGGCGTCGCGATGGGCGATGATCGCCTCGGCCAGCGAGGCGCCGAGCCCGGAGACCCGCGCCAGCAGCGAGGCGGAGGCGGTGTTGAGGTCGACGCCGACCGCGTTCACCGCATCCTCCACCACCGCGTCGAGCGAGCGGGCGAGGCGGTACTGGTCGACATCGTGCTGGTATTGCCCGACGCCGATCGACTTGGGGTCGATCTTCACCAGCTCGGCCAGCGGGTCCTGCAGCCGGCGGGCGATGGAAACCGCCCCGCGCAGCGAGACGTCGAGGCCGGGGAATTCGGCAGCCGCGGTTTCCGAGGCGGAATAGACCGAGGCCCCCGCCTCGCTGACCACCACCTTGATCGGGCGCCGCTCCGCCGGCATGTCGGCGAGCAGGTCGGCCACCAGCCGGTCGGTCTCGCGGCTGGCGGTGCCGTTGCCGATGGCTATCAGCTCCACCTTGTGCCGCACGATGAGGGCGGCGAGCTCGGCCTGGGCGCCGCGCACGTCGTTTTTCGGCTGGAAGGGATAGACGGTGGAGGTCGCCAGCAGCTTGCCGGTGCCGTCCACTACCGCCACCTTCACCCCGGTGCGGATGCCGGGGTCGAGCCCCATGGTGGCGCGCGAGCCGGCCGGGGCGGCGAGAAGCAGGTCCTTGAGGTTGCGGGCGAAGACGCGGATGGCCTCTTCCTCGGCGCGCTCGCGGGCCTCCGTCATCAGGTCGACCGACAGGGTGAGCGAGAGCCGCACCCGCCACGCCCAGCGCGCCACCTCCATCAGCCAGACATTGCCGGGCCGCCCGTCGGCGGCGATTTGCGCCGCGGTCGCGATCAGCCGCTCCACCGGCTTGACCGGGGCGGTGTCCTCGGCATCGACCTCGATCGCGACGTCGAGCACCTCCTCGTTGCGGCCGCGCAGCATGGCGAGCACCCGGTGGCTGGGCGCGGCGGCCCAGCGCTCGGTATGGTCGAAATAATCGGCGAACTTGGCGCCGGCCTCCTTCTTGCCGTCGATCACCCGCGCCCGCAGCATCGCCTTGTCCCGCATATGGGCGCGCAGCGCGCCGAGCAGGTCGGCATTTTCGGCGAGACCCTCGACGATGATGTCGCGCGCCCCGTCCAGCGCCGCCTTGAGGTCGGCGACCTCGCCGGTGACGAAGGGGGCCGCCAGCTCCGCCGGCACCGCCGCGCGGTCGGCGAGGATGGCCTCCGCCAGCGGCCCGAGCCCCCGCTCGCGCGCGATCTCCGCCCGGGTGCGGCGCTTGGGCTTGAAGGGGAGGTAGATGTCCTCCAGCTCCGCCTTGGTGGTGACGGCACCGATGCGGGCGGCGAGCTCCTCCGTGAGCTTGCCCTGGGTGCGGATCGACTCCAGCACCGCGGCCCGCCGCGCCTCCAGCTCGCGCAGATAGGCGAGCCGCTCGTCCAGCGTGCGCAGCTGGGTGTCGTCGAGCCCGCCGGTGACCTCCTTGCGGTAGCGCGCGATGAAGGGAATCGTCGCGCCCTCGTCGATGAGCGCCACCGCCGCCTCGACCTGGGCGGGACGGGCGCCGATCTCCTCGGCGATGAGGCGGGCGATCAGCGCGCTCTGGGCGGGGGTGGGGGCGGCCATGGCGGTCTCGTCTGCTCGTCGCGGGGCCGGGAATTTAGGCGCCGCCGCCGCCGCTGCCAATGGCGCCCCGCGATCGGCCTCGGGCGACTGTGGATGGACACATCATCCACCTCACCGGTCACACCATCCGCACCTCCGGAGCGCCCGCCACCGCCTCGCCGATGATCGCGGCGCGGGGAAATCCCTCGGCGCGGATGCCGGCGAGCAGCGCCTCCGCCGCCTCCGGCGCGCAGGCCACCAGCAGCCCGCCGGAGGTCTGCGGGTCGGTGAGGAGGTGGCGCCGGAACTCCGGCAGGCCGGCGGGCAGGGTCACGGCCTCGCCATAGCTCGCCCAGTTGCGGTGCGAGGCCCCGGTCACGAAGCCCGCCTCCGCCAGCGCCGCCGCCTCGTCCAGCAGCGGCAGGGCGTCGAGCCGCAGTTCGAGGGCGAGGCCGGAACCGCGAGCAACTTCAAGGCCATGGCCAAGAATACCGAAGCCGGTGACGTCGGTGAGCGCATGCACCGCGTCCTCGCCGCCCAGCCGGGTGCCGACCCGGTTCAGCAGGGTCATGCTGGCGATCATCTCGGCATAGGCGGCGGGCGACAGCGCCTGTTTCTTGAAGGCGGCGGAATAGATGCCGACGCCGAGCGGCTTGGTGAGGATCAGCGCATCGCCCGGCCGGGCGCCGGCGTTCCGGCGGATGGCGGCGCGCGGCGCGGTGCCGATGACGGCGAGGCCGTAGATTGGCTCGGGCGAATCGATGGAATGCCCGCCCGCCACCGGAATTCCAGCCTCCGCCGCAACGCTGGCGCCGCCTTTCAGGATTTCGCGGACCATTTCCACCGGAATCTTGCCGAGCGGCATGCCGAGAATGGCGAGCGCCAGCAGCGGCCGGCCGCCCATGGCGTAGACGTCGGAAATGGCGTTGGTCGCGGCGATGCGGCCGAACGCGAAGGGGTCGTCCACCATCGGCATGAAGAAATCGGTGGTGGCGATCAGGCAATTGTCCTCGTCGAGCGCCCAGACGGCGGCGTCGTCGCCCGTCTCGGTGCCGACCAGAAGCCCGGCGAAGGGGCCGGCCGCCGGCTGGTCCGCCAGCAGCTCGCGCAGCACCGCCGGGGAGAGCTTGCAGCCGCAGCCGCCGCCATGGGCGAGGCTGGAGAGCCGGATCGTGGCAGGGGCGGGGGTATCGAGCATGGCAGGGCTCCAAGGTCAGGCGGCAGAAGAGCGGCGGGCCGGCGCCGCGGGGCGGGCGTGAAGGCCAGCCCCGCCGGCCGCGGCCGTACACCGGCGGGCGGGAGGTGCAGAGTGACGCCTTTCCGGCGGACGCCGGTTCGCCGGAAAGGCGCTAACCTATTGGTGTTACGTCTTTCTCCGCGCGTGCCGGAGCCCACGTCGCTCGGAAACGGCTAGGCCGCGACCTCGCTCGCACGGATCACATATTTGAAGCTGTCGGGATCGAGGCAGTCCAGCGACAGGCTCGCCACCTGCGCCTGCGGGTACATCAGGAAGCCGAGCTTGTGGCCGCCGGAGCCGGGCAGGGTGATGTCGTGGCCATCATTATAAGCCAGCCAGTTGCCTTCCCATGCGCCGAACAGCGCCGCGCGGACCGCGGTGACCTTGGCGTCATCCAGCGCGTTCTTGCCGGGCGGCTCCTCCAGAACGACCTTGCGCACGTCGGCGGGATCGGTCGCCACCCAGCCGAAGCCCTCCAGCCAGACTTCCGACCGGCAATGCTGGGCCTTGCTGACGACCTCCGAATTGGCACCGAGGCTCTTATAGCCGAATTTCGAGGGCGCCACCCGCAGCCCGTAGATGTCGCGGGCCGGAATGCCGGCGGCGCGCACGAGACCGACATAGAGCGCGTTGAGATCGGCGCATTTGCCGCCGAGATTGCCGCTTTTCAGCAGCGAGGCGATGTCGCCGGTGCCGCAGCCCCGGGTGGCGGGGTTGCGATAGGTGTTCTCCACCACCCATTGGTAGATCGCCCGGGCCTTATCGAGGTCCCCGGTCTTGCCCGCGGTGATGCGGTCGGAGGTCTCCTTCACCAGCCCGTCGGTGGGGATGAGGTCGGTGGCGCTGAGGAACAGGGCGCGCTCCTGCGCGGAGAGCGGGGCGACGTTGCCGGGGCGGGAGAAGTCGGTGGCGCGGTCGCGGGTGGCGAAGCGGGAGGTGATGGCGACGTTCGGCTCCGCCTCGCCGTCCTTCCAGGTGAGATGGAGCATCTGCGCGCCATAGACCGGGTCCGTCACCACCTCGGCGGTGGCGGCGTTGGTAGTCCAGCTGTTGCCGGCCGGCCGGAACCAGCCGTCGGCGGTGTAGGAGGGCAGCGGCACCCAGGCCTGGGCGGGGCCGGAGGTGCCGGGAGGCGCGGCGACGTTCAGCGTCGTCACCACCTGGAAGTTGCGCCAGGACCCCGGCTTCGGCTCGAAGGGCACGGCGCCCGCCACCGCGGGCCCGGCGGCGGACTGGGCGAAGGCGGCGCGGGAAAGGCCGAGCACGGCGGCAAGGCCGGCACCGGCTTTGAGCAGATCGCGGCGGCTGGTCATGGTTCACTCCCGGATGAGGTGGAATCGGGCGGCGGGCTGGGGTCGGGCAGGGGCGAGGCGGCGGGCGAGGCTTCGGGGTCGGGCAAGTCTTCGGGCTCAAGCACGTCTTCGGGGTTGGGCACGGCTTCCGGCAGGCGCAGGGCGGCGACGGGGCCGCCGTCGGCGAGTGCGTCCAGCAGGCGGGAGGCCGCCGCGTCGTCCCACGCCACCGGCCCGGCCGCGAAGTGGGCGATGCGCCCGTGCGGGTCGACGAGATAGGTCGAGGGCAGGATCTCGACCTGCCAGAGCGCCATGGCCTCGCGGCCTTCGTCGAGGAGGACCGGAAAGGCGGGCGGCTGCCCGGCGAAGAAGCGGCGCACCCGCACCGCCGGCTCGCCGATGTCGATCGCCAGGATCACCGGCTCGCCGGCGCCACGGCGGCGGGCCAGCCGGTCCAGCGCCGCCAGTTCCCCGCGGCAGGGCGCGCACCAGGTGGCGAAGAAGTGGACCAGCACGGGCTGACGGCCGAACGGCGCCGGGGCTTCGCCCTCGAGCCCGGGCAGAGCCGGGGCTTCGCCCGCCAGCGCGGGCAGGGCCGGGGCTTCGCCCGCCAGCGCGGGCAGGGAAAGAGCGGGAGCCGAGCTGCCGGCCGGCAGCGGCGTGAGTGTCGTCCCGGCATTGGCGGGATGGGGGGCGAAGAGGGTCGCGGACAACAGGAGCAGGGTCGCGAGAACGCCTGGTCGGCGACGGCCATTCCGCGATGGCTGATGCCGCCGGCGCGGGCAAAACCCCGGGGCTAGCGCGCGCCTGACGTAGCGGCGCGGCGGAATCTGCAAGGTGACGCCCCGACACGCGGGAGCCCTGAGCGCGATCACGATAGAATTTTGTAATCGCCCGACGGAGATGGCGTCAATCCATCCCCCGGTCACGCCCGCGTGTGCTGCAGTGCAAGGTAAAATATTGCAATTCAATGATTTTTCTGAACGTCGGGGTCGCTGCCGCTGTTTGACATTGGAGCTTCTAAAAAATAGCGTTGAATCCTGACGTACCCCGGCGGGGTCATTCCATCCGCGTTTGGTCGATGGTTCTGGGAGGAACTCGAATGAACATGGAGCTGTCGCGCCGCGCGTTCCTGCGAACGGCCGGTGCGGGGCTCGCGGGCACCACGCTGGGAGCCATGGGCTTCGGCGAGGTGGAGCAGGCGATGGCCTCCGCCATCCGGCCGTTCAAACTCGCGAACACCACCGAAACCCGCAACACCTGCACCTATTGCTCGGTGGCCTGCGGCATCATCATCTATTCCAAGGGCGACCTGCGGAAGGGCGAGAGGGCCGACATCACCCATATCGAGGGTGACAGCGACCATCCCACCAATCGCGGCACGCTCTGCCCCAAGGGGGCGGCGCTGCTCGACATCGTGCACGCCAAGACCCGCCTGACCCAGCCGATGGTGCGGAAGGCGGGCTCCGCGAGCTTCGAGCCGATCTCCTGGGACGAGGCCTTCGACAAGATCGCCCGGGCCCTGAAGGACGACCGCGACGCCAATTTCGTCGCGACCAACAAGGACGGCGTCACGGTGAACCGGTGGACCACCACCGGCTTCCTCGCCGCCTCCGCCACGACCAACGAAACGGCCTGGTGCACGTACAAGGTGGTGCGCAGCACGGGCATGCTGGTGTTCGACAACCAGGCACGCGTCTGACACGGCCCGACGGTGGCGAGTCTCGCCCCAACATTCGGCCGTGGCGCCATGACCAACGCCTGGACGGACATCAAGAACACCGATCTCGTCGTCATCATGGGCGGCAATGCCGCCGAAGCCCATCCGTGCGGCTTCAAATGGGTGACGGAGGCCAAGGCCAATCGCGGTGCCAAGCTGATCGTCGTCGATCCGCGCTACACCCGCTCGGCCGCGGTGTCGGACTATTACGCCCCGATCCGCCAGGGCAGCGACATCGCCTTCCTGCTCGGCGTCATCAACTACTGCATCCAGAACGACAAGGTGCAATGGGACTATGTGAAGGCCTTCACCAACGCGGCCTATGTCGTGAAGGACGGCTTCACCTATCAGGACGGCCTGTTCTCGGGCTATGACGAGGTCAAGCGCGACTATAACCGGTCGAGCTGGGACTATGTCATCGGCGAGGACGGCTATGCCGTGGTCGACGACACGCTGCAGAACCCGCGCTGCGTCTGGAACCTGCTGAAGCAGCACGTCTCAGTCTACACCCCCGAGATGGTGAACCGCATCTGCGGCACGCCGAAGGACAAGTTCCTCAAGATCTGCGAGATGATCGCGGAGTGCTCGTCCCCGACCCGGACGATGACCTCGATGTATGCGCTGGGCTGGACCCAGCATTCCAAGGGCGCGCAGAACATCCGCGCCATGGCGATGATCCAGCTCATCCTCGGCAATATCGGCGTGCGCGGTGGCGGCATGAATGCGCTGCGCGGCCATTCCAACATCCAGGGCCTGACCGATCTCGGCCTGATGTCGAACCTGATCCCGGGCTATCTGACGATTCCCACGGAGAAGGAGGCGGACTTCCCGACCTACATGTCGACCCGCGGCTTCAAGCCGCTGCGGCCGAACCAGATGAGCTACTGGCAGAACTACCGGAAGTTCTTCGTCAGCTTCCAGAAGGCGATGTGGGGGGCGGCAGCGACGCCGGCCAATGACTACGCCTTCCAGTGGCTGCCCAAGCTCGACGTGCCGTCCTACGACGTCCTGCGTGCGTTCGAGCTGATGCACCAGGGCAAGATGAACGTGTATTTCTGCCAGGGCTTCAACCCGCTCCAGGCGTTTCCCAACAAGGCCAAGCTGGCGGAATCGCTCGCCCGGCTGAAGCTGTTGGTCATCATGGACCCGCTGGAGACGGAAACCGCCCGGTTCTGGGAGAACCACGGCATCTACAACGCCGCCGACCCTGCCGCGATCCAGACCGAGGTGATCCAGCTTCCCACGACCTGCTTCGCGGAGGACGAGGGTTCGCTGGTGAATTCCGGCCGCTGGCTGCAGTGGCACTGGCCGGCCGGCTCGCCCCCCGGCGAGGCGCGGACCGACAGCTTCATCATGGCCAACATCCATCTCAGGCTGAAGGAGCTGTACCGGAAGGAGGGCGGCGCCTTCCCCGACCCGATCCTGAACCTCACCTGGAACTACGCCAGGCCGGAGGAGCCGACCGCCGACGAGCTGGCGAAGGAGATGAACGGCTATGTCGTCTCCGACGTGCTCGACCCCAACGATCCCACCAAGAAGGTGCTGGAGGCGGGCAAGCAGCTCGCCACCTTCGGCGCGCTGCGCGACGACGGCTCGACCGCGGCCGGCTGCTGGATCTTCACCGGCTGCTACACCGAGGCCGGCAACATGATGGCGCGCCGGGACAATTCCGACCCCGGCGACACCGGGACCTATCTCAAATGGTCCTTCGCCTGGCCGGCGAACCGGCGCATCCTCTACAACCGCGCCTCCTGCGACCTCGACGGCAAGCCGTGGGACCCCTCGCGCAAGCTGATCGAGTGGGACGGCGCCAAGTGGAGCGGCTACGACGTGCCGGACATCGCGCCGACCGCCAAGCCGCGCGATGTCGGCCCGTTCATCATGAACCCGGAAGGCGTCTCCCGCCTGTTCACCCGCGGCATGATGCGGGACGGCCCGTTCCCGGCGCATTACGAGCCGTTCGAAAGCCCGGTGGTCAACGTCATCGCCCCGAAGGTGAAGGGCAACCCGGTGGCGCGGGTGTTCAAGGACGACCTCGCCCAGTTCGCCGAAACCGCCTCGCCGGACTTCCCCTATGCCGCGACTTCCTACCGGCTGACCGAGCATTTCCACTACTGGACCAAGAACAACCACGTGAATTCGGTGCTTCAGCCGGAATTCTTCGTGGAAATCTCGGAAGAGCTGGCGAAGGAGAAGGGCATCGCCAATGGCGGCTGGTCGCGGGTCTGGTCCAAGCGCGGCTCGGTGCTCGCCAAGACGGTGGTGACGAAACGCATCCGGCCTCTCGTCTGCGACGGGAAGACGGTGCACATCGTCGGCATTCCCATCCACTGGGGCTTCATCGGCGCGGCCCGCAAGGGCTTCGGCGCCAACGTCCTCACCCCCTATGTCGGCGACGCGAACATCGAGACGCCCGAATTCAAGGCGTTCCTGGTGAATATCGAAGCGTCCGCCGGCCCGGCCTCGGCTTGAGGAGGCGGCGACATGTTCCCGGCCATTCCGAACCCGCCCATCACCCCGACCCCGCCGAAATTCGGCGAGGCCGACCTCGTCCGCCGCTCCGCCTCGGAGGTGTCCCCGCCGGCGACCCGGCTGACCGAGGTCGCCAAGCTGATCGACGTGTCCAAATGCATCGGCTGCAAGGCCTGCCAGGCGGCCTGCATCGAGTGGAACAACCTGCATGAGGAGATCGGCTACAACACCGGCTTCTACACCAACCCGCCGGACCTCACGGAGAACAGCTTCACGCTGATGCGCTTCACCGAGTGGGTGAACCCCGAGACCGACAATCTCGAATGGCTCATCCGCAAGGACGGCTGCATGCACTGCGCCGATCCGGGCTGCCTCAAGGCCTGCCCCTCGCCCGGCGCCATCGTGCAGTATTCCAACGGCATCGTGGATTTCGTCCACGAGAACTGCATCGGCTGCGGCTATTGCATCAAGGGATGCCCCTTCAACATCCCGCGCATCTCCAAGGCCGACCACACCGCCTATAAGTGCACGCTCTGCTCCGACCGCGTCGCGGTGGGCCAGGGGCCGGCCTGCCAGAAGGCCTGCCCCACCCAGGCCATCGTGTTCGGCACCAAGGACGAGATGAAGGACTGGGCGGATTTCCGCATCAAGGACCTGAAGGCGCGCGGCTATGACAATGCCGGGCTCTACGACCCGCAGGGCGTCGGCGGCACCCATGTCATGTATGTGCTCCAGCACGCCGACAAGCCCAGCCTCTATGCCGGTCTGCCGGACAATCCGCGCATCTCGCCCCTCGTCGAGACGTGGAAGGGCGTGACCAAATATGTCGGGCTCGCCGCCATGGGCTTCGCGGTGGCGGCGGGCTTCGTGCACCATCTCATCGCCGGGCCCAACCGGGTCTCGCCGGAAGATGAGGCGGAGGCGGAGAAGCTCGCGGGAGGAAAGCCGACATGAGCCTCGATCGGACCCGCCCCATCATCACCTCTTCCGCCGCGGCGCCGGCGGACGTCGAGCCGGGCGACGCCGTTCACCCGGGAAAGCCGGTGACGGTGGACCGCTATTCCGGCGCGGCCCGTATCAATCACTGGGTGACGGCCATCAGCCTCGTGCTGCTGGCGCTGTCGGGCATGGCGCTGTTCACGCCGAAGCTGTTCTTCCTCACCGGCCTGTTCGGCGGGGGACAATGGACCCGCGCCATCCACCCGTGGATCGGGGTGGTGCTGTTCTTTTCCTTCCTGGGCCTGTTCTTCCGCTTCTGGCGGGCGAACCTGCCGGCGCGGGAGGACGGCATCTGGGTGGCGCGCATTTCGGACGTGCTCGGCGGGCATGAGGAGCGGCTGCCCGAGGTCGGCAAGTACAATGCCGGGCAGAAGGCCGTGTTCTGGTCGATGTCGGCGCTCATCCTGCTGTTGATCACCAGCGGCATCGTGATGTGGGACCAGTATTTCTATCCCTTCACCAGCATCGAGCAGAAGCGCATCGCGATTCTCGCCCACTCCATCGCCGCGGTGGTGGCGATCTGCGTATGGATTGTCCATGTCTATGCCGCCATCTGGGTGCGCGGCACGCTGAGCGCCATGACGCGGGGCCGCGTCACCGGCGGCTGGGCGTGGCGGCACCATCGCAAGTGGCTGCGCGAACTCGTGCAGAAGCCGCGCAGCCGCACCCCGGCGGAATGAACGCGGCGGTGCCGGCGCGCCGGCACCGCCAGAGCTTTGTCGTCGGGCCGCGCCGCGTCGCTGGTCGCGGTCCGGCCGGCGCCGTCCGGGTGGCGCGCCGTCGATACGCCTTCAGCAGCACGTGGCCCGTGTGGTTCGTGAGGATGTGATGACCAATCTGCTCCAGCCGGACCCGACCGCCATCGGCGACCCGTCCATCCCGGATTTCGCGGTCCTGCCCGACCCCGCGGCCCTCTTCGTCCGACGGGCCCGCCGCTTCGAGGAACTGGCGCTCTCCAGCCCGATCGGCCCCTATCTCGGTTTTCTCGCCGGTCTCGCCGATGCGCAGGCCGCCGTGCTGGCGGAACTGCCGGAACCGGTGATGCCGTCGGCGGCGGTGCGGGCGCGGGCGCGCGACCACGAGATGCCGCCGCTCGACCGCGCCGCGATCGGTCTCGACGATGTGGTGGCGACGACGCTGCACCGGCTGTTCGACGCCGCGGCCGGCATCGCCAAGCCGGCGGCCGCCGCGGAGGCGCTTGCCGCGGTCACCGCGAGCGACCGCGCCGGCCTCGGCGCCATGGCGGGCGCGGTCCTTGCCCATGCCGTGCCGATGGAGCGGCTCGCCGAGCATGTCTACGTCGCCGCGGGCCTGGAACTGCACGTCACGCGCCTCGCCGCGCGGCTCGAGGCGGCGGCGCTGGTGCCCGTCGGCGAGGGCGCCTGCCCGGCCTGCGGCGGGCCACCCGTGGCCTCGCTGGTGGTGGAATGGCCCCGCGCCCATGGCGTGCGCTACTGCGCCTGCTCGCTCTGCAACACGCTGTGGAACTATGTCCGCATCCGCTGCACCTGCTGCGGGCAGACCAAGGGCATCGGCTACCAGGAGATCGAGGACGGTCCCGGCACGGTGAAGGCCGAGACCTGCGACAATTGCCGCACCTATGTGAAGGTGCTCTACCAGCAGAAGGACCCCCGGCTGGAGCCGGTGGCCGACGACGTCGCCAGCCTCGGCCTCGACATGCTGATGCAGGAAGGGCCTTACCGCCGCGCCGCCTTCAATCCCTACCTGCTGGGCTATTGAGGCCGCCATGAACGAGGATGCGGTCCACGCCCTGCGCGCGCTTCCCGCGGTCGACGCCGCGCTGAAGAGCCCGGCGGCCGCGCTGGCGCTGGCCCGTCACGGCCGGGGTGCCGCGAAACGCGCCAAACGTGATGTACTTGCCCGGCGGCGGGCGGCGGTGAGCGCGGGC
>CAZIXP010000064.1:0-20758 GCA_964543245.1 uncultured Starkeya sp.
GTGCCTGCCGATGATGGCGGCGGCGGGCGTGCTGGCCGCCATCGCCAATGCCTCGGGGCGGATGAGCCTGCCGTCGCTGTCACCGCTGATCGGCAATGTCGCGGTGCTGGCCGTCCTCGGCCTTGCCTTCATCGGCACCGGGCACGGTGCCGGCGACAGCGGGGCCGTGGCGGCGGAAGCGCTCGGCTGGCTGGCCGCGGCCACGGTGGCGGGGGCGAGCGCGCAGCTCGCGCTTCAGATCGCCGCCGCGCTCGGCTGCCGGCTCGCACCGGACATGACGCTGCTGTCTCCCGCGCGCCTCGGGCGGCTCATCGCGACCGCGGCGGCGGCGGCGCCGACCCTGCGCGCCGCCGGCCCTTCCCTGCTGGCGGCGGCGCTGCCGGCGCTGCGCTTCATCATCGCCGGCGCCGCGGCCTCCGGCGTTCTGGGCGGGGTTTCGGCGCTGTTCTACGCTTCCCGTCTGGTGGAGCTCCCGCTCGGGGTGATCGGCGCCGTGGCGGGCGCGGTGCTGCTGCCGGTGCTGGCCCAGGGGGTGACGGGCAGCGCGGGCGCGGCGATGCGGGGCGCCGAGGCGGCCCTGGCGCTGTCGCTGCCGGCGGCGATCGGGCTGGCCCTGCTGGCGGAGCCGATCGTGGTGGCGCTGTTCCGGCACGGCGCCTTCGATGCCGAGGCGGTGAACACCACGGCGCTGGCGCTGGAACTGCTCGCCCTCACACTGCCGTTCCAGGCGCTGGAGAAGATCCTCGCGGCGGTCGCCTTCGCCCATGGCCACAGCCGGCTGGTCACGCGGGCGGGCCTCGGCGCCCTGCTCGCCGGTGCCGTCACCGGCTTCGCGCTGGCGGGGCCGCTCGGGCTGGCGGGACCCGCGCTCGGCCTGCTCGCCTCCAGCCTCGCCGGGCTCGGCGGGCTGGTCCTCGGCCTGCGCCGGCGGCGCGCGCTGGCGCTCGATGCCGAAGCCCGCCGCCGGATGCCGCGCCTCGTGCTCGCCGCGGTGGCGATGGGCGCGAGCGTGGCCGGCGGCGGCCGGCTGCTGGCAGCACCGCTGGCGGAGGGCGGGCTGGCGGGCTTCGGCACGCTCGGCGGGCTCATCGTCGCCGCGGTCGCGCTCTATGTCGGGGTGGCCCAACTGACCGGCGGCCTCGACCTGCGCGCGATGAAGGCGGCGCTCCGCTCCGGCTCCACCGCCGCCTGAGACGGCGGGCAACGGCCGGCGGGTCCATGGGTTGGGCGCTTCATGCGCGAACAGGGCCGTGGAGACAGGCCCTCACCGGCCCCCACCCTTGCCCCGCCCCGCCCCGCGTGTCATGACGCCCCGGCCGGCGCCTGCGCCGGAAGGCGCGCCCGGGTCGCGGCGCGCCGGCGACCAACCGGGGACTGATATGGCATTCCAGCAGCGGGTGTTTTCCGGCGTGCAGCCCACGGGCAACCTGCACCTCGGCAATTATCTCGGCGCGATCACGCGCTTCGTCGAGCTGCAGGCGAACTATGACTGCCTCTATTGCGTGGTCGACCTCCACGCCATCACCGTCTGGCAGGACCCGGTCGAGCTGAAGCGCTCGATCCGCGAGGTCACCGCCGCCTTCATCGCCGCCGGCATCGACCCGAAGCGCCACATCGTGTTCAACCAGAGCCAGGTGGCGGAGCATGCCGAGCTCGCCTGGGTGTTCAACTGCGTCGCCCGCCTCGGCTGGCTGAACCGCATGACGCAGTTCAAGGAGAAGGCGGGCAAGGACCGGGAGAACGCCTCGGTCGGGCTCTACGCCTATCCCAGCCTGATGGCGGCCGACATCCTGCTCTACCGCGCCACCCATGTGCCGGTCGGCGAGGACCAGAAGCAGCATCTGGAGCTGACCCGCGACATCGCGCAGAAGTTCAACAACGACTTCGCCCCCTCGATCGCCGAAGCCGGCTTCGGCGAGGGCTTCTTCCCGCTGACCGAGCCGCTGATCGGCGGCCCGGCGGCCCGGGTGATGAGCCTGCGCGACGGCACGAAGAAGATGTCGAAGTCGGACCCCTCCGATCTCTCCCGCATCAACCTCGCCGACGACGCCGACACCATCGCTTCCAAGGTGCGCAAGGCCAAGACCGACCCCGAGCCGCTGCCCTCCGAGACCGATGGGCTCGCCGGCCGGCCGGAGGCGGAAAACCTCGTCGGCATCTATGCCGCGCTGTCGGGCACGACCAAGCCGGCGGTGCTGGCGGAATTCGGCGGCGGCCAGTTCTCCACCTTCAAGGCGGCGCTCATCGATCTCGCGGTCGCCAAGCTTGGCCCGATCGGGGCGGAGATGAAACGCCTCGTCGCCGATCCCGTCGAGATCGACGCCATCCTGCGCGACGGCGCCGACCGCGCCCGGGTGATCGCCGCCGAGACGATGAGCCATGTGAAGGATATCGTCGGCTTCGTGCGCTGAGTCCTCGCCCGGGGGGGGCGGGCGCAGGGAACGGCCGGAACCGGGACACACCGCGAGGGGACTTGCCGCGAGGGGGCGAACCGCGACGGGACGTACTGCGAGGGGACGTACCGCGAGGGGGCTTGCCGCGGTGCCGCGTGGCACCGACACTGCGCCCGCGCGGCGGCGACCGCCCCGCGCCCAGGGGAGGACGGCATGCCGCGGCGGCGCCAGAGTTTCGAACCCGGCCACCGGCGCAAATTCCTGGTGGTGGTCGACGACACGCCGGAGTGCGACCGCGCCATCTATTACGCCGCGCGCCGCGCCGCCCGCACCCAGGGCGGGCTGGTGATGCTCATCGTGCTCGATCTCGCCGACGCGGCCAGCCAGTGGCTTGGCGTCGCCGACCTGATGCGGGCGGAGGCCACGGACGGCGCGGCGGCGCGGCTCGACCATTTCGCCGCGCGGGTGCGCAGCCTCGGCGGGGTCGAGCCGGAACGGGTGATCCGCGAGGGCTCGATCGCCGAAGAGGTGGTGAAGCTCATCGAGGCCGACGAGGATATCGGCATACTCGTTCTCGCCGCCGGCGCGGGGCATGACGGGCCGGGCCCGCTGGTGGCGTCGCTCTCGGCCGGGGCGTGGGCGCATGGCGTCTGGGCCCGGCTGCCGGTGCCCGTCACCATCGTGCCGGCGACGCTGGACGAAGCGGATATCGACGCTCTCGCCTGAGCCCTCTCGCCTCGACGCTGGCGGCGCGACATTCGGCGCGCCGCCCCGCGCGCCTCGCCCGGCCGAGGCGTCCTGCCGGCGGCTCTTTCTTTGGCGCCGCCAAGCGCCTATCTAGAAGGCTCGAAAAACCCATGCCGGCGGGACCTTGAATCCCGCATGGACGGAGCACGCCATGTTCATCCAGACCGAAGCAACCCCCAATCCCGCCACGCTGAAGTTCCTGCCCGGCCGCGCCGTGCTGGCGCAGGGCACCTTCGAGGCCCGCTCGCGCGAGGAGGCGGTGCGCTCGCCGCTGGCGCAGGCGCTGTTCGAGGTGCCGGGCGTGACCGGCGTCTTCTTCGGCTCCGACTTCGTCACCGTCACCAAGGCGGGCGGCGACTGGGCCCATCTCAAGCCCGCGGTGCTCGGCGCCATCATGGAACATTTCGTCTCCGGCAAGACGCTGCTGGCCGACGAGACCCACACCGGCGAGGACGAGGCCTTCTTCGAGACCAAGGATGCCGGGGTCGTAGACACCATCCGCGAGCTCATCGACACCCGGGTCCGCCCCGCGGTGGCCAATGACGGCGGCGACATCACCTTCCGCGGCTACAAGGACGGCGTCGTCTTCCTGGCGATGAAGGGCTCCTGCTCGGGCTGCCCCTCCTCCACCGCGACCCTGAAGAACGGCATCGAGAACCTGCTGCGCCACTTCGTGCCGGACGTTGTGGAAGTCCGGCCGGTCTGAGCCGGGGAGTTCCGGCGGCGGCGGCTTCTGCCGCGCCCCGTTCCATAGCATTCTGGAGCGGGGTGCCGCATGCTGATTCTCGCCATGGATACCGCGCTGGAGGCCTGTGCCGCCGCGCTGCACGATACCGCGACCGACACCACGCTGGCGGTCGAGCGGCTGGCGATGGCCCGGGGCCATGCCGAAGCCCTGGTGCCGATGATCGAGCGGCTGATGCGCGAGGCGCAGACCTCGTTCGACGCGATCGACGCCTTCGCCGTCACCGTCGGGCCGGGCAGCTTCACCGGGCTGCGGGTCGGGCTGTCCGCGGCGCGCGGCTTCGGCCTCGCCACCGGGCGGCCGGTGATCGGCCTCTCCACCCTCTCGACGCTCGCCGCCGCGCCGCTGGCGCAGGGAGATGCGGTGCCGGTGGTGGCCGCGCTCGATGCCCGGCACGAGAACCTCTATCTCCAGATGTTCGGGGCCGGCGGCCGGGTGCTGGTCGGCGCGCGGGCCATGCCGGTCCGGGAAGCCGCGCGCGCGGTGGCGATCGGGCCGGTGCGGCTGGTCGGCTCGGGCGCCGCCATCCTGGCGGAACACTGGCCGCCGGGCGAGGCGCCGCCGCTCAGCGTCGATCCCGCCGCGACGCCCGACCCGGTGTGGCTGGCCCGGCTCGCCGCCAGCGCCGACCCCGCGCGCTCGCCCCCGCGCCCGCTCTATCTGCGCGGGCCGGATGCGCGCCCGCAGGACGCGGCGCGGATCGCACGGCGATGAGCGGGCTGTTCTCGCTCTTCCGCGCCGGCTCGCCGCCCGCGCTGCGGGCCGCGACCGCCGAGGACGCGCCGGCGCTGGCGACGCTGCACGCCGCCTCCTTCCATCTGCCCTGGGACACCGCGGAGTTCGAGCGGCTGCTGGCCGACCGGCTGAGCCGCGGCGTGGTCGCGACCGACGGACCGCGCGGCGCGCCGGTCGGCTTCCTGCTGGCCCGGGGGGTGTGGCCCGAAACCGAAATCCTCTCCATCGCCGTCACGCCGCGCCGCCGCGGCCAGGGCATCGGCCGCCAGCTCATCGCCCACGCCTTCGGCCGCCTCGCCGCGGAAGGCTTCACCACCGTTTTCCTCGAGGTGGAGGACGGCAATATCGCCGCCCGCACGCTGTATGAACGCACCGGCTTCCGCGAGATCGGGCGGCGGGAGGGCTATTACCGCACCGCGTCCGGCATTCCCGCCGCCGCCATCGCCATGCGCCGCGACATCGCCTGACGAAACGGTTGCCCGGCGGGCGCGTGCATCATAAGGCTGTGCCGAGCCAGGGAGACGAGGCGGGAGATGAACGACAAGCCGACCGCGATCGAGGAAGCCTGCGTCACCCTGGGCCTGCGGATGACCGACCAGCGCCGGGTGATCGCCCGCGTCATCGCCGAGGCGCAGGACCATCCCGACGTCGAGGAACTGCACCGCCGCGCCGCCGCGGTGGACGATCGCATCTCCATCTCGACCGTGTACCGGACGGTGAAGCTGTTCGAGGATGCCGGCATCATCGAGCGCCACGACTTCCGGGACGGCCGCTCCCGCTACGAGCCGGTGCCGGACGAGCACCACGACCATCTCATCGACCTGCGCTCCGGCCAGGTGGTCGAGTTCCGCTCGGAGGAGATCGAGCAGCTGCAGGAGGAGATCGCTCGCCGGCTCGGCTTCCGCCTCGTCGGCCACCGGCTCGAACTCTACGGGGTACCCCTCGACAGCAAGTCCGGCAGCCGCCCCGGCTCGAAGAGCTGAACCATGCGGGTCGGGCTGGTGCTGGTGGCCGTGGTCCTCGCGGCGCTGATCGGCCTGCCGCTGCAGTGGCTCTCGCTCCGGCTGGGCCTGCCGAGCCGACGCTGGATTCCGCTGGCGTTCCACCGGCTGCTGCTCGCCCTCATCGGGGTGCGGGTGACCTGCCACGGCACCCCCGCCGGCGACCGGCCGCTGATCATCGTCACCAACCACGTCTCCTGGCTCGACATACCGGTGCTGGGGTCGCAGATGCCGCTCGGCTTCATCGCCAAGAGCGAGGTCGGCCGCTGGCCCGGCATCGGCCTGCTGGCGCGGCTGCAGCGCACCGTTTTCGTCGACCGCTCCAGCCGCGCTGCGACCGGGCGGGTGAACGAGGCGATCGCGGCGCGGCTGCGCGAGGGCGACCCGGTGGTGCTGTTTGCCGAAGGCACCTCCAGCGACGGCAACCGGGTGCTGCCGTTCCGCTCCGCCTTGCTGGGGGCGACGCGGGAGGCTTTTGGCGGCGGTCCCGGCGCCTCGGTCCAACCCGTGGCCATTGCCTATGTCCGGCAGGCCGGCCTGCCGCTCGGCCGGGGGCGGCGGCCTCTCGTCGCCAGGTATGGCGACATGGACCTCGCCCCCCACCTCGCCGAGGTGCTGCGACAGGGTGCCATCGACGTCGAGCTGCATTTCGGCGAACCCATCGCCGGCGGCGACCGCAAGGCGGTGACGCAGGCGGCCGAACAGGCGTCGCGCCGGCTGCTCGCCCAGGCGCTCACCGGCCGCAGCCGCCGGCCGGATTCCCCGGCCTGAGCGCCGGGGCTGCGGAAAGACCGCCGCCGCCGGCCCGCCGACATTCCCTTTTGCCGGGAATCCGGCTAAACAGGAATGGCATGGCCTGAGGAGCAGATACCAATCTCGACCTCCATACGCGCAAGCTGGGCACCAGCGAGCTGGAAACGAGCGGGGATAGGCGTTCGGGCCTTCACCGCGCCGTCGCACCGACGCGCCACTGTTCCACCTCCTCGGCCCTTCCGCGCATGCCTGCGGCCGGTTTCACACGTCGATACGCCATGAGCGAACCCCGCAAGCTTTACGTGAAGTCCTTCGGCTGCCAGATGAACGTCTATGACGCCCAGCGCATGACGGACCAGCTGGCGCGCGAAGGCTATGTCGAGACCGCCACGCCCGACGACGCCGACCTCGTGATCCTGAACACCTGCCACATCCGCGAGAAAGCGGCGGAAAAGGTCTATTCCGAGCTCGGCCGGCTGCGGAAGCAGCAGGAGGAGCTCGGCCGCCGCACCATGGTGGCGGTGGCGGGCTGCGTCGCCCAGGCCGAGGGCGCCGAGATCGTGAAGCGGGCGCAGGGCGTCGACCTCGTGGTCGGCCCCCAGAGCTATCACCGCCTGCCCGAGCTGATCGCCGAGGCGGAAAGCCGCGGCACCCACAAGCGGGCGAAGATCGTCGAGACCGAGTTCCCGGTCGAGGACAAGTTCGACTTCCTCGCCCCGCCGAGCCGCGAGGCCATCGCCCGGCGCGGGCCCTCCGCCTTCGTGACGGTTCAGGAAGGCTGCGACAAGTTCTGCACCTTCTGCGTGGTGCCCTATACCCGTGGCGCCGAGCTGTCGCGCCCGGTGGGCAATATCCTCGACGAGGTGCGGCGGCTCGCCGATGGCGGCGTGCGCGAGGTCACGCTGATCGGCCAGAACGTCAATGCCTATCACGGCGACGACGGCCACGGCCGCCCGGCGGGCCTTGCCGAGCTGGTGCGCCGCGTCGCCGAGGTGCCCGGCATCGCCCGCATCCGCTACACCACCAGCCACCCCCGCGACATGGACGACGAACTGATCGCCGCCCATCGCGAGATGCCGACGCTGATGCCTTATCTGCACCTGCCGGTGCAGTCCGGCTCCAACCGCATCCTCGCCGCCATGAACCGCAAGCACGACCGCGAGCTCTATGTTGAGATCGTCGCGCGGGTGCGCGCGGCGCGGCCCGACATCGCCTTCTCCTCCGATTTCATCGTCGGCTTTCCCGGCGAGAGCGACGAGGATTTCGCCGACACGATGGATCTCGTCGAAAAGGTCGGGTTCGCCGGCGCCTTCGCCTTCAAGTACAGCCCACGCCCCGGCACCCCCGCCGCGACCAGCGACGAGCAGCTTCCCGAAGATGTGAAGAACGAGCGGCTCTATGCCCTCCAGGCCCTGCTGGAGCGGCAGAAGCAGGCGTTCGACCAGGCCTGCCGCGGCCGCCGGCTGGACATCCTGCTGGAAAAACCCGGCCGGCTGCCGGGTCAACTCATCGGCCGCTCGCCCTATCTCCAATCGGTGGTGGTCCTCGCCCCCCGCGCCGCGATCGGTTCGCTGGCGCAGGTGGACATCCGTGAGGTCAGCACCAAGAGCCTCGCCGGCGACATTGTGCACGGCGAGTTCTTCGGCACGCGGGGTGCGCCATTCGGCGGCCTGCAAGGGGAAGCCGGCCTGCATCCGGCGGAGAAGATGGAGGCGTGAGCGTGCGGCGTCCCGGATCCGACCAAGACCGTGCGCGGGGCGAGAGGCCCGGCGGCGAGCGCAGTGCCGAACGGGGGGGCGAGCGCACGCTGGTGCAGCCGCGTCCCGCCGCCACCGGGACCCGGGCGAGCTGGGCCGACACCGTCGCCGACGCCCCGCTGCAGCTCGTGCTCGCCTTCGACGACAACAAGCTCGCCAGCCTGCTGTTCGGCCATTACGGCCAGAACCTCGCCCTCATCGAGCGCCGGCTCGAGGTGGTGGCGGAGCAGCGCGGCAACCACGTGACGCTGGAAGGCTCGCGCGAGGCCTGCGAGCAGGCCCGCCACGTGCTCGAGACGCTGTATGCCCGCCTGAAGAAAGGCGCCGAGCTCGGCCCGGGCGATGTCGAGGGCGTTATCCGCGAGGCGGCCTCGCAGGGCTTCCTGTTCGACTTCGACCCGGCGGCGCGGCGCCAGAGCTTCGACGAGATCCAGCTCCGCCGCCGGCCCGTGCGGGCCCGCACCGCGGCCCAGGACGCCTATATCCGGGCGCTGAAGCGCCAGACCCTGGTGTTCGGCGTCGGCCCGGCCGGCACCGGCAAGACCTGGCTGGCGGTCGCCTATGCCGTGCACCTGCTGGAGCGCCGGGCGGTGGACCGCCTCATCCTCTCCCGCCCGGCGGTGGAGGCGGGCGAGCGGCTCGGCTTCCTGCCCGGCGACATGAAGGAGAAGGTCGACCCCTATCTGCGCCCGATCTACGACGCGCTTCACGACCTGATGGACCGCGCCTTCGTCGAGCGGGCGCTGGTCTCGGGCGAGATCGAGATCGCCCCGCTTGCCTTCATGCGCGGGCGCACCCTGGCCAATGCCTGCGTCATCCTCGACGAGGCGCAGAACACCACCTCGATGCAGATGAAGATGTTCCTCACCCGCCTGGGCGAGAACTCGCATATGATCGTCACCGGCGATCCCACCCAGATCGACCTGCCGCCCGGCCAGACCTCCGGTCTGGCGGAAGCGGTCGATCTGCTGGGCGCGGTCGAGGGCGTCGAGGTCTGCCATTTCAGCGCCGCCGACGTGGTGCGTCACGAGCTGGTCGGCCGCATCGTCGCCGCCTATGACAACCGCCGGCCGGCCACGCCCGTGCCGGACAGGAACAGCCGATGAGCGACGGCCGTCCCATCGAGGTCGACGTGCTGGTGGAGGCCGACGCCTGGTCGGCCCTGCCGGAGGCGGTCGACCTCGTCGTCCGCGCGGTGACCGCGGTCTGCGCCCGCGAGGCCGCAGCGCTTTCCGCCGGCGCCGAGATCGCGGTGATGCTGACCGACGACGACAGCATCCGCACCCTCAACCGCGACTGGCGCGGCAAGGACAAAGCAACCAATGTGCTGTCCTTCCCCTCGCCCGACATGGCGCGCGAGGGAGGCGATCCCCATCTCGGGGATATCGCCATCGCCTATGAGACGCTGGAGCGCGAGGCCGCGGACGAAGGCAAGGCCGTCGCCCACCACCTCGTGCACCTCGCCGTGCACGGCACGCTTCATCTCATCGGCCACGACCATGAGGACGGCACCGAGGCCGAGGCGATGGAAGCGCTGGAACGCGCCATCCTCGCCGAGCTCGGCGTGCCCGACCCCTATGCCGAGACCGAACCCCTGATCTGAACCCATCATGACCATGACCAGTCCCACCGACCAGCCTCCAAGTCCCACCCCGCCGCCGGCGCGCCCGCGTGACGAACGCAACGGCGCGCGTGGCGGCGGCTCCCCGTCTTCCCCCGGCCGCACGGAGAACCGTGACCGCGGCGGCCTCTTCGACCGCCTGCGCGGCCTGCTCGGCGGCTGGCGCTCCACCGGCTCGCTGCGCCACGACCTTGCCGAGGCGCTGGCCTCCGATCCCGAGGTCGGCGCCGACCTGACCGTCACCGAACGGTCGATGCTGAAGAACATCCTCGAGCTGCGCGAGCTGCGCGTCGGCGACGTGATGGTGCCGCGCGCCGACATCGTCGCGGTGCAGAAGGACATCAGCCTCGGCGAACTGCTGACCGTCTTCGCCAATGCCGGCCATTCCCGGCTCGTCGTGTTCGACGACACGCTCGACGACCCGGTGGGCATGGTCCACATCCGCGACCTCGTCGCCCATCTCACCCAGCGCGCCCTGACGCCCCGCGCCACCCCCGCCCGGCGCGAGCCGGCGGCGGCGGCCGAGCGCGAGTCCCGCGAGCCGGCCGTCGGGCCGACCTTCAACCTCAAGGCGATCGACCTCACCGTCTCGCTGAGCGCGGCCAAGCTCATCCGCCGCCTGCTCTTCGTGCCGCCGTCCATGCCGTCCATCGAGCTGCTGGCGAGCATGCAGGCGAGCCGCATCCACCTCGCCCTCGTCGTCGACGAATATGGCGGCACCGACGGCATCGTCTCGATGGAAGATCTCGTCGAGGAAATCGTCGGCGACATCGAGGACGAGCACGACGACGACGAGGTGCCGCTCATCGCCCGGCAGGCCGATGGCAGCTTCATCGCCGACGCCCGGGCCGGTCTCGAAGACGTCGCCGAGGCGGTCGATCCCGCTTTCGCGCTGGGCGAGGAGGCCGAGGAGGTCGACACGCTGGGCGGCCTGCTGGTGACGCTGGCCGGCCGCGTGCCGGTGCGGGGCGAGATCGTCGCCGGACCCGGCCATTTCGAGATCGAGGTGCTGGACGCCGACCCCCGCCGGGTCAAGCGGCTGCGCATCATGCAGGCCCGCGGCACCAGCACGCCGCCGGCCCGGCCGCGGCCCGGCCCGACGGAGGAGCCCGTGCGCACCAGCCTGCCGGCCCCAGCCGAGCAGGCCGACGCCCACGCCGCCCTCCGCCGCGATACCGACGCCGCGTGACCTCTTCCCACCCGGGCGCCGCGTCCCGATCGGTCCGGCGCGATCCGGCCGCCGACGGGCACACAGGCGCCGCGCTGGAACGCGCGAGCCGGGGCGTTGCCGGCCTGCGCGGCTGGCGCCGCCGCGGCGTGACTCTCGGCACCGGGGTACTTTCGGCGCTGGCCATGCCCCCGCTGGGGCTGTGGCCGGTGCTGGCCTTTACCCTGCCGGTCCTGGTCTGGCTGATCGACGGCACCCGGGACGAGCGCCGCGGCGTGGGCGCCGCCTTCGGGATCGGCTGGTGGTTCGGCTTCGGCTATCTCGTGGCGGGACTGTGGTGGATCGGCAACGCCCTGCTGGTGCAGGCCGACGTCTTCGCCTGGCTGCTGCCCTTCGCCGTGCTGGCGCTGCCGGCCGGGCTCGCGCTGCATCTGGGGCTTGGCTGCGCCCTGGCGCGGCTGGCCTGGCCCACCGGGCCGCTGCGCATCCTCACCCTCGCCGGCAGCCTCACCGTGGCGGACTGGCTGCGCGGCCACCTGCTGACCGGCTTTCCCTGGAACAGCTTCGGCTATGCCCTCGCCGGCGACCTGCGGCTGGCGCAGTCCGCCGCGGTGTTCGGGTTGTGGGGCCTTGGCTTCGTCGCGGTGGCGGCGCTGGCGGCGCCGGCAGTGCTGGCGGACGGGCGTTCTTCCCGCCGGACGCGGCTCGGCCTGCCGCTGCTCGCCGCCGCCGTCCTCGCCGCGCTGTGGGGCGCCGGCGAATGGCGGCTCGCCACCACCGCCGTTGGCGACGTGCCGGGGGTGAAGCTGCGCATCATGCAGCCCGACCTGCCGCAGGACGAGAAGTTCCGCTACGACGCCCGCGAGCGGGTGCTGGACCTTTATGTCGCCACCAGCGAAAGCGAGGGCGGGCTGGCCGGAATCACCCAGCTGATCTGGACGGACTCCGGCTTTCCGTTGTTCGTAGAGGGGGAGCCCGCCGCGCTGATGCGGATCGCCGGCATGCTGCCGTCCGGCACTTCGCTGATCACCGGCGCCGCGCGCATCGAGGCCAACGCACCACAACCTCCGCGTGTTTACAACAGCATACGCGTCATCGCCGACGACGGCGCGATCGTGACGACAGCGGACAAGGTGCATCTCGTGCCGTTCGGCGAATATCTGCCGTTCCAGTCCCTGCTGGAAAGCCTCGGGCTGGAGCAGCTGACCCGGGTTCGGGGCGGTTTTTCGGCGGCCGCGCACCGCGCGGCGATGCATATTCCGGGGTTTCCCGCGATCATGCCACTGATCTGCTACGAAGCCATTTTCCCCGACGAGGTTCGGGCCGACATCGCGGCGGCGGACACCCCGCCGGGCGTGCTGCTGAACCTCAGCAACGATGCCTGGTTCGGCCTGACGCCGGGACCTTACCAGCACTTCGAGCAGGCCCGGCTGCGCGCCGTCGAACACGGGTTGCCGCTGATCCGGGCGACCAACAACGGTATTTCCGCACTTGTGGATCCGCTTGGCCGGATTCGGGGAATGCTACCTCTGGGTGCGCGCGGCGTGCTGGACGGGCCGCTGCCGGCGGCATTGAACCCGACACCCTATGAGAACGGTGGTTTTTTAATACCACTTGCCTTTGTTCTGATCAGCCTGTGCGTCAGTTTCGCCACAGCTTGGCATCATACACGCGTTAGTTGATCGACGCTTCAAGTCCCTTTGCCTAGACTGACCCCGGGCTGGGCGTCAGATCTCTCCTTGGGTAACCGGGGGGAGCGCTCGTCTTTGCTCGTTTAATGGGGAAACTGATGACTAAGAAGTCGCCGAATCCGATTGACAAACACGTCGGAAGTCGGGTCCGCATGCGCCGCATGATGGTAAGCATGAGCCAGGAAAAGCTTGGCGAAAGCTTAGGCATTACTTTCCAGCAGATCCAGAAATATGAGAAGGGCACCAACAGGATTGGCGCCAGCCGGCTGCAGCATATATCCAGTGTACTTGGCGTGCCGGTTTCTTTCTTCTTCGAAGGCGCGCCATCAGGCATGCCGGGGGCGCAGGGCTTCGCCGAAAGCGGCTCGCCGGCCTATGTTTCCGATTTTCTCGCGACATCCGAGGGGCTAGCGCTGACCCGCGCCTTCACGCGCATCGTCGACGCCAAGGTGCGACGGCGCGTGGTCGACCTGGTCGAGGCCATCGCCGGCGAGGACGTCCCGACCTAGGAACCGCGGCGCCGCCTGCCCGCCGGGGTGCGACGGCGTTCGTTTTTCCGAACAGTTTCGGTCTTCCGGCCTTGACGCTGTTTCCCCCCCTTGCCAAAAGCGTCGGGCCGGGCGCCGCCGGATGGCGCCGGACTGAACCAGGAGCTGCACGCCCGTGTCCCGCCAAGCCTACCTTTTCACGAGCGAATCCGTCTCAGAAGGGCACCCGGACAAGGTCTGCGACCGGATTTCGGACGAGGTGGTCGACGCCTTCTTCAAGACCGGCCCGGAGCTGGGGTGGGACCCCGCCCATCTGCGCGTCGCCTGCGAGACGCTGGCCACCACCAATCGCGTGGTGATCGCCGGCGAGACGCGCGGCCCGGCCGGCATCACCAAGGACTACCTCACCCATCTCGCCCGTCTCGCCATCCGCGACATCGGCTATGAGCAGGAAGGCTTCCACTGGGAGACTGCCGAGATCGAGGTGCTGCTGCACGCCCAGTCGGTCGACATCGCCCAGGGCGTCGATTCCTCCAGCAACAAGGACGAGGGCGCGGGCGATCAGGGCATCATGTTCGGCTATGCCTGCCGCGAGACGCCGGAACTGCTGCCCGCGCCGATCTACTACGCCCACCGCATCCTCAAGCGGCTGGCCGAGGCCCGGCATTCCGGCGAGAGCAGCGTGCTCGGCCCGGACGCCAAGAGCCAGGTCACCGTCCGCTATGAAGGCGGCAAGCCGGTCGAGGTGACGCAGATCGTCCTCTCCACCCAGCACCTCGACGCCGAGCTGTCGTCCCACGACGTGCGCTCCATCGTCGAGCCTTATGTCCGCGAGGCGCTGCCGGCGAGCTGGATCACCCCGGAGACGGTGTGGCACGTCAATCCCACCGGCAAGTTCGTCATCGGCGGGCCGGACGGCGATTGCGGCCTCACCGGCCGCAAGATCATCGTCGACACCTATGGCGGCGCGGCGCCCCATGGCGGCGGCGCCTTCTCCGGCAAGGACCCCACCAAGGTCGACCGCTCGGCGGCCTATGCCGCGCGCTATCTCGCCAAGAACGTCGTGGCGGCGGAGCTGGCGCAGCGTTGCACCATCCAGCTCGCCTACGCCATCGGCGTGTCCGACCCGCTGGCGGTCTATGTCGACCTCCACGGCACCGGCGAGGTCGACGAGGCGAAGCTCGAAGTCGTGCTGCGGGAGGTGATGAACCTGCGCCCGCGCGGCATTCGCGAGCATCTCGAGCTGAACCGCCCGATCTATGCCCGCACCGCCGCCTATGGCCATTTCGGCCGCGCGCCGGATGCCGATGGCGGCTTCTCCTGGGAGCGCACCGACCTCGCCAGCGCCATCCGCGCAGCGGTGGCCTGAGCGCCCGCATTGCCGGCCCGTCACTGGCGGGCCGGCCGATCTGCGAAACCGCGCCCGGGCCGAAACGGTTGCGGCCCCGGTCGTGGCCCTGTAATCGGGCGGCCCGAACCCGTCCGAGCACACGATGACCAGCGACAGCGACGAGACCGGCCCGCCTCTGCGTGGGGCCGGCTCCTTCTTCGGCCGGCGCCGCGGCAAGACGCTGCGGCCGCTGCAGGCCGAACATCTCGCCCGCGACCTCCCCAGCCTCGCGCTGCCGGCGGATCTGCCGGCCGGCACGCCGCTGGCGGAGCTGTTCCCGCGGCCCATGCGCGGCTTCCGGCTTGAGATCGGCTTCGGCGGCGGCGAGCGGCTGGTGGATGAGGCGCAGCGCGAGCCGGATATCGGCTTCATCGGCGCCGAAGCGTTCTTCAACGGCGTCGCCAAGGCCA
Organism: uncultured Starkeya sp.; assembly: GCA_964543245.1. Lineage (GTDB taxonomy): Bacteria > Pseudomonadota > Alphaproteobacteria > Rhizobiales > Xanthobacteraceae > Ancylobacter. Next base: position 14,900 of record CAZIXP010000064.1, read on the forward strand.
CCGCTCAGATCGCCCGACTCGGCCTCGACAATGTCCGGCTCCACGGCGACGACGTGGTGCCGCTGCTCGCGCAGCTGCCGGCCGCCAGCCTGGAGCGCATCGACCTGATGTACCCCGACCCCTGGCCCAAGCGGCGGCACTGGAAGCGGCGCTTCGTCCGGCCGGACAACCTGTCGCACATCGCCCGGTTGCTGCCGCCCGGGGGCGTGTTCCGCTTCGCCACCGATGTCGAGGACTACGCCGCCTGGACCCTGCGCCACCTGCTCGCCGATCCGCGTTTCGAATGGACCGCCCGCCGTGCTGAGGACTGGCGCGAGCCTTATCCCGGCTGGCCGGGCACCCGCTATGAGGCCAAGGCGATCCGCGAAGGCCGCCAGCCCGGCTACTATACCTTCCGCCGTACGGTATAACCTTGCGCCTCGGCCGGAACTCTGCGGTTATCGCGGGCGTTAGGAACGTATCCGGCGCCGTCCGCGTGCGCCAAGAGGAGAACGACCATGGCCCAGCCGAGCCCGCAGGAAGATTTCGCCAAGCTGACCGATGACCTGGCGACCCTGCGTTCCGACGTGGCGAAGCTCGCCGAGACGCTTACCGCGCTCGTGAAGAACGAGAGCGAGGCGGTGACCTCGGCGGTACGCAGCAAGGTGCGCTCCGGCGCCGCCCGTGCCGAGGCGACCGCCACCAGCCTGCTCGACGAAGGCTCCGCCGCGATCGAGGACGCCAAGGACCGCGCCCGCAACCTCACCAGCGATCTCACCGACACGATCGAGCGCAACCCCATCGGCGCCGTCGTCGCCGCGCTCGGCATCGGTTTCGTGGTCGGCCTGCTCACGCGGGGCCGCGACTGATGCTGCATTTTGTCCTCGGCCTCGCCGGCATCGAGCTGCGCCGCACCGCCCGCCGCGCCGCGACGGTCGGCCTGCTGTTCGCCCTTGGCGGGCTGCTGCTCGGCATCGCGGTGTTCGGCCTTCTCGCGGCGGCCTTCATCGCGCTGGCCGAGGCCTATGGTGCGCTGCATGCCGCGCTGCTGGTGGCGGCCATCGCCTTCGTGCCGGCGGTGATCCTCTTGGTGATCGGCTTCGTCGCCTTGCGCCGGCCGATCCGCACCCGCTCGCCGCTCGCCGCGCTGGCGGCGGGCGTCATGCCGGCGCCGCCTCCCGCGGGGGGCCCGGTCAGTCCGCTCGCCGCGGCGGTGCGGACCCGCCCCACCTCCCCGCTCCGGGCCGGCACTGTGGTCGGCATTCCGCTCGGCGCGCTCATCGCCGGTGCCGTGCTGGGCCGGCGGATATGAGGCCGGCGACCCGGCATTGCCGCATTTAAGACTCCGCAATCCTCCATGGATAGGCTGAGCAGCTCCCGAGCCCGTTCTTGCGGGCACGCGCAAAAAGGACCACTGTTGCGCAGCGGGGGCACTTAGGCCGTCTTCGTTGGCCCGGCCGGTCGGCAACGTTGCGCCGCCGGGGGTCATCGCCGCTGGAGGTTTCGACTTTGACGTTCCGACGTTCGACGCAGCGGCCGGCAGCGGCCGCGCTCACGCTTCTGGCGATTCTCGGCCTCGGTGCCGGCACGTTCGGCGGCCTGTCGCCCGCGCGTGCCGATGCGCCGTCGGCAGCCTTCATTGCCCGCTCGTCCCCGGCCGGAAACTATCTCGCCGCCCGTCTCGCCGGCGCCGAGCGCGACACCGGCGCCGCCGCGGCCTATTACCGGGCGCTGGTCCGGGTGTTTCCGCGCAATGGCGAAATCCTGGAGCGCGCCTTCCTCACCTTCCTCGCCAATGGCGACATCGACGAGGCGGTGGACCTCGCCCAGCGCCTCGTGCGGATCGACCCCGAGCATAGGCTGTCCCGGCTGGTGCTCGGCGCCAAGGCGATCAAGACCAAGCAGTACGTGACCGCGCGGGCCAATCTGAAGCGGGCCGGCCAGGGCGCCATCGCCGAGCTGAGCGCAACGCTGATGTCGGCGTGGAGCCAGTTCGGCTCCGGCAATCCGCGTGCCGCGGTCGACATGATCGATTCGCTCCAGGGCCCGGAATGGTACGCCGCCTTCAAGGACTACCAGGCCGGCCTCATCCTCGAGGCCGCCGGCCAGAAGAAGGATGCCGGCAAGCGGCTGGAGGCGGCGATGAAGATCGACGCGCGCACGCTGCGCGTGGTCGACGCCTATGCGCGCTGGGCCGCCCGCTCGGGCGACCGGCAGCTCGCCATCTCCACCTATGAGGCGTTCGACAAGGTGCTGCCGAACGACCCCCTGATCGAGCGCTCGCTCGACGAGGTGCGGTCCGGCAAGGTGCCGCCGCTGATGGTCGATTCTCCCGCGCAGGGCGCCGCCGAGGTGCTCTATGGTCTTGGGGCGGCCCTCGGCCGCCAGGGCGGCGAGGATCTCGCGCTGGTCTATCTCCAGCTCGCGCGCTGGCTCGACCCCAACCACCCGCTGGTGGATGTCACCCTCGCCGACCTCTTCGAGAACATGAAGAAGTATGACGAGGCGATCGCGATGTTCCGGGCGGTGCCGGCCACCTCGCCGCTCAAGCTGAACGCCGACATCCAGCTCGGCATCAATCTCGACGCCGCCGGCCAGTTCGAGGAGGCGAAGGCGACGCTCGACCAGATCATCGCCAAGAACCCGAAGGACATGCGGGCCATCGTGGCGCTGGCGGATGTGCTGCGCGCCAAGGAGAAATACGCCGAGGCCGCGGAGGTCTATACCCGCGCCATCGACCTGCTGCAGGCGCCGACCGCCGCCAACTGGACGCTCTACTACTTCCGCGGCACCTGCTACGAGCGCACCAAGCAGTGGGACAAGTCGGAAGCAGACCTCAAGAAGGCGCTGGAGCTGAAGCCGGATCAGCCGCATGTGCTGAACTATCTCGGCTATTCCTGGGTGGACCAGGGCGTCAATCTCGATGCGGGGCTGGACATGATCCGCAAGGCGGTGACCCTGCGCCCCGATGACGGCTATTTCATCGACAGCCTCGGCTGGGCCTATTACCGCGTCGGCCGCTACGACGACGCGGTGCGCGAGCTGGAGCGCGCGGTGGAGCTGAAGCCGGACGAATCGGTGATCAACGACCACCTGGGCGACGCCTATTGGCGGGTCGGCCGCAAGCTGGAAGCCCGCTTCAAGTGGAACCAGGCCCGTGACCTGAAGCCCGAGCCGGACGCGCTCGCCAAGCTCGACCGCAAGATCGCGGTGGGGCTCGACGAAGCCGAGAAGACCGTGCCGGAGCAGCCGGCCATGGCGCCCACCGTCGCCAAGCAGGGCGGCGGCTGAGCCGCGCTCTTCCCGGGCGGCGGCGAAGGCCGAAGCCCGGGGTCGGCCACCGACAGGGTGGCCGCGCCTTATGGCCTGAACATGCAAAGGGCGGCCTCTCGGCCGCCCTTTGCATTCGAAACTCATTGCGGATGAGCCGGAGCCGCGCCGGCGGCGCCCCGTCAGTTCCGGGCTTCGACCTGCTGGCCCGACGCTGTGTCCACCTTGCGGCGGGCGGCGAGCTTCGCCCGCGCGGCGCCGCCGCGGTTGAACTCGCAGGAAAGCTTGCTGAAACCGGCGAGATTGCCGCGGAAAGTGACCTCGTCGATCTTCTCGAGGTCGAAGCAGGGTTCGAAGGTAAGACCCTTCATCCGCGCACAAATCGCCTCGCCCTTGGTGACGAGGGTGCCGGCCGGCAGGGTGACGAAACGGGGCGTGCCGACGCCGCGCATCTGGATGGTGCCGGCCACAGAGCCGTCCGGCAGCACGCGACCGGAACCGACGCTGCCCTCATAGCATTTGTATGAAAAGATGCGGCCGACGACGAAGGCACGGGCCTGCTGGGCATCCATCGAATCGGCCAGCGCCGGCCCGGCCACGAAGGCGGGCGGCGCCAGAATGGCCGCGGCGAGGAGGGCGGAGGACAGTCGCATAGGCGTTACCGTGCTTCCTTGATCGTCCTTAACGATGGGCGTCGGGGACCCCGCCTTGTCAAGGCAGGGTCGGCTCCGCCCCGCGGACGGGAGCAACGCCGCCGCGCCGCTGTGGCGCGTGCGCAACGTTTTCGGCCCCCTGCCGCTACGGACACTGTGACGGCCGATGGTTAATACAGCGCAAACAGGGGCGCCGTCACGGCAGGCCGCGTCTGAAATCGCGCCATGCCCGCCGGACAGGCGCCTTCCCCGTCTCACGCCGGGCGGGCGGGCGTGAGCGGGCGGTCCACCGGGCGTTCGACGATGGGCAGGTTGATGACCGCCGAGGCGAAGGACAGCGCGACGGAGAGCCACCACACCAGATCATAGGAGCCGAGCCGCTCATACAGCACCCCGCCCAGCCACACGCCGAGGAAGCCGCCGACCTGGTGACTGAAGAAGGCGAAGCCGTACAGCATGGCGAGGTAGCGCGTACCGAACATCAGCATCACCAGCCCGGAGGTGGGCGGGACCGTGGACAGCCACAGCAGCCCCAGCACGATGCCGAAGCCGATCGACGTGACCGGGGAGGCCGGCAGCAGCACGAACGCCGCGATGGCGACCCCGCGCGCGAAGTAAATGCTTGCCAGCAAATACCTTTTCGGCATGCGCGTCGACAGCCAGCCCGAGCTGAGCGAGCCCGCCATGTTGGCGAGGCCGATCACCGCCAGGGTCCAGGCGCCCACCGTGACCGACAGGCCGCGGTCGGCGAGATAGGCCGGGAGATGGGTGGTGACGAAGGCGAGCTGGAAGCCGCAGGTGAAAAAGCCAAGCACGAGAAAGAGATAGCTCGGGTGACGGAAGGCTTCGCCGAGCGCGCCGCGGATCGACTGCGGCACCTCGCCGGCGCGCGGCGCGGCCGGCACCGGGTTCGCCAGCGCCAGCGAGACCGGTATGATCAGGAGCATGGTGACGCCGAAAATGACCAGCGTCTCGTGCCAGCCGACCGATCCGATCAGCCCGGTGGCCAGCGGGGGAAACAGGAACTGGCCGAACGAGCCCGCCGCGGTTCCCGCCCCGAAGGCGAGCGGGCGCCAGCGCTCCGGCAGCATCTTGCCGAAGGCGGCCAGCACGATGTTGAACGAGCAGCCGGAGAGGCCGAAGCCGATCAGCACGCCGGCCGAGAGGTGCAGCAGCCCCGGCGTCGCGGCATGGGCCATCAGCACCAGACCCAGCGCATAGAGCACCGCGCCGGCGCACAACACCCGCACGATGCCGAACCGGTCCGCCACCGCCCCGGCGAAGGGCGTGCCGAGGCCCCAGAGCAGGTTCTGGATGGCGATGGCCAGCCCGAACGTGTCGCGCCCCCAGCCGAATTCATGCGTCATCGGCAGCAGGAAGATGCCGGAGGAGGCGCGCGGGCCGAAGGTCAGCATCGCGATGAGGCAGCCACACAGCACCACGAGGAGCGGGGCACGGACCGCGAGGCTGGGACGGGGGGCGGCGGGACGGGCAGCGGACATGCGGCGGAACCGTTTGGAAGGGGTATCGGGCAAGGCGCGCGGCCGGGGGAGAAACCCCGGAAGGGCGTGACGCTACGCCAGCCGGCGCTCCGGGAAAAATCAATAGTGGTGGGCGGGTCGATCGGAAAAGGTGATGGCACCGCCACCCCGGCGGACGGCCCGCGCCGCCTTACCCACGCTGTACCACCCGCCTCATCGCCGGCACGACCAATCTCCGACCGCGCCGGCGCGGCCCCTCACGGGGCGGGCCGGCGGGGGCCGACCGGCAGGTCGCCGCGCGCACCGCGCATCGAGGCCTCCCGCTACGGCGGCGGTCGGCTGGCGCTGCGCGGCGCCCCGGCCGCCGCCCCTCTCCACCGCTCCGAAGCGGCGCAGCGCCAGAGCATTTTCGAGCGAAGCGGATTCCGGTTCGCGTGAAGAAAATGCGGCAAAACAACAACCTGGAGCGTATCCGG
>CAZIXP010000065.1:0-11045 GCA_964543245.1 uncultured Starkeya sp.
GCGCCGGCGCGTCCGCGGCGGCGCCGTGGATGGACGCGGGACCGGCGGGAACGGCCGCCATCGGTCTCAACGTCCACCTCACCGCACCGACCGGTCACGTGCCCTGAGGGGGGATCAGCCCAGCCGGGACAGCAGCGGAAAGGTCTCCAGCAGCCAGAAGCTCGCCTGCGCGATCCAGCCCGAGAGGAACCCGATACCGGTGAGCACCAGCAGGCCCCCCATCGCCTTCTCCACCATCGGGAGATAGCGCCGCGCATGGACCAGCAGCCCCAGCGCCGGCCGCGCCGCCGCCGCCACCAGCAGGAACGGCACCCCGAGGCCCGCGGAATAGATGGCGAGAAGCCCCGCACCCCGGGTCAAGGTCTGTTCGGAGGCCGCCACCGCCAGGATCGCCGCCAGCACCGGGCCGATGCAGGGGGTCCAGCCGAAGGCGAAGGCGAGGCCCATCAGATAGGCGCCCCCCAGCCCGACCGGGGCGTCGACATGCACCCGCTTGGTCCGCACCAGCCAGCCGAACCGGAACACCCCGAGAAAATGTAGACCCATCAACAGGATGGAGATGCCGGCGACGATCGCCAGCTCCTGCGCGTAAAGCCGGAGATAGCCGCCCAGCACCGAAGCCCCGGCTCCCAGCGTGACGAAGACGGTGGAGAAACCGGCGACGAAAACCAGCGCCGCCGCCAGCGTCCGCCGCGCCGCGGCGTCGGTCGGGGCCTTGTGGGTGATCTGGTCCAGGCTCGTGCCGGCGAGGTAGCACAGGTAGGGCGGCACCAGCGGCAGGACGCAGGGCGAGGCGAAGCTGGCCAGGCCGGCGACGAACGCCGCCGGAATCGTAACGTCAGCCATGGCGTGCGGCCATCATGTCGTTCGAGCACCTCGTCCGCTGCGATGGCCTTCCAAGAGCACGAGGCGGCGGTTCCGCGCAATGCGTCGCGCCCGCCCATCGCCCGGATGTGATAGGAAATCCGGGGAGGTTCCCATGCGCAATCTCATCACCGATGTCGACGGCGTCCGCGTCGGCAACGCCACCGACCTCGCCCTCGCCTCCGGCGTCACCGCCGTGCTGTTCGACGATCCGGCCGTCGCCTCGGTGGATGTGCGCGGCGGCGGGCCCGGCACGCGGGAGACCGACCTGCTCGCGCCGGACAGCACGGTGGGCGCTGTCCATGCGCTAACCCTCAGCGGCGGCTCGGCTTTCGGCATCGATGCCACCACCGGGGTGATGGCGTTTCTCGCCGGTCACGGCATCGGCTTTGCCGTCGGCACCGCGCGCGTGCCGATCGTGCCCGGCGCCGTGCTGTTCGACCTGCTCAACGGCGGCGACAAGGCATGGGGCCGCTTTCCGCCGTATCGCGAGCTCGGCCATGCCGCGGCGGAGGCGGCCGGGCACGCGTTCGCGCTGGGCAGCGTGGGGGCCGGCACGGGTGCCACGACCGCGCGGCTGAAGGGCGGGCTGGGCTCGGCTTCCAGCGTCTCGGCGGCGGGCCACACGGTCGGCGCCGTGGTCGCGGTGAACGCGGTGGGATCTGTCACGGTCGGTGAAGGCCCGCATTTCTGGGCGGCGCCGTTCGAGCGCGACGGCGAATTCGGCGGGTTGGGCCTGCCCTCGCCGCTTCCCCCACCGACGCTCTGCCCCATCATCAAGGGCGTGCAGACCGGCGCCAACACCACCATCGCCGTCGTCGCCACCGATGCCGCGCTGACCAAGGCGCAGTGCAGGCGGCTCGCCGTCATGGCCCATGACGGGCTGGCGCGGGCGATCTGGCCGGTCCACACCCCGCTCGACGGCGACACGGTGTTCGTGGCCGCCACCGGCAAGCGCCCCCTCGCCGACCCGATCGCCGACATGACCTGGCTCGGCGTCGCGGCGGTGGATGCGCTGGCGCGGGCCTGCGCGCGCGGCGTGTTCGAGGCCACCGCCCTGCCGGTAGCGGGGGCGCTGCCGGCCTGGCGCGACCGCTGGGGCCGCTGAGGGCCGTTGCGCCGATTGCCGCGGCGGGAATCCCCTGCTAGGCGGATCATCCGCCAGGCGACACCCCCTGCATCCGGGATAGGAACCACATGTCCTTCGCGCCGCTCATCATCGCCCCCTCGATTCTCGCCAGCGATTTCGCCCGTTTCGGCGAGGAGGTGCGGGCATTGGACGCCGCCGGCGCCGACTGGATCCATCTGGACGTGATGGACGGCCATTTCGTGCCGAACATCTCCTTCGGGCCGGAGGTGGTACGGGCCCTGCGCCCGCTCAGCGCCCGCACCTTCGACGTCCATCTGATGATCGCGCCGGTCGATCCCTATCTCGAGGCGTTCGCGAAGGCCGGCGCCGACCACATCACCGTCCACGCCGAGGCCGGGCCGCATCTGCACCGCTCGCTGCAGGCGGTGCGGGCGCTCGGCTGCAAGGCGGGCGTCGCGCTCAATCCTGCCACGCCCGCCGCGGCCGTCGCCCATGTGCTCGATCTCGTCGATCTCGTGCTGGTGATGACGGTCAATCCCGGCTTTGGCGGGCAAGCCTTCCTGGCGCCGATGCTCGACAAGGTCGCGGAGGTGAAGGCGATGATCGCGGATCGGCCCATCGTCATCGAGGTCGATGGCGGGGTGGGGCCGGACAATGCCGGGGCCTGCGCGGCGGCCGGGGCGAGCGTGTTCGTGGCCGGCTCCAGCGTGCTGCGCGGGGGTGCGGAGGCCTATGCCGGCCATATCGCCGCCATCCGCGAGGCGGCGGCGCTGGCGCGGGGCGAGATGGTCTGACCGCCGCCATCGGTGCGGCAGCGTTTGGGGAATGGAGGCGGCGTGGAAAACGGCGTGAACGGCGACGAACTCAGACGAATCCTGTGCCGGCTGGAGGCCGGCATGGTGCTCAGCATTCCCGACCGGTGGATCGAGCGCCACATCCCCGGTCCGCGGCTCGCCCGCAGCCAGCTGATCGAGGACATCGCACGGCAATATTACTGCGTGTGCCACCAGGACATCGACGTCCACCGGTTCGAGCGGCTCGGCTTCCCGGCGACGGGCTGAACCGGCACCGCGGGAGGGTCAAGGGTGCCCGGCATTTGTCGGGCTCCTGCCGATCTGCTAGAGCCCCGGCCATCCTCTCCTGCCGAAAGAGCCGCCCGTGATCCCGCGCTATACCCGTCCTGAAATGGCCGCCATCTGGGAGCCTCAGACCCGCTTCCGCATCTGGTTCGAGATCGAGGCCCACGCCACCGACGCCCTCGCCGAGCTGGGCGTCGTGCCGAAGGAGGCGGCGGCGACCATCTGGGAGAAGGCCAGGGACGCCACCTTCGACGTCGCCCGGATCGACGCCATCGAGGCGGAGGTGAAGCACGACGTCATCGCCTTCCTCACCCACCTCGCCGAGATCGTGGGGCCGGAGGCGCGCTTCGTCCACCAGGGCATGACCTCCTCGGATGTGCTGGACACCTGCCTGTCGGTGCAGCTCGTGCGCGCCGCCGACATCCTGATCGCCGACACCGACCGGCTGCTCAAGGCGCTGGAGGCCCGGGCCTTCGAGCACAAGCTGACGCCGACCATCGGCCGCTCGCATGGCATCCACGCCGAGCCCACCACCTTCGGGCTCAAGCTGGCCCAGGCCCATGCCGAGTTCCAGCGCAACCGCGCCCGGCTCGTCGCCGCGCGCGAGGAAGTCGCGACCTGCGCCATCTCGGGCGCCGTCGGCACCTTCGCCCAGATCGACCCGCGGGTTGAGGAGTATGTGGCGGCGAAGATGGGGCTCAAGGTCGAGCCGGTCTCGACCCAGGTGATCCCGCGCGACCGCCACGCCGCCTATTTCGCGGCGCTCGGCGTGGTCGCCTCCTCGATGGAACGGGTGGCGACGGAAATCCGCCATCTCCAGCGCACCGAGGTGCTGGAGGCCGAGGAGTTCTTCTCCGCCGGCCAGAAGGGTTCCTCGGCCATGCCGCACAAGCGCAATCCGGTGCTGACGGAGAACATCACCGGCCTCGCCCGGCTGGTGCGGGGCATGGTGACGCCGGCGCTGGAGAACGTGGCGCTCTGGCACGAGCGCGACATCTCCCATTCCTCGGTCGAGCGGATGATCGGCCCGGACGCGACGGTGACGCTCGATTTCGCCCTGAACCGGCTTGCCGGGGTGATCGAGAAGCTGGTGATCTACCCCGAGACCATGCAGAAGAACCTCGACCGGCTGGGCGGGCTGGTTCACTCCCAGCGCGTGCTGCTGGCGCTGACCCAGAAGGGCGCCGCCCGCGAGGACGCCTACCGTCTTGTGCAGCGCAACGCCATGCCGGTCTGGCGCGGGGAAGGCGAATTCCAGGCGCTGCTGACCGCCGATCCGGATGTGCGCCGCTATCTGAGCGCGGAAGAGATCGCCGAGAAATTCGATCTCGGCTACCACCTCAAGCATGTCGACACCATCTTCCGGCGGGTGTTCGGGCACAGCTGAGCCGCGGCCGCCCGGTTCGGCCTGCGCGTCAGGGAGACCCGCCCATCGGCCGGTCTCCCACGCATTCAGGCATCAGCGCCAGCCACGTCCACCCCAGCCGCCGCCCCAGCCGGGCCGGCCGCCCCAGCCACCGCCGCCCCAGCCGGGACGCCCGCCCCAGCCCGGACCGGGACCCCCGTAGCCGCCGCGCCACGAGCCGCCGCGCGGGCCGCCCCAGTAGCCGGGTCCCCAATAGCCCGGACCGCCCCAGTAGCCGGGGCCACCCCAATAGCCGCCGATGCCGACAACGACGGGCGGCGGCGCGGGATAGATGTAGGAGGGCTGCACCACCACGCGGGTGCCGCCGCCACGCCCGAGCAGGCCGGCAGCAATGAAGCCCATGCTGGTGCGGCACCACCCGCCGGCGCAGGAGCCGACATCCACCCGCGCGCCCGGCGGCAGCGTCGCCACGACGCGAAAATTCGTCCCGGGTCCGCTGCGCACATTGCTGCTGGTGGTGGTCGTCGCCGGCCAGGCCATCGCGCTGACGGTGCCAGCCAGCGACATGCCGACGGCGAGCATCAGTGATTTCGTGAGTTTCATCGCGCTTTCCTCCACACGACCTGCGTCATGCCGGACCCTGGTTGCGCGCGGCTGTCGCCACGGCACCTGATCAACGAAATGGGGAAAGCCCGGTTGCATCGCCAGTGGCGCCACGGGCAAACCGCCCGTCGGTTGGCAGAATGAGGCGGGACACGCGGTCCGCGCCGACCCACGGGGCGGCCCCGGCAGTGGCCGGTGGAGGCCGGGCTTGCCGCCGGGCGGGCCCGGGGCGGCTCAGCCCTCGTTCTTGATCGACGTGACCGCCTCGGCGAGCAGTTCGTCCATGGTGCGGCGGATGCGGTGCTCGGAGATGTCGAGGCCCTTGGCGTCGAAATCGGTGCGCAGCTTGCGGTAGACGTCCTCGTCGCCGGCTTCCTCGAGGTCGGCCTCGACCAGCGAGACGGCATAGGCCGCCGCCTCGTCGCCGGAGAGGCCCAGCTTCTCGGCCGCCCACAGGCCGAGCGCGCGGTTGCGGCGCGCGTGAGCCCTGAAGCGCAGCTTCTCGTCATGCGCATACTGAGCTTCGAAGCCTTCTTCGCGCTTGTCGAACGTGCTCATGATGGCTGCCCCCCTGTGCGTCCGCCGGATTGGCGGCTTGATTATCGCGTGCCGGTACCCAAATCAACGGCACTGGTCATGACGGCACGTCCCTACGTCAATATGACGCCGCCCGCCATCGGCTCGTCAGGCATGCGTCCGGCAGGCGGAAGGCATGCACAGCCAAGGCTCGCGCTCCATGGCATCGCGTTGTATACGGCCCGACGATCGGTTAGTGTCCGGTAGCGGGCGCTTGTGCGTTGCGACACGAATCGACGGAGCACGTCAGGCCGCGTGGACACTCGGCGCCCCGAGCCGTGGACCAGTCACAACCGGAGCCCCGGCACGATGGATTTCCTCAACCGACGGTACCCACCCATGAGCCGCCGCCGCCGCATTTATGAAGGTAAGGCAAAGGTCCTTTACGAAGGCCCCGAGCCCGGCACTTTGATCCAGCACTTCAAGGACGACGCCACTGCCTTCAACAACAAGAAGCATGACGTCATCGACGGCAAGGGTGTGCTGAACAACCGGATCTCGGAATACGTCTTCTTGAAGCTGAACGAGATCGGGGTGCCGACCCATTTCATCAAGCGGCTCAACATGCGCGAGCAGTTGATCCGCGAGGTGGAGATCATTCCGCTCGAGATCGTCATCCGCAACGTCGCGGCCGGCTCGCTCTCGACCCGCCTCGGCATCGAGGAAGGCACCGCCCTCCCCCGTTCGATCATCGAGTTCTACTACAAGAACGATCAGCTCAACGACCCGATGGTCTCGGAAGAGCACATCACGGCGTTCGGCTGGGCCACCACCCAGGAAATCGACGACATCATCGCGCTGGCGATCCGCGTCAACGACTTCCTGTCCGGGCTCTTCCTCGGCGTCGGCATCCGTCTCGTCGACTTCAAGATGGAGTGCGGCCGGCTGTGGGAGAACGACATGATGCGGATCGTGGTCGCTGACGAGATCAGCCCCGATTCGTGCCGGCTCTGGGACATCAAGTCGAACGACAAGCTGGACAAGGACCGGTTCCGCCGCGACATGGGCGGTCTGGTCGAGGCCTATTCCGAAGTGGCGCGCCGGCTCGGCATCATGTCCGAGAATGAGCGGGCGCAAGGCGGCGGCCCGGTTCTGGTCAAGGCCGAACCCGAGAAGTGAGGCGTTGAGCCTCGGCCGATCCGATGCTAGGCGGGGGCACGAGCGCCCCCGCTTCTGTTTTCTGCATAAGGCGCATTCCAGAAGGCCAGATCCATGAAGGCGCGTGTCCTCGTCACCCTGAAGTCCGCCGTGCTCGACCCTCAGGGCAAGGCAATCGAAGGCGCCCTGCGCTCGCTCGGCGTCCACGGCATCGGCAGCGTCCGCCAGGGCAAGGTCTTCGACATCGAGCTCGACGTCGCCGACCCCTCCAAGGCCGACTCGGTCCTCAAGGAAGCCTGCGAGAAGCTGCTGGCCAATACGGTCATCGAGAGCTACCGCGTCGAGTTTTTGGGCTGACGCCATCATGAAAGCTGCCGTCATCGTCTTCCCCGGCTCCAATCGCGAGGGCGATGTCGCCCGGGCTCTGGAGCTGGTGTCCGGCTCGCGTCCGACCATGGTCTGGCATGCCGACACCGCCCTGCCCGCCGGCACCGACCTCGTGGTGCTGCCGGGCGGCTTCTCCTATGGCGACTACCTGCGCTGCGGGGCGATCGCCGCCCGCGCCGCCATCATGGACGCGGTGCGCGCCCATGCCGCCCGCGGCGGGCTGGTGCTGGGCATCTGCAACGGCTTCCAGATCCTCTGCGAAAGCGGCCTGCTGCCGGGCGTGCTGGTGCGTAACGCGCGGCTGCGCTTCATCTGCCGCGAGGCGCGGCTGCGGGTCGAGCGCATCGACACCCCCTACACCCGCAAATACGCCAAGGGCAGCATCGTGCGCTTCCCGGTGGCGCATGGCGAGGGCAACTACACCGCCGATGTCGAGACGCTGAAGCGGCTCGAAGGAGAGGGGCGCGTTGTGTTCCGCTACGTCACCACCTCCGGCCAGCGTGATGACGAGCAGGTGCTGAACGGGGCCGCCAATTCCATCGCCGGCATCGTCTCCGAGAAGCTCAACGTGCTCGGCCTGATGCCGCACCCGGAAAACCACGTCGATCCGCTCATCGGTCCCACCGACGGCCGTGCCCTGTTCGAAAGCCTCGCGGGCGTGCTGGAGCGGGCCTGATCCCGCCGCCGGCTTCCACCCCCGTGCAAACCTTGATGATGGCGGTCGCATGATCCCCAACGAACCGAAGATCACGCCGGAACTCGTGGCCGAGCACGGCCTGAAGCCGGATGAGTACGCCCGCATCCTCCAGCTCATCGGGCGCGAGCCGAGCTTCACCGAACTCGGCATCTTCTCGGCGATGTGGAACGAGCACTGCTCGTACAAGTCCTCGCGCCTGCACCTGCGCGGGCTGCCCACCAAGGCGCCGTGGGTGATCCAGGGGCCGGGCGAGAATGCCGGCGTCATCGACATTGGCGACGGCCTCGCCGCCGTGTTCAAGATGGAGAGCCACAACCACCCCTCCTATATCGAGCCCTACCAGGGCGCCGGCACCGGGGTGGGCGGCATTCTGCGCGACGTGTTCACCATGGGCGCCCGCCCCATCGCGGCGCTGAACGCGCTGCGCTTCGGCGACCCCACCCACCCGCGCACCCGCCATCTGGTTGCCGGCGTGGTGGCGGGCATCGGCGGCGATGGCAATTCCTTCGGCGAGCCCACCGTCGGCGGCCTCGTCGGCTTCCACACCCGCTATGACGGCAACTGCCTCGTCAACGCGATGGCGGTCGGCCTCGCCGAAGCCGACAAGATCTTCTACGCCAAGGCGACCGGCGTCGGCCTGCCGGTGGTCTATCTCGGCTCCAAGACCGGCCGGGACGGCATCCACGGCGCCACCATGGCCTCCGCCGAATTCGGCGAGGGGGCGGAGGAGAAGCGCCCCACCGTGCAGGTCGGCGACCCCTTCGCAGAGAAGCTGCTGCTGGAGGCCTGCCTCGAGATCATGGAAGCGGGCTGCGTCGTCGCGATCCAGGACATGGGCGCGGCGGGACTCACCTGCTCCGCCGTCGAGATGGGCGCCAAGGGCGATCTCGGCATCGAGCTGAACCTCGACAACGTGCCCTGCCGCGAAGAGGGCATGAGCGCCTATGAGATGATGCTCTCCGAGAGCCAGGAGCGCATGCTCATGGTCATCGCGCCGGGCAAGGAAGAGCAGGCCGAGGCGATCTTCCGCAAATGGGGGCTCGACTTCGCCATCGTCGGCTACACCACCGACACGCTGCGCTTCGTCGTCACGCACAAGGGCGAGGTGGTCGCCGACCTTCCGATCAAGGAGCTGGGCGACGAGGCCCCGCTCTATGACCGCCCTTGGGTGGAGACGCCGAAAAAGGCGCCGATCGACCCGGCCACGCTGGACATCAACCACACCGTGCCCGGCATTCTCGAGCGGCTGATCGCCTCGCCGGATTTTGCCTCCAAGCGCTGGATCTGGGAGCAGTACGACCACCTGATCCTGAACAACACGGTGCAGCGGCCCGGTGGCGACTCGGCCGTCGTGCGGGTGAAGAACGGCCCCAAGGGGCTGGCCATGACCACCGACGTCACCCCGCGCTATTGCGAGGCCGACCCGTTCGAGGGCGGCAAGCAGGCGGTGGCGGAAGCCTGGCGCAACCTCGTCGCGGTCGGCGCCCGCCCGCTGGCCCTCACCGACAACCTGAATTTTGGCAATCCCGAGAAGCCGGAGATCATGGGCCAGCTTGTCGGCTGCCTGAAGGGCATCTCGGAGGCGGCCCGCGCGCTCGATTTCCCGGTCGTGTCGGGCAATGTCAGCCTGTACAATGAGACCTTCGGCCGCGCCATCCTGCCGACCCCGACGATCGGCGGCGTCGGCGTGCTCGACGACGTGGCGAAGTCGGTCGGCATCGGCTTCGAGGATTCCGGCGAAACCATCCTGCTGGTCGGCGAGACCCGGGGTTGGCTCGGCCAGTCCGCCTTCCTCGCCGAGATTCTCGACCGCGAGGACGGCGCCCCGCCGCCGGTCGATCTGGCGGTGGAGCGCCGCAACGGCGACTTCGTGCGCGGGCTGATCGAGGACGGGCTGGTGGCGGCGGTTCACGATATCTCCGATGGTGGCCTGCTGGTGGCAGTGACCGAGATGGCGCTCGCCTCCGGCATCGGAGCGACCCTCACCGCCCCGCCCGCCGGCGTCGTGCCGGTGGCGTGGTGGTTCGGCGAGGACCAGGCCCGCTACATCGTCACCTGCGCCAGCGGCAAGGGCGCGATCATCAAGCGCGCCGAGGCCGCGGGCGTGCCGCTGACCAAGATCGGCGTGACTGGCGGAGACCGATTGAATCTGCCCGGCGAGCGCCCAATTATGGTGGACGCGCTGCGCGAGCGGCACGAGGCCTGGCTGCCCATCTATATGGGCGCGGGCCTGATGTGAGGGGGGACGGACCATGGCGATGGATGCCATCGACATCGAGCGCATGATCAAGGAAGGCCTTCCCGGCGCCGAGGTGACGATCCGCGACATGGCCGGGGACGGCAATCACTATGCCGCCACGGTGATCTCGGAAAGTTTCCGCGGCAAGAGCCGGGTGCAGCAGCACCAGATGGTCTATGCGGCACTGAAGGGTCAGATGGGCGGCGTGCTCCACGCGCTCGCCCTGCAGACCAGCGTACCGGACTGAACGGCGCGGCCCGCCCGCCGCTTACATCATCTGCCAGGGGTAGAGACCATGAGCATTCGCGATTTCATCGACAGCCAGGTGAAGAGCAACGACGTCGTCGTCTTCATGAAGGGCACGCCGCAGTTCCCGATGTGCGGCTTCTCCGGCCAGGTCGCGCAGATCCTGAACCACATCGGCGTCGACTATAAGGGCATCAACGTTCTCGATTCCGACGAAATCCGTCAGGGAATCAAGGACTACACCAACTGGCCGACGATCCCGCAGATCTTCGTGAAGGGCGAGTTCGTGGGCGGCTGCGATATCGTCCGCGAGATGTTCCAGGCCGGCGAGCTGCAGGCGCTGCTGGAGGAGAAGGGCGTGCCGGTCATGGGCCGCGCCACCGCCTGAGGGCGGCGCAGGCCGGGTTTCCGACGGGGTGCCGCAAGGCGCCCCGTTTTGTTTTGGGCGGTCCTGGCGGGGCCAGCGGGCCGCGGGAGGAGGAGACGTCATGAAGATCATCCTGGTCGGGGCCAGCGGCACCATTGGCCGCGCCGTCGACGCCGAGCTGTCAGCGCGCCACGAGATCGTGCGGGTCGGCCGCAGCAGCGGCGACATCCACGCCGATATCGCCGACCCCGCCTCGATCGAGAAGCTTTACGCCGCCGTCGGGCCGTTCGACGCGGTGATCTGCGCCTCCGGCAAGGTGACCTTCGGCGCGTTAGAGGACTTCACCGCCGGCTCTTTCGAGCTGGGCCTGCGTAACAAGCTGATGGGACAGGTGAATCTGGTGCTGCTGGGGATGAAGCACATCCGCGACGGC
>CAZIXP010000065.1:11055-20259 GCA_964543245.1 uncultured Starkeya sp.
GTCGTGATCGGCGGCGAGGCCCGGGCCTACCCGCTGCGGATCCTCCACTGGCACGAGGTCGTGAACGACGTCGTGGGCGGCGTCCCGATCGTCGTCACCTACGGCTCGCTCACCGACAGCGTGCGCGTCTTCGACCGGCGCGTGGGCGGCGCGACGCTCCGCTTCGGCGCCAGCGGGCTGCTGAACGACGATCCGATCCGCGAGGGGGTCTCGGCGGCGCTGACCAATGGCGGCATCGATGGCTTCGTGCATGGCGCGGCGATCGCGCTGCCGCGGGGGCTGCGGATCAATGCGGTGAGCCCCACCGTCCTTGAGGAATCTCTGCCGTCCTATGGCCCGTATTTCCGCGGCTACAAGGCGGTTCCGGCGGCGGAGGTGGCGCTGGGCTATGCCCGCAGCGTCGAGGGGGCGCAGACCGGGCGCATCTACCGCATCGGCTGGTCCCGCGACGTCTGAATCCTGCCCGGGTGCAAGCTGGCCGCCATTCCCCGCGCCAACAAAAAAGCCGCCCCTCGGGGCGGCTTTTCCGTGTGGCTGGTCGGTGCGGTCGGGTGGATGATCCGACCGCACCGGACGATCAGCGCGAATAATATTCGACGACGAGGTTCGGCTCCATCACGACCGGATAGGGCACCTCGTTCAGCTCGGGAACGCGGGTGAACTTGGCGGTCAGCTTGGCGTGGTCGACCTCGAGATAGTCCGGGACGTCGCGCTCGCCGGAGGCGATCGCCTCGAGCACCAGCACCATCTGGCGGGAGGCTTCCTTCACCTCGATCACGTCGCCGATCTTCACCTGGTAGCTCGGGATGTTGACCCGGCGACCATTGACCTTGACGTGGCCGTGGCTGACGAACTGGCGCGCGGCGAAGGGGGTCGGCACGAACTTGGCGCGATAGACCACGGCGTCGAGGCGACGCTCGAGCAGGCCGATCAGGTTGGCGCCGGTGTCGCCCTTCAGGCGGGAGGCCTCGACATAGACGGCGTAGAACTGCTTCTCGCCGATGGAGGCGTAGTAGCCCTTCAGCTTCTGCTTGGCGCGCAGCTGCACGCCGAAGTCGGACAGCTTGCCCTTGCGGCGCTGGCCGTGCTGGCCGGGGCCGTATTCACGCTTGTTGATGGGGCTCTTGGAACGGCCCCAGATGTTCTCGCCCATGCGGCGATCGAGTTTATGCTTGGCCGAGACGCGCTTGCTCATTGCGCTGGTCCTCTTCGCAGAAGGTTGCGGGTTGGATCGCGCCCCCTCCTGTTCCCTCATCGAGGGCGACAGGCCCCGTTCGAACGCGCCGAACCGGGACCACGGGTGCGTGAAACACATCGCCGAGCGTGTGACCGCCCGGCGAGGGGGGCGGCATAGGCGCAAAGCGCGGCAAGGTCAAGGCCGGCGGTCATGCGCCCGTCACGGAGCGCACGGGTGCTGCCGCATCCCTGCCGGCCCGCCGGCCAAAGCTTCGCTTGCCGGTGTGGCCATACCCATTAACCTATGCCGCACCGTCACGCCCGTTCCTGCCGGAGCCATCATGCCCGCCGTGTGCGCCTTCCTTCAATCGGCCCGCCGCCCCGGCGCGGTGCTGGCGATGGCGATGGGCCTCCTCGCCCTGGCGACCGCCCACGGCCGCGCGACCACGCAGGAGGAGGTCAATCGCGAGGCGGCGGAGATCCAGCAGCAGATCGACGCCGCGATCGCCTGCAAGCAGGGGGTCATCGCGACGCTGCAGGGAATCGACCGCGACCCCGGCTGCAAGACGCCGAACGAGCGCTGCAAGGCGATCGCCTTCCGGGCCTTCGACACCGAGAAGCGCTGCATCGCCATGGCGCTGGCGGCCAAGGAGCGGGCGGACGCCCTGGCCGCGCGGGTGAGCGCCGAGGCCCGCGCCAGCGAGGCGCAGCGGGCGGCGGAGGCCGAACGGGCCAGAAAGGCCCAGCAGGCGCAGTCGTCGCAGCCCGCGCCGACCCCCGCCGTGCCGGTCGCCAAGCCGCCGAAGCCGGCCGCCGCCGCGGGCGGGGCCGAGGCCGGCAGCGGAAAATGCACGCCGGTCAACCGGGATGGTTCGTCCTGCGCCGTCAATTGCGGCACGGTGGTCGATAGCTGGAACTCCAATCTGGTGTGCAGCAGCAACTGCGACGCCAGCGTCACCGTCGCCTATCTGCGCAGCGACAGCAGCGGCAACACCGTTCCACGCACGGCGATCGTGCCGGCCCATGCCGATCGCGCCGGTGTGGCGCAGTTCGAGAAGGCCTCGCGCTACGAGATCATCGGCCCGACCTGCAAATGAGGGGCCCTCTCCGCACGGCCCGCCGGCCTCACCGCCCCCGCAGCGCCTGCAGCACCGCAAGCCCGGCATAGCCGTCTGCCGGGGCGATTCCCGCCTTTTGCTGGAAGTCCCGCACCGCCTGCATCGTCATGTTGCCGACCCGCCCGTCAGTGCCGCCGGTGTCGAAGCCGGCGGCGGTGAGGCGCCTCTGCACCTCCTGCACCTCGGCAAGCGTGAGCGGGCGCTCGCCGCCGGGGAACGGGGTGACGAACGGCCCCTCCCCCAGCACCCGGTCGCCGAGATGGCACACCGCCAGCGCGTAGTTCATTGAGGGGTTGTAGGACTTCACGGCATAGAAGTTCTTCGTCAGCAGGAAGGCCGGCCCGTCGGCGCCCACGGGCGCCCAGAGCCGCGCCACCGCCTTGGGGTGGGAGAAGCGCCCGCCCGCCGCCGGCTTCACGCCAAGGCCCGCCCACGCCTCCACCGGCCGCGCCGTGCGCTCGTCGGCGAGCTTGCCCGGCACGCCCTCCATGGAGACCTCGAAGCCCCACGGCACGCCGCGCTGATAGCTGCCGCGCTTCAGCAGGTAGCGCGAGGTGCCGGCCAGCGCATCGCCGACCTCATAGGGCGAGACGCGGCCGTCGCCGTCATAGTCGATGCCGAGATTGAGCCAGACTTCCGGCATCCACTGGGTGTGCCCCATCGCCCCGGCCCAGGAGCCCAGCATGGCCTGCGGCGTGCCCCAGCCGCGCTGCACGATGGCGAGGGCGTTGATCAGCTCGGTCTCCCAGTAGCGCCGGCGGCGCTCCTCGCCCCAGGCCAGCGCGGCGAGCGAATTGAACACCGGCTTCATGTGGTCGGGGTCGGTGACGAGCTCGCCAAAGGCGCTCTCCATGCCCCACAGCCCAAGCAATATGTCGGGGGCGACGCCGAAATCGGCTTCCAGCTTCTTCAGCAGCCGGGCATTGGCCTTGTAGGCCGCGATACCAGTGCGGATGCGCCATTCCGAAATCCGCCGGTTGAGATATTGCCAGAGCTGCTCGCGGAATTCCGGCTGGGCGCTGTCGCGGGCATAGACCGAGGTGTCGGGCGTCACCCCGCCCATCACCCGGTCATAGACGGCATCGGAAATGCCCTTGGCCCGGGCCTGGGCGCGGAAGCTCTCGACCCAGGCCGGGAAGGGCTGCCGGGCCGACTGCGCCGCGGCGAGGCCCCCGGCGAGGCTGGCGCCCAGCCCGGCCAGCACGAGCCGGCGGCTGAGCCCGACCATTCCCGCGCCTGCGCGCATCCGTTCCGCCACCCTGTCTCTCCCTGCATCCGCCCCGGCGCCGCTGACGCTGCGTCGGCGGGCGATGATGGCAAGGCGAACACGGCCGGCGCACGGCAGGCCGGGAAGATCGGCCGCGCGCGATGCGGAGGTGGCGGGCCGTCGGCGGGAGACAGCGCCGGGCCCGCCGGCTCAGGCCGAGAGCGCGAGCGGGGCGAGCACCTCGCCCGGCGCCGCGGCGGCACCGGTGATGCGCCCGACGAGGCCGGCATCCAGCGGGTGGGCGGTCGAGAGCAGCCGGACCGGCGGCGCCGCCGCCTCCGGCGCAGCGGCGGGGGGCGGGCCGATCAGGCTGGCCAGCCGGCGGGCAATGGCGGGCGCCGGGTCGATCCAGCGCACCGGCCAGGGCGCCAGCGCCGCCATGCGGTCCAGCAGCAGGGGATAATGGGTGCAGGCCAGCACCACCACATCGGTGCGCGCCGCGCCCTCGCCGACGAAGCAGGGGCCGATCTCGGCGGCAATAACGGCATCTGTGACCGGCTCACCCGCCATGGCCCGCTCGGCAAGCCCGGCAAGGCCCGCGGCGCCGACCAGCGTCACCTCGCAGCCGCCGGCGAAATCGCGGATCAGCGCCTGGGTGTAGTCCCGCTTCACCGTGCCGGGCGTCGCCAGCACGCTGATGCGCCGGCTCAGCGAGGCGGCGCAGGCCGGCTTGATGGCCGGCACCGTGCCGACGAAGGGCATGGGGTAGCGCGCCCGCAGCGCCGGCAGCACCACGGTCGAGATGGTGTTGCAGGCGATCACCACCGCGTCGGGCGCCTGTTCGGCGATGAGCTGTTCCATCACCGCGAGGACGCGGGCAAGCACGGCGGCCTCGTCGAGCCGGCCATAGGGAAAGGCGGCGTCGTCGGCGGCATAGACGAAGCGGGCATCCGGCCGCACCCGCAGCAGCTCCCGCAGCACCGACAGCCCGCCGACGCCGGAATCGAACACGAGAACCTTGGGCGCCGGCGGCGCGGCGGCGGGCACGGGCGACGACATGATGGCCGATCCGATGCGGATGCTCTGCTCAGTGCCGGACGGGAGTGTCGCGACGCTCATGGTCTCCCCCTCTACCCCGGCGTCATTGTGGCGCGCGGGGGTGAACGAAGGGTTAGCCACAGCGGCGGGCGGGCGCGGCGTCCCGGCACGGCGGCGCGTCACGTTCGGGCAGAAAGCCCTGCGCGCCCCTGCGGCAGCACCTTGCTGTTCTAAAGGGACATCTGGCGCCAAGCGACAACATGACATCCCGCAGACATCGCGCATTTCCGAGAGAAAAATACCGCTTGCAGGCAAATGCCACGATGCATATCATCGCCCAAGAACATATCATTCTTCATATGACTTCTTGAGGATCACATGTCGCTGCCTGACGACAGCTCTGTCGCTGCCATCGTCGATTCTCTCCTTAACGTTCCCAGCAACAGTGATGCTTCATCGATAAGCTTTGACAGCGATACTGTATCACTGCGGCTGATCGGTTATTATTCCGGATTTGATCGGGGATGGTCGAGATACGCAAGAACGGCATCTGAACCGTCGCATGACGGAAAATTTCGCTCCGTCGACCGCTTTCTTCCCAACGGCACCGAGTCCGCCACCAATGGGGGATGGTGGGAACTGGTCGAGGAGGAGCCCAACCCCTTCATGTTCGGCGCCAAGGGTGACGGCGTCACCGACGACACCACCGCCCTTCAGAAGTGCTGGAATTATGCCGCGCAAAAGGGCCGCGGCGTCTACCTGCCGGCAGCGACGTTCAAGATCACCGACACCATCACCTCGTCCGTCCGGCGCATCTCGGGCGTCGCCGACCGGCTGGACAGCGCGAACCCCGGCACCGAAATCTATTTCGTGCCCTCGACCCTCACCGATCTGAAGCCGGCCATCCAGATCAATAGCGCGATGTATGGTGGGGGCGTCATCGAGTATCTGAAAGTGTCGGGGCCCCACGTCTGGACATTGTCGAACTCCGACGTCTGGCTTTCCGACCCCTCGCAGCTGCCGAATTACAGCGCCTTTTCAGACGGGGTCTGCGGATTTTCGGTCACGGGTACAAGTCAGCCTGTTTTCCGGAATTGCTCGACGAAGAATGTCAAGGTTGGACTTCTTCTGAAGAGCACGAACGGGCATGTTACATCCTATGATTGCTCATGGTACGGCCTGTTCGGTGTTTACTGCCTGTGGAATACGGAAGATTATTTTTTCCAGGGCGGGAGCATACAGGGCGTATTTGCCTGCATGATCTATGGCTGCTACCTTATCTCCAATCACTACGGCGGTTTTCAGGTCAATATTCATCGCGTCCATCTGGGGTTTTCGCCCTATGGAATTTATCAGGTCAATGACTATACCGTTCCATCGGGGCAGCGACCGTCCTCGTTCTATGGCCGTCTGATTGATGCGCGGTTTGAGCAGATCGGCGAAGCCATCATCCAGACCCTGCCGGATGCGCCGCTGACGAACCTTTACGTCAACACCTTCGGCATGTCCTGGTCGGTCATCTATCAGGGCTGGGAAACCCAGCCTCCCACCGGATGGGCATCCAACCTTCCCGGACGGATCAAAGCCTACGGCGATCAGCAGCAATACGCCCTGCGCCTGGGGCGCCTCGGGGCGAATGTCCGCATCTCCGAGGAAAATGGCACATCCACCTACGAAAGCCCGTACGCGGCAAATCCCGGCGGCGTCCTCCACGCCGAGGTGCTGGATGCCGACACCACCTCCAGTCGGGACCTCCACGGCCTGGTGGGCCGGTTTGTGTTCGGAAGCCCGCCGGGCAACATTTCCCGCCTCCAGGCGAGCGGCAATCTGCTGCGCCGGGGCGAGACCGCCTATGCGTCCAATGTCCGCCGAAATCGAAACCTCATCTGCAATCCGGACGTGATCGGCAACTGGTCGTCGACGAGCCCGGCCGGCGGCACGGTGGAGATCGTGACCGCACAGGATATCGTGCCGCCGACCCCCAGCGCCTTCAGCGCCACCCTGCCGGATGAAATGATCATGGCGGTCGGGGCGAACCCGGCGGTCGTCAAGCTGACGGGAGCGTCAACCGGCGAAACCGGCATTTCCATACCAATCCACGGCGCGCCCTTCGATGCCGGCGGCCTGCCGGTCTGCCTTCGGGCGTGGGTCCTGGCCGCGGCAGGGACTTCTCCGAATCTGCGCGTGGCGCTGACGAGCGGTACCCTCTACAGCCGCAACATCAACGATGATCTCTCCCGCTGGAAATTGATCGAATACACCGGCGCGGTGCCCGCAAACGCGCTGTCTGCCGGCCAGATCAGCGCCTCTGCCGGGCACACTGTCTATGTCGCCGGCTTCATGATCAGCCTTGGCGAGGTGACGCCGTACAATCCGTACCAGTCCCCCCTGCTGCACGGCGGCGCCACGCTGCTGGATGGGTCGGCCACCAGCGTGACCTCGGCGACCGCCCTCATACCCCGCGACACGGCGGGCGAGCTCATGATCGCATCCCGCCTGGACATCAATAATCGTTCGCTGTGGCGCGTCTCCTATATCAAGCAGGGAACGGGCCTCACACTGAACAGCGTCATCGGCAAAACCGTTGTTGGGACGGACCCGATCTCAGGCGTAGGGACCAGCAGCGGAAACGTCGTGATCAGCTGCACGGCCGGGACCAGCCTTAAATGGGCGACCCAGCACGTCCCTCTGCCGACGGCGTGACGGCGCCGGGCCTCCAAGCGGATCCCGCCACGTTCCCGCTTCCACCGGCCACCCGACGGACGCGGTGGCAAGGCCAACGTCCAGGCGACGCCATCGCCCGGCGGCGTTGGGCCGCTAGCTAAACGCCCTCGCCCGGCTCGGCCGCCGGCTCCTGCGCGCGCGCGGCCACCCGCGCCGCCTTGGCGGACTGGCGCTGCGCCCGTCCTTCGCGGCCCTCCACCAGCGCGACCACCATGCCGTGCAGCGTGGCGATGTCCTGCCGGGTCAGCCCGACGCGGTGGAAGATGTTGCGGATGTTGCGGATGGTGGAGGGCTTCTTCTCCGGCGAGCGGAAGAAATGCGCCGCGTCCAGCTCGCGCTCGATATGGTCGAAGAACGCGAACAGGTCGCCCTTGTCGGCGAGCGGGGAGCGGTCCGGCGGGGCGAAGGGCAGCGCGCCCTGCGAGGCCAGCTTGAACCATTCATAGCCGATGATCGCCACCGCCATGCCGAGATTGAGCGAGGCGAAGGCCGGGTTCACCGGCAAGGTGAGGATGGCGTCGGCGAGCGAGACCTCCTCGGTGTAGAGCCCGGTGCGCTCGCGGCCGAACAACAGGCCGCAGCCCTCCCCGGCGGCGAGCCGGCCGGCGATCTGCCCGGCCATGGCGTCGGCGCCGAGCACCGGCTTGGCCATGGCGCGGTCGCGCGCGGTGGTGGCGGCGACGAAGTTCAGGTCAGCGACGGCGGCGCGCACATCGGGGAACAGCTCGGCCGTCTCCAGGATGCGGTCGGCCCCGGAGGCGAAGGTGACCGCCTTCGGATTGGGCCAGCCCTCCCGCGGATTGACCAGCCGCAGGCGGGACAGGCCAAAATTGCCCATCGCCCGCGCAGCCGAGCCGATGTTCTCGCCAAGCTGCGGCTCGACCAGAATGACGACCGGCCCGCCCTCGGACCATGGCTTGGTGCTGTCGGTTCCTGCGCCCGGCATCGGTTTCCTCACTGCTGCGCTCATATAGCTGCGGCAGGAGCGCTTGCGAAGCCTGCGGCGGCCGTCACCGCCCCTCGCGGCGGGCTGCGCGAGGTCTTTGCCCTAAAGTTGGCCCGCGCCGTGCTTTCCACCGGGGCGACGTCGCGATATCACCCCCTCACCGGCGCCGGCCGCGCGGACCGGCGCCGAAGCCCCCTTACCAAGCCGCGTCCGCGCGAGGTGACACCATGGCGAAGATCAAGGTCGCGAATCCCGTCGTCGAACTCGACGGCGACGAGATGACCCGCATCATCTGGCAGTACATCAAGGACAAGCTCATCCACCCCTATCTGGATGTGCCGCTCGAATATTACGACCTGAGCGTGGAGAATCGCGACGCCACCGGCGACCAGGTCACCATCGATGCCGCCGAGGCGATCAAGCGGGTCGGCGTCGGGGTGAAATGCGCCACCATCACGCCGGACGAAGGCCGCGTGAAGGAGTTCAACCTCAAGAAGATGTGGCGTTCGCCGAACGGCACCATCCGCAACATCCTCGGCGGCGTGATCTTCCGCGAGCCGATCATCTGCAAGAACGTGCCGCGGCTGGTGCCGGGCTGGACCCAGCCGATCATTGTCGGCCGCCACGCCTTCGGCGACCAGTACCGCGCCACCGACTTCCGCTTCCCCGGCAAGGGCACGCTGTCGATCAAGTTCGTCGGCGAGGACGGCGCGGTCATCGAGCACGAGGTCTACAAGTCGCCCGGCTCGGGCGTCGCCATGGCGATGTACAACATCGACGAATCCATCGCCGAGTTCGCCCGCGCCTCGCTCAATTACGGCCTGCTGCGCAACTACCCGGTGTATCTCTCCACCAAGAACACGATCCTGAAGGCCTATGACGGCCGCTTCAAGGACATCTTCCAGGAGATCTTCGACAGCGAATACGCCGCGAAGTTCAAGGCCGCCGGCCTGACCTACGACCACCGTCTGATCGACGACATGGGCGCCGCGGCG
>CAZIXP010000066.1:0-19987 GCA_964543245.1 uncultured Starkeya sp.
TGCCGGCCCCGTCCGCCCAAGCCCCCGATCGGGCTCGCGGTCAGTGGCCGCCGCCACCGCCGCCACCGCGCGCGGGCCGGCTCATCAGCGGGGACGCGAACAGCAGCAGCACGAACAGAACCGTAAGCACGAGGAAGACGTCGGAGAAGGCCATCACCTCCGCCTGCACCCGCACCTGCCCCGCGAGCTTCTTCAGCGCCGCGGCCTCGGCATCCGAGCCGAGCGCGGAAAGCGCGCCGGTCATGGCATCGAGCCGCTCCACCGCGGCGGCGCTGGCCCACTGCACATTCTCGTGCAGCCGCGCGAGGTGCAGGTCCCAGCGGTCGTTCAGCACCGTGTTGATCAGCGCCAGCCCGACCGCGCCGCCGAGGTTGCGCATCAGGTTGAACAGGCCGGAGGCGTTCTTGAGCTGGGCCGGCGGCAGGGTGCCGAGCGAGATGTTGTTGATGGGAATCATCGCCATCATGATGCCGACGCCGCGCAGGATCTGCGGAACCAGCAGCTCCCAGAAATCCCAGTCCTTGGTGAGGCCCGTCACCTGCCAGGTGCCGAGCGCGAAGGCGGCGAAGCCGAAGGCGATCATCATCCGCGGATCGACCTTCGCCACCAGCCGCCCGGCCAGCGGCGCGGTGAGGAACATGGCGAGGCCGGAGACGAACATCGTCTCCCCGATCATCAGCGCGGAATAGCCCCGCACCCGGGCGAGATAGAGCGGGTAGAGATAGGTGAGGCCGTAAAGGCCGATGCCCACGACGAAGCTGAAGGCCGAGCCCACCGCGAAATTGCGGTTCACGAAGGCGCGCAGGTCGACCACCGGCTCGCGCGCCAGGAACACCCGGGCGAAGAACGCCACCGCCGAAACCGCCCCGAGAATGGCGAAGGCGAAGATGGCGCGGTCCTCGAACCAGTCATTGGTCGGCCCCTCCTCCAGCACGAATTCCAGGCTGCCGAGGAAGCCGGCCATGAACAGCAGCCCCCACCAGTCGAACCGGTCGAGCAGGCTGAGATCGGGCTCGTCGAAATCCACCAGCGTCGCGGTGGCGATGATGACGAAGATGCCCGGCGGGATGTTCACCAGGAACAGCCAGTGCCAGGAGAACAGGTCGGTGAGATAGCCGCCGATGGTCGGCCCGATGGTCGGCGCCAGCGTCGCGACGAGGCCGATCAGCGGGGAGATGACCGACTGCTTCTCGCGCGGGAAGATGGAATAGGCCGCGGCGAACACGGTCGGGATCATGCCGCCGCCGAGGAAGCCCTGCAGCGCCCGGTAGACGATCATCTGGTTGATGCTCGACGCGGTGGCGCACATGAAGCTCATCGTGGTGAAGCCCACCGCCGAGGCGACGAAGAGCCAGCGGGTCGAGAACGCCCGCGACAGGAAGCCCGACAGCGGAATCATCACCACCTCGGCGATGAGGTAGCTGGTCTGCACCCAGGATATTTCATCCGAGGACGCGGCGAGGCCGGCCTGGATCTCCGACAGCGAGGCCGAGACGATCTGGATGTCCAGGATCGCCATGAACATGCCGAACACCATGCACAGGAAGGCGAACATGCGCCGCCCCTCGGAGGAGGCGGCGCGCGGTGTCGAAGCCCCGGCGGCGATGGTTCCGGCCATGACGGCGTGTCCTGTGGGAGAGAGGCGGCGGCGTCAGGAGGCGCCGCGGGTGTCGACGGTCGCGGTCACCGACATGCCGGGCCGCAGCGGCGCGCGGGCGATGGCCTGCGGGTCGAGCTCGACCCGGACCGGCACGCGCTGCACGATCTTGGTGAAGTTGCCGGTGGCGTTCTCGGGCGGCAGCAGGCTGAACACCGAGCCCGACGCCGGCGACACGCTGGCGACGTGGCCCTCGAAGTCGATCCCGGGATAGGCATCGACCTCGACCGCCACCTTCTGGCCGGGATGCAGCTCGCCGAGCTGCGTCTCCTTGAAGTTGGCATCGACATAGACGTGTGCCATCGGCACCAGCGCGAGGGTGCGGGTGCCGGCCTGCACCAGCTGGCCGAGCTGCACCGCGCGGTTGCCCACCACCCCGTCGAACGGGGCGCGGATAACGGTGAAGTCGACATTGCGCTGCTGCTGGTCGCGGGCGGTGCGGTATTCGTCGAGCAGGCTCTGCGCCTCGGTGCGCTGGGCCTTCAGCACGTCGATATTGGCGAGCGCGGCGGTGACCGCCGCGCCGGCGGCGTCGACCGCGGCCTTGGCCTTGTCGCGGGTGGCGCTGGCGGTCTCCAGCGTCGCGCGGCTGGCATAGCTGTCCTTGGCGAGCTCCTGCTGGCGCTTCAGCTCGGCCTCGGCGCGCTGGAGCTCGGCCTGGTCGGAGGCGAGCTGCGCCTTGGCCTGGTCGACACTCGCCTGCCCCGCCACGATCTGCTGGCCGTAGCGGTCGATGGTGGCCTGCTGGGTCGCGATCTTGCCGTCCGCCGCCTTCAGCGCGAGCTCGTAATCGACCGGGTCGATGCGCACCAGCACGTCGCCCGCCTTCACGGCCTGATTGTCGGCGACATCGATGCCGACGATGTGGCCGCCCACCTTGGCGGCGAGCACGGAGGTGTCGGCCGCGACATAGGCATCGTCGGTGGAGACGAGGAAGCGCCCCACCCGCCACCAGTCCAGCCCGTAATAGCCGCCGCCGGCGAGAGCCGCGATCAGGATCGCGCCGAACACCAGCCGCTTGCGCGAGCGGCGCGGCGGCGCGGGCGGCGCCACGGCTTCCCCGGCCGGCTTGGCATCGCCGGGAGAGGCATCGGCCTTTCGCAGCACGCGCACCGCGCCCGGCTCCGGGTTGCGCCGCTCGATCTCCAGAACGTCCGCCATGGGTCTTCCCGCCTTTGTCACGACCTGCATCAACGCGTCGGCGACTGAACGGTTCAGTCGTCGACGCTGATGTAGCAAACTAAACAGTTTAGTCAATTCCTTTGACAACGACCTCGCCGTGCCCATATGCAAAGCCGAGAGGATGCCATGAGCCACATCGACACCGACACCCTGCCTTCGGGCGCCGCCGGCCGCAGCGAGCCGGAATCGGCGAAGCGCCGCGACATCATCGATGGCGCGCGCCGGGTCTTCTTCGACAAGGGCTTCGACGGCGCCAGCATGGACGAGGTGGCCCGCGCCGCCAGCGTCTCCAAGGCGACCATCTATGTCTATTTCGACAGCAAGGAAGAGCTGTTCGAAGCGCTGGTTCTGAACGACCGTGCCCGGTCGGCCGAGCACCTGTTCGACGTGAATGCCGGAACCTCGGATATTGAGGGGCTTCTCCGGCATATCGGCACCACCTTCATGCGGATGATGGTGCAACCCGACCATATCCGGCTGGTGCGGATGGTGATCGGCGTCGCCGAGAAATTCCCCCGCATCGGGCGCAGCTTCTTCGATGCCGGCCCCTGCCGCGGCGGCCAGCGGCTGGCCCAGCTTCTGCGCGAGCAGGCCGATCTTGGCCGTCTCGTCCTCGATGACGACCTCGAAGCCGCGCACATCTTCTTCAATCTGTGCCAGGGCAGGCTCGCCAAGGCCCTGCTGTTCGGTGAGACGACGGTGCCGAACGAGGCGCAGATCGCCGATACGGTGGATCGCGCCGTGCGGGTGTTCCTCGCCGCCTATGGCGCCCCGCGTCCGGCCTGACGCGGCTGGCGCGGCCGGGCCGCGGCCCGGCTTTCACCGCGCCTCGCCTGCCGCGCCCCGCGCGGCCACCCCTCAGCCGGGGGGCAGCGCCGCGGATGCCGCCGCCATGGCGCGTTCCTCGTCCACGATATAGTCGCGGATCACCGGCACGGCGTCCCGCTCATTCGCCAGCAGAAGCTGGTAGACCATGTTCGAGCCGTGGAGGAAGCCCAGCTCCACCGCGACGAGGTAGAACTCCCACATCCGGGCGAAGCGCTCGCCCATCATCGCGACGACCTCCGGCCGCTTCGCCTCGAAGTTCTGCCGCCAGTGCCGGATGGTCCAGTAATAGTGCAGCCGCAGGATTTCGCAGTCCGCCGCCCACAGCCCCACCCGTTCCAGCGAGCCGAACACCTCCGACATCGCCGGCACATAGCCGCCGGGGAAGATGTATTTGCGGATGAACGGCCCGGTGGTGCCGGGCGGCGACATGCGGCCGATGGCGTGGATCATGGCGAAGCCGCCGGGCGCCAGCAGGCGCTTCACCGTGCCGAAATAGGCGTCGAAATGGGTGACGCCGACATGCTCCATCATCCCAACAGACACCACGCGGTCGAAGGTACCCGTCAGCTCGCGGTAATCCCGCTCGAAGAAGGTGATGCGGTCCATCACCCCCGCCGCCTCGGCGCGCCGGCGCGACTCGGCGAGCTGCTCGGTCGCGACGTTGATGGCGGTGACGTGCACGCCGAGCTTCGCGAGGTGGATCGCCAGCGCGCCCCAGCCCGAGCCGATCTCCGCCACCCGCATGCCGGGCTCGAGCTTCAGCTTGGCGGCGATGTGGCGCAGCTTGGCTTCCTGCGCCTCCTCGAGCGTGGCGTCCGGCGTGGGGAAATAGGCGCAGGAATAGATCATCTGGCTGTCGAGCCAGAGCCGGTAGAAAGCGGGCGGGTGGTCGTAATGGCTCTGCGCATTCTTGGCCGCGATGCCGAGCGGGTTGGACTGGTGCCACCGCTTCAGCGCCCGCCAGCTGCGCCGCAGCGCCTGCTGCACGGGATGGGCGCCGAGTCCCTTCCGGTTGATCGAGAAGAGATAGAGAAAATCATAGACGGTCGAGCCGTTCTCGAAGGTGAGGCGGCCGTCCATATAGGCCTCGGCCGAGACCAGCTCGGGGTTGAAGAACAGCTCGCGCTCCACCTTCGGGTCGTTGAGGCGGATGGTGACTTCCGGGCCGTCGCGGCCGGAACCGAAGCTCGCGGTGCTGCCGTCGGCATCGATGACGACGAGCCGGCCCTTGTCGATGAACCGCGTCAGCAGATGAGGAAGAAAGCGCATGGAATGGTGCCGCCCCGGACATTGTGGCGGGCATCCGGCCCCATGGGGACGCGCACTGTCAAGTCGCGGCACCGCCGGTGGCGGGGACGGCTGGGCCAGGGTGCCCGGCCGGAACGGGAATGTGCCGCATCGCGCCGCCCTCCCGCCCGCGCCGCCGCCCGAAAGTATGACCTTAAGTAAATCGCCGAATTGACGCTTGGTCACGACGATGCAAAGGCCACATTCAGCGTACACGCTACGTCATCTTACGTTTTCGTAACGTCATGCCGCCGACTCGATCCCGGGAAATCTCCCGCAACACTGGTGTGCGGCGCACAATCGCGCTAGATCGAAGCGACGTTGCGCGGACCGCCGGCATCAGGACCGGCAGGTGCGGCAGCGTGATCGTCCGGGGGACGGTTCGGATGAGGCGTTCGGGCGGAGGGGCCGCGGCCCGGCCCGGCTTGGGGGATGACGGATGGCAGATGTGTGCTCGGCGGGCTCCGCGATGGGTTTCGTGGATCTCAGCCTGGGGAAGGTGGCGGTGCTCGGCCTGGTGCAGGGCGTGACGGAGCTGATGCCGGTGTCGTCCAGCGCCCATATGCGGGTGGTGCCGGCCCTGCTCGGCTGGCCCGACCCCGGCGCGGCCTTCTCCGCCGCGATGCAGATGGCGGCGCTGGTGGGCGTGGTGAGCTATTTCTGGCGCGACATCGTCGGGCTCGCCGGCGGGGCGGGGCGCGCGGTGGTGCGGCGCGATTTCGGCGATGCCGATTTCCGCCTCGTGCTGTGGATCCTCATCGGCACGCTGCCGATCGTCATCGCCGGGCTGGCGCTCTCCCACAGCCTGAATGGCTGCGATTCGCCGCTGCGCAGCATCTGGGCGGTCGGCATCGCCTGCATCGTGATGGGCGGGCTGCTCGCCCTCACCGAGCTGATGGCGCGCCACCGCCGCGAGCTTGGCAGCATCCGGGCGCGCGACGTGATGCTGGTCGGGCTCGCCCAGGTCGGCGCGCTGATCCCCGGCGTCTCCCGCTCCGGCTCGACGCTGACGGCGGCGCTGGCGCTGGGCTTCCGGCGGGAGGAGGCGGCGCGCTTCTCCTTCCTGCTTGGCCTGCCGGCCATTGCGCTGGCCGGGCTGAAGGAGGTCGTCGAGCTTCACAAGATGGGGCTGGACGGGCACGGCTGGATGCTGCTCGCGGTCGGCATCCTCGCCGGCGGCCTCTCCTCGCTGCTGGCGATCTGGGGCCTGATGCGCTTTCTGGAACGCTTCTCGACCTGGCCCTTCGTCATCTACCGCATCGCGCTCGGCGTGCTGCTGCTGGGGCTCGCCGCGGCCGGGCTGATCGCTTGACCGCAGCCGGCGGCGGGCCGGCACCCGGCCCGCCCTGACCAGTCCTGCCCTGCCGGCTCAGGCCGCGGCGGCGAAACCGTCATAGGCGCGCAGCGCATCGGCGGCGTACATCAGGGCGGGGCCGCCGCCCATATAGACGCATATGGCCAGCGTCTCGGCGATCTCCTGCCGGCTCGCACCGAGGTCCTTCAGCGCCTTGGTATGGAAGCCGATGCAGCCGTCGCAGCGCTGGGTGACGCCGATGGAGAGGGCGATCAGCTCCTTGGTCTTTTTGTCGAGCGCGCCGTCGGCGGTCGCGCCCTTGGCAAGGGCGCCGAAACCCTGCATCGCCTCCGGCACCGCCTTGCGCAGCTCGCCGACATAGGCCGATATGTCCCGGGTGATGGCGCGGTAGTCCTTGGTCACGGCACGTCTCCATGCGAATGAGGAAATGACAATTTGTATTTTTATGATATGATGAAAATATGAATTGTAAAGCCCCCGCAACTCCCGCGCCCGCCGGCCTGCCGGCCGCCTCTTCCCTGCCCGCCAGCCGCCCCATGCCTGCG
Source organism: uncultured Starkeya sp. (assembly GCA_964543245.1). GTDB lineage: Bacteria > Pseudomonadota > Alphaproteobacteria > Rhizobiales > Xanthobacteraceae > Ancylobacter. The sequence continues at coordinate 6,815 of CAZIXP010000066.1, forward strand.
CCCGGACGGGCGGCGCTCGCCGCGCGGGCGGTCGAGGCCGCCGATTTCCTCAAGGGCCTCGCCAATCCCCACCGCCTGCTGATCCTGTGCGAACTCGCCGGCGGCGAGCGCAGCGTCGGCGCGCTGATCGAGGCGACCGGCATCGCCCAGACCTCGATGTCGCAGCATCTGGCCAAGCTGAAGGAGGAAGGCATCGTCGACTTCCGCCGCGATCACCGCACGCTGCACTATGCCATCCGCCACCCCGCGACGCTGGAAGTGATGGCAGTGCTCTATGCCCGGTTCTGCGCCGACCGGCCGGACGCCCCGGGCGCGCCCGCCGCCGACTGACACGCGCCCGCTGCGGCGAGAGGCGGGTGGGCGCGTGGCGGGTGGGCGCGAGGCCCCGTCGCGGGAAACACCCGTGCGACGCCCGCGGCGTCAGCCCGGAACCAGCGCCTTGGCCTGGCCGTCGGTGCGCAGCAGCTTGCGCACGGCGGGGCTCGCCACGATCTGCCCCTTGTCGAAGAACGCCTCGTGATTGGCCTCGATGTCGTCGAGGAGATAGCGGTAGTTCACCATCAGCCCCGCCGCCTGCTCGATGCCCTTGGCGGAGAGGTCGCCGAACGGGTTGATCCGCTCCAGCCGGGCGCCGTTGCCGAGATGGAAGCGCGCCACCGGGTCGAGCGGGCGGCCCTTGGGCGAGCGGGCGACGAGCAGGTAATGTGCCGCCAGCGCGCCCAGCAGCGGGCGCAGCGCCGCCTGCCGGCCGGCATCGCCCTCCAGTCCCTCGGCGTCGAGCGCCTCCAGCGCCACCCGGTCCGCGGCGGTCAGCACCGCCGGGCTCTCCGCCCGCCGCTCTCGCTCGAGCCACGCCCGGAAGCCCGGCACGGGCGAGAGGGTGACGAAGGTCTTGAGGTCCGGCAGCTCGCGCGAAATCTCCTCCACCACCTGCTTGATGAGGAAATTGCCGAAGCTGACCCCGCCGAGGCCGGGCTGGCAGTTGGAGATGGAATAGAACACCGCCACGCTCGCCCGCGCCGGGTCGGTGTGGCTGCGCTTCACCGCGAGGATGGGGGCGATCGCCTCCGGCACCTCGCGGGTCAGCGCCACCTCGACGAAGATCAGCGGCTCGTCGACCATGGCGGGATGGAAGAAGGCGTAGCAGCGCCGGTCCGGGCTGTCGACGCGGGCGCGCAGGTCGTCCCAGTCGCGGATGGCGTGCACCGCCTCGTAGCGGATGATCTTCTCCAGCACGTTGGCGGGCGTCGACCAGTCGATGCGGCGCAGCACCAGGAACCCCCGATTGAACCAGGATGCGAAGAGGTGGACGAAGTCGCGATCCACCGCGGAGAGATCGGCCCGGCGCGGCAGCGCGTCAAGCAGCGCCGCGCGCATGCCGACCAGCGCGGCGGTGGCGCCGGGGGCAAGGTTCAGCCGGCGCACCAGTTCCTGCCGCCGCGGCTCGCTGGCGGCGTGCAGCGCGGCGATGCTGGCATCGCCGGGGTGGCGGGCATGCTCGGCCAGCGCCCGCTCGAGCCGCGCCCGATCGGTGCCGAAGGTCGCGGCCAGCGCCTCGAAGAAGGCGATGCGCTCCCCGGTCTTCAGCGTGCGGTAGCGGGTGAGGATTTCCTGCGCCAGCGCCACGCCGGAGGCCTCGCCCCGGCCGGAGAGCAGCCGCTCGCACAGCTCGACCAGCCCGGCCGCCCGCGCCGCACCGGCCGGCTTGCGGTCGCGGCCGAGGTCGAGCAGCGCCCGCCCGCGCTCCGAGATGGTGCCGAGCAGGTCGCCGAAGAAGCTGACATTCGCGTTCATGGCGGGAGGCGCCTCCGTTCCGCTGCGGGTCGGCCGCCCGCCGCAGGCGGGACCGATGCAGGGCACAGGATGGGCGCGGGCGCGGGTGCGGCGCAACCCAGACCTTGGAGGACGTGTGCCCTGCGGCCTCAGCCGCCGGTCACGAAGTCGTAGAGCAGCTTCATGTTGAGCGCGATGATCAGCGCCGCCGCCAGCGCCGCGAGCACGGTCTGCCAGCGCGGGGCGACATGCGCGCCCATCTTGTGGCGGTCGGCGGTGAACATGACCAGCGGCACCACCGCGAAGGGAAGCTGCAGGCTCAGGACCACCTGGCTCAGGATCAGCAACGCCCCCGCGCCGCTCTCGCCATACGCAATCGTCACCGCCGCCGCCGGCACGATGGCGATGCCGCGGGTGATGAGCCGGCGAAGCCACGGCGCGATCTTCAGGTTGATGAAGCCTTCCATCACCGCCTGCCCGGCGATGGTCGCGGTCACGGTGGAGTTGAGGCCGCAGCAGATCAGCGCCACGGCGAACAGGGTGGGCGCCAGCGCGCTGCCCAGCAGCGGGTTCAGCAGCTCGTGCGCCTTGCCGAGGTCCGCCACCTCCCCCACCCCGCCATGGTGGAAGCTGGCCGCGGCGAGGATGAGGATGGAGGCGTTGATGGTGAGCGCGAACATCAGCGCGACGGTGGAATCGAGCGTGGCGTAGCGGATCGCCTCGCGGATGCCGCTCTCGCTCGTGTCGTGGCGGCGGGTCTGCACGATGGCGGAATGCAGGTAGAGATTGTGCGGCATCACCGTGGCACCGAGGATGCCGAGCGCGAGATACAGCATGTCGGGGTTGGTCACGATCTCCGTGGTCGGGGCGAAGCCGCGGATCACCTGCCCCCAGTCGGGGTCGGCCAGCGCGATCTGGATGCCGAAGCACAGCGCGATCACCCCGAGAAGGGTGATGTTGAGCGCCACCACCCACCGGAAGCCCAGCCGCTGCAGCCACAGGATCAGGAACACGTCGAGCGCGGTGATGACCACGCCGAGCTCCAGCGGAATGCCGAACAGCAGGTTGAGGCCGATCGCGGTGCCGATCACCTCGGCGAGGTCGGTGGCGCAGATCGCCGCCTCCGCCAGCAGCCAGAGCACAAGCGCCACCGGGCGCGGAAAGCTGTCGCGGCAGGCCTGGGCGAGATCGCGGCCGGAGGCGACGCCCAGCCGCGAGCACAGCGCCTGCAGCAGGATGGCGATCATGTTGGAGAGCAGCGCCACCGTGAGCAGCGCATAGCCGAAGCGGGAGCCGCCGGCCAGCGAGGTCGCCCAGTTGCCGGGGTCCATATAGCCGGTGGCGACGAGATAGCCCGGCCCGATGAAGGCGAGCACCCGCCCGAAGCCCGGGCGCTTCGGCACCGCGACGGTGCCGTGGACGTCGGCCAGCGCCGGGTCGCCCCGCTCGCGGCGCCAGCCGGGCTGCTGCGATGGGCTGCCGAGCCGTTCCAGCATGTTCATGTCCGCTTCCCCCGAGCTGGGCGCGCACCGGCCGGAGGGTTTCGACGGCGCGGCGGCACCCTAGATGCAAATTGTTCGCAAGAAAGATGGAGCGGCAGCGGGATGCTGTCAACCCAGTTGCAAATCATTCGCATCAAGCTGCCGGGCGATCACGCAACCGTGCGCAGGCGCGGCGGGCGGCAACGCCGTCTCGCCACTTTCCCCCGCGCATGAACACCCCATGTTCCGCTGCGTGAAGATCGCCCTCCTCGCCTTCTGCCTCCTGTTTCTCGCCCCGCTCGGCCTCCACGCGCTCACCTGGAAGAGCGCGGACGGCAATGTGTCGTGGCGCAACGCCGACTGGTCGAGCGCCGGCCTGCTGCCGGCCGCGCGGGCCCATCCCGAGGCGATGGTGCGGGTCTATGCCGCCCGGGTCGGCCGCTGGCGCGGCATTTTCGCGGTGCACAGCTGGGTGGTGGTGAAGGACCCCGGCGCCGGCGCCTATGAGCGCTACGACAAGGTCGGCTGGGGCTCGCCGATCCGCCGCAACGGCTACGCCCCGGACGGGCGCTGGTACGGCAACGAGCCCGAGCTGGTCTTCTCCGCCGACGGCGCGGCGGCCGAGCGGATGATTCCCCGCATCCGCGACGCGGTGGCGCGCTACGCCTATGCCAATGCCGGCGACTACCGGGTGTGGCCGGGCCCGAACTCCAACAGCTTCACCGCCTGGGTGCTGGCGGCGATCCCGGAGAGCGGCGCCGCTTTGCCGCCCACCGCCATCGGCAAGGACTTTCCGGTGGACGGAAGCTGGTTCGGCCTCACCCCCTCGCGCACCGGGGTGCGGGTCACGCTCGGCGGCTATGCCGGGCTCACCCTCGGCTGGGTCGAGGGCCTCGAGCTCAACATCCTCGGCGCGGTGGCCGGCCTCGACCTGCGCCGTCCCGGCATCAAGCTGCCGGGCTTCGGCCGGATCGGGGTATGACGCAGGGGCACCGCGCCCCGTTCACCTTGGCGACACAGGGATTGGCCAGCCTGCCCATAGGCTTGCGGAGCCCCTTCGCGCCGTCCTAGATAGGCGCACATTCCGATTGGGGTCCTGCATGTTTCCGCGCATCGACTGGAAGGCCGCGCTGCTGCGCGGAGCGCTCGTCCTCTCGCTCGTCTCGCCCTTCGCCGCCGCCCCTGCCCTCGCCGCCCCGTGCGGCGACGACGGCGCGGGCTTCAGCGCCTGGCTCGCCGACTTCAAGCGCGGCGCGGTGGCGCAGGGCATCTCCGCCCGCACCGTCTCGGCGGCGCTGGATGGCGCCAGCTACGACACCGGCGTCATCCGGCTCGACCGCAACCAGAAGCATTTCGCCGTCAGCTTCGAGCAGTTCATCCAGAACCGCGTGACCGCCGGGCGCATCGCCCAGGGCAAGCAGAAGATGAAGCAGTACGCCGATGTGCTGGCCCGCATCGAGCGGCAGTTCGGCGTGCCTGCCCCCATCCTCGTCGCCATCTGGGGCATGGAAACCGACTACGGCGCCAACCAGGGCAAGAAGCCGATCTTCCCCTCGCTGGCGACGCTCGCCTATGACTGCCGGCGGGCCGACTTCTTCACCGACCAGCTTCTGGCCGCGCTGCGCGTCGCCGACCGCGGCGACGTCGCGATCGCCGACATGCGCGGCGCCTGGGCCGGAGAGATGGGGCAGACCCAGTTCATGCCGAAGTCCTATTACCAGTTCGCGGTGGACTTCGACGGCAATGGCCGCCGCGACCTCATCCGCAGCGCGCCCGACGCGCTCGCCTCCACCGCCAACTATCTGCGCGGCTATGGCTGGAGCGGCATGAGCTGGAGCAACGGCGCCAATGCCGGAGCGCTGGCCGGCTGGAACAAGGCGACCGTCTATCAGCAGGCGCTCGCCTATTTCGCCTCCCGCCTCGTCGAGTGAGGGCCGGCCCCGCGGCCGGAAGCCCACCATGACCGCTCCCCCTTCCCCGGCCGGCGAAAGCCGCTTCGACTACATCGTGGTCGGGGCGGGCTCGGCTGGCTGCGTGCTCGCCAACCGGCTTTCGGCGGACCCGCGCAACCGGGTGCTGCTGCTGGAGGCGGGCGGGCGCGACAACTGGATCTGGTTCCACATCCCGGTCGGCTATCTCTTCACCATCGGCAATCCCCGCGCCGACTGGTGCTACCGCACCGAGGCCGAGCCCGGGCTGAACGGCCGGGCGCTGGCCTACCCGCGCGGGCGCACGCTGGGCGGCTCCTCCGCCATCAACGCCATGATCTACATGCGCGGCCAGGCGGCGGATTACGACCACTGGCGCCAGCTCGGCCTGCCCGGCTGGGGCTGGGACGACGTGCTGCCCATCTTCCGCAGCCATGAGGACCACTGGCTCGGCGCCAGCGCCCACCACGGCGCGGGCGGGGAATGGCGGGTCGAGTTTCCCCGGCTGTCCTGGCTGCTGCTCGACACCGTGCGCCGCGCGGCGGCGGAAGAGGGCATCGCCCCGGTTGCCGATTTCAACACCGGCGACAATGAAGGATCCTCCTATTTCCAGGTGAACCAGAAGCGCGGGCTGCGCTGGAGCGCGGCGCGCGGCTTCCTGAAGCCGGTGATGGGCCGGCCCAACCTGAAGGTGGAAACCGGCTGCCTCGTCACCCGTCTCCTCATCGAGGACGGCCGCGCGGTCGGGGTGGAATGGCGGCAGGATGGCGCGCTGCGTCAGGCGCGGGCGGCGGCCGAGGTCGTGCTTGCCGCCGGCGCCGTCAACAGCCCGGCCCTCCTCCAGCGCTCCGGCATCGGCCCGGCGGCAGCGCTGGCGGGCCACGGCATAGCGGTGGTGGCGGACCGACCGGGCGTCGGCGCCAACCTGCAGGACCACCTGCAGCTCCGGCTGATCTACCGCATCGCCGGGCTGCCGACGCTGAACGAGAGCTACCGCTCGCTGTTCGGGCGGGCGAAGATGGGGCTGGACTTCGCGCTGTTCCGGCGCGGCCCCTTGACCATGGCGCCGTCCCAGCTCGGCATCTTCGCGCGCTCGCGGCCGGATATCGAGCGCGCCGATCTCGAATTCCACGTCCAGCCGCTGTCGCTGCCGAAATTCGGCGAGCCGCTGCACCCCTTCCCCGCCTTCACCATGAGCGTGTGCCACCTGCGGCCGAACAGCCGCGGCCGGGTGGGGCTGCGCGATGCCGATCCCGCCTCGGCGCCGGTGATCGCGCCGAACTACCTCGCGACCGAGGACGACCGCCGGGTGGCGGCCGACGCCATTCGCCTCGCCCGGCGCATCGTCGGACGTCCGGCGCTGGCGCCCTACCGTCCGGCCGAGATGCTGCCCGGCCCCGAGGTCGGCGACGACGAGGCCGCGCTCGCCCGTGCCGCCGGCGACATCGGCACCACCATCTTCCATCCCGTGGGCACCGCGAAGATGGGCCTCGCCAGCGATCCCGCGGCGGTGGTGGATGCGCGGCTGCGGCTGTTCGGCATCGACCGGCTGCGGGTGGCGGACGCCTCGGTGATGCCGACCATCGTCTCCGGCAACACCAACTCGCCCACCATCATGATCGCGGAGAAGGCGGCGCGCATGATCCTCGAGGACCGCCGCTGAGGCGGCGCGCAGGCCTCGGACCAAGCGGCCCGCCTCAGCGCGCCAGCAGCACCTGCCGGCAGGCGTCGGGCATGTCCGCCAGCATCATGGGCGGCTTCGGCTTGGGCGGCACGGCGGGCGGCCTGGGGTGCAGCACGCCGTCGCTGAACCAGTAGTCCAGCTCGGAGCCGCAGCCCTCCCCGCCGGTCACCGGGGCCTGGGCCTTGCACATCGGGCTGTCGACGGTGCAGCCGATCCGCACATGCATGTGGTAGTCGTGGCCCCAATAGGGCCGCACCTTGCGCAGCCAGGAGCGATCGCCGGTGGCGTCACGGCACAGCGCCTTCTTGATGGCGGCGTTGACCAGCACCCGCTCCACCTGCTCGTCCTGCGCCGCGGCGCGGATGACCGCGACATGCGACGGCGTCCAGACCTTGGGGTCGACGTCCAGCCGGTCCGGCCGCACCACCATCACCGCCGACATGGTCTCGCGCTCCTGCGCGCTCAGCTGGCGCTGCGGCATCGGGGTGAGCCAGATGTCGACGTCGAGCCCGACCTGGTGCGAGGCGTGGCCGGTCAGCATCGGCCCCCCGCGCGGCTGCGACATGTCGCCGACCAGGATGCCGGGCCAGCGCGACACCTTCGGCACGGTGGCGGCGAACCGCTCGAGGAAGGCGATCATCGCCGGCTGGCCCCAGTTGCGGTTGCGCGACAGCCGCATCACCTGCCAGCTCGGCCCGTTCACCGCCAGCGCCTCCGCCCCCGCCATGCAGCCCTTGGAATAGAAGCCGATCGCCTGCGAGGGGCCGGGCGCGGCCGAGCGCACGCCGCCGAACAGCTCCTTGGCCGGCAGCGTCGCCGCGAGAGCGGGGGTGACCGCGCGGGCCGGCGGCGGCGGGTCGAGCGTGCCGAGCGTCTGCCCCCGCGCCGGACCGGCGGCGGCCAGTGCCGCGAGCAGGGCGGCGGCGGCGAGCCGGCGGACGGGGACGAATCGCATCAAGGTCTCCATGCCCGCAGAATCCGCCGCTGCGCCGCCGGGATCAACTCACGCGGCGGCGAGAGCGGCGGTTTTCGCCGCCTTCCGCAGTTGGGCGCCGTCATCCCCGCGCGAGAGATGCCCCGCCCTCAGCTCGTGGCGGCGTCGACGATGACGAAATCCTGCGCGCTGCGGGTGCCGGAATGGGCGGAGAGATCGGTGATGAGCATGGTGGAACCCGGCACCAGCAGCTTCGCCAGCGTCTGGTTCGCCGCTGGCTCGACGGAGATGCGGGCGATGGCGTCCGACGCCTTGCCCTGCCCGGCGCCCGATCCCTCATAGGAAAAGGCGGTCCACACCACGTCGCCCTTGGTCTCCTTCAGCACATAGACCACGTTGCCCAGCGGGGTTCCGGGGTCCTTGATGATGACCGGGGACTGGAAGGCGATCTCGGCGCCCTTCATCACGATCAGCGCCTTGTCGGCGCCCGACACCACCACCGCCACCGGCTGCGGCCCGGCATCCGGCGCGGAACCGTCGGCACCGGCGCCCTGCCCGGCCGGCGAATTGCCGGGCGCGGCGCTGGAGCGGGCCTCCTCCGTCTCCATCACCGCCATGGCATCGGCCGGCAGCACGAGGCCGGGGTGCAGCACGTCGAGCGGCTGGGAATGCGAATCCGCCACGATCACCGGCGTGCCGTAATGGGTGACGCCGAACACCAGCTTGGCGAAAGCGAGCGGCAGGTGAACGCAGCCATGCGAGGAGGGATAGCCCGGCAGCCCGCCCGCATGCAGCGCCACCCCGGACCAGGTGAGCCGCTCGGTATAGGGCATGGAGGCGTCGTCATATTCCGAGGAATGGTGGACCACGTCCTTCTGCAGGATGGTGAACACCCCGGTGGGGGTGGCGAAGCCCGGCCGCCCGGTCGAGACGGTGGAGACGCCGATGCGGATGCCGTTGCGGTAGACATAGCAACGCTGGTCCGGCAGCGAGACGATGATGCCGACGAAGCCGGCCGGTGCCCGGTCGGGGAACCAGGCGAACTCCCCCGGCTTCATCGCCGCCACGTCGATCATGCCGGGGTCCATCGGGGTCTGCGCCCGGGCGGAGCCGCTGCCGGGGAGCGGCAGGCCCGGCGCGACGCCGAGCCCGGCAAGGCCGAGGCCGGCCGCCGCGAGCTGCCGCAGCGCCGCGCGGCGGCCGGGGGAAACCGGCGCGGCAGCCGGGTCGGCGGCGGCGGGGTTCCCGCTCGTCGCGGCGGGAGAGGCGGCAGGGCGTGCGGCGGTGTCGTCCATGGCGGGCTTCCGTCTCGAATCAGCCTGTCGACCTTACGACATGCCGGAGCAGACTGCCGCCCCGCCGTGGCACCCGCGCGACGGTGCCGGCCCTTGCGTCAGGGAACCCGCAGGCCCTTACGGACGTTGGATTTGCGAGCGTCACAACAAACGAGGAGGACCTGATGCACAGCACCCAGCCCAATCTCGAAGCCCGCGAAACCATGACCCTGATCGGCAGCGACAAGGTGGAAGGCACCGCGGTCTATCGCCCCAACGGCGACAAGATCGGCTCGATCGCCCGGGTCATGATCGACAAGCTCACCGGCCAGACCGCCTATGCCGTGATGAGCTTCGGCGGCTTCCTGGGCTTCGGCGAGGACTTCTACCCCCTGCCGTGGTCGCTGCTGAAATATGACGAGGCGCTGGACGGCTATGTCGTCGACATCACCGAGGAGCAGCTCACCGGCGCCCCGAAGCTTGCCACCGCCGACGAGCCCGGCTTCGGCAACCGCGACTGGGACCGCAAGGTCAACGACTATTACGGCACCCCGCCCTACGTCATCTGACGCGGCGGGCAGACAGCGAAAGCCGGCGGCCGGGCTCGATGCCCGGCCGCTTTGTTTCTGCCGCCTTTCGGCCGCGAAGCCTCATTCCTCGATGACGAGGACGACGTTGTGCTTCGTGCAGCCGGCGACGGGCGTCGCGAAGAACGTGCCCACGGGCAGGCAGGAGAGTTCCGCAAAATTCGGATCGTTCACGCCGGACAGGTCGATATGGCTGCCGTGGACCTGCAACTGCCCGCCCGCAAGCGCGGGGCCGAGGCCGGTGCCGCCGAGGGTCACGCTGACGCCGTCATAGTCGCCCGCCGCCGCCAGCGGAATGGATTGCGAGGTGGTCTGCGCCACGCCGCCCACGGTCATCATGACGTTGGACAAGGTGTTCAGGACCAGCGGATTGTCCGGGTCGGTGGTCAATTCGGCAATGGGCAGCGACCATTGATACTGGATGCCCACCGTATCGCTGATTGTGCCCGGACCACCGTCCCCGCCGGTGATGGAGGCTGTGGGGAAGCTCTTCTTGATGGTGATGGTGATCATGGACGCCGCCACATCGGTGATGCCGCGGACACGATACGCGCGAAACCTGCGCCGGTCGCGCCTCATCGCGCGGAGGATGCAGGAATAGCACCGCGCATGAACGGCCGGACCGGCCGCGACCGGTCCCGCGGGGGATCAGTCGTCGACCTTCAGGGCAGCGATGAAGGCTTCCTGCGGGATTTCCACCCGGCCGAACTGCCGCATCTTCTTCTTGCCTTCCTTCTGCTTCTCCAGAAGCTTGCGCTTGCGGGTGATGTCGCCGCCATAGCACTTGGCGGTCACATCCTTGCGCAGCGCGCGGATGGTCTCGCGGGCGATGATCTTGGCGCCGATCGCGGCCTGGATCGGAATCTGGAAGAGGTGCTGCGGGATCAGGTCCTTGAGCTTCTCGCACATGGCCCGGCCGCGATATTCCGCCCGGGTGCGGTGGACCAGCATGGAGAGCGCGTCGACCGGCTCGGCATTGACGAGGATCGACATCTTCACCAGATCGCCGGCGCGGTATTCCGTGATCTGGTAGTCGAACGAGGCATAGCCCTTCGAGATCGACTTGAGCCGGTCGTAGAAGTCGAAGACCACTTCGTTGAGCGGCACGTCATAGGTCACCATGGCGCGCGAGCCGACATAGGTCAGCTCGACCTGGGTGCCGCGGCGATCCTGGCACAGCTTGAGAACCGCGCCGAGATAGTCGTCCGGCGTGAGGATCGTCGCGCGGATCCACGGCTCGCGGATTTCCTTGATCTTCACGACGTCGGGCATGTCGGCGGGGTTGTGCAGATCGATCACCGAGCCGTCGTTCATCTCGATTTCATAGATGACCGACGGCGCCGTGGCGATGAGATCGAGGTTGAACTCGCGCTCCAGCCGCTCCTGGATGATCTCGAGATGCAGCAGCCCGAGGAAACCGCAGCGGAAGCCGAAGCCCAGCGCCGCCGAGGTCTCCATCTCGAAGGAGAAGGAGGCGTCGTTCAGGCGCAGCTTGCCCATCGCCGCGCGTAGATCCTCGAAATCGGCGGCATCGACCGGGAAAAGGCCGCAGAACACCACCGGCTGCGCCGGCTTGAAGCCGGGCAGAGCCTCGGCGGTTGGCCGCTTCTCCTCGGTCAGGGTGTCGCCGACCCGGGTGTCGGCCACCTCCTTGATCGAGCCGGTGAGGAAGCCGATCTCCCCCGGCCCGAGCTCTGACATCACCGTGAGCTTGGGCGTGAAGACGCCGACGCGGTCCACCTCATAGGCGGCGCCCGTCTGCATCATCTTGATGCGCTGGCCCTTTTTCATCACGCCGTCGACGATGCGGACCAGCACCACCACGCCGAGATAGACGTCGTACCAGCTGTCGACCAGCAGCGCCTTCAGCGGCGCCTCGCGGTCGCCCCTGGGCGGCGGCAGCCGGGTGACGATGGCTTCCAGCACGTCGGGAATGCCGATGCCGGTCTTGGCGGAGATCAGGATCGCCTGCGAGGCGTCCAGCCCGATCACGTCCTCGATCTGCGCCTTGACCTTCTCCGGCTCGGCGGCGGGCAGGTCGACCTTGTTGAGGACGGGGACGATCTCGTGATTGTTGTCGATGGCCTGATAGACATTGGCGAGGGTCTGCGCCTCCACCCCCTGCGAGGCGTCGACCACGAGGAGCGAGCCCTCCACCGCCGCCAGCGAGCGGTTGACCTCATAGGCGAAGTCGACATGGCCGGGGGTGTCGATGAGGTTCAGCACATAGGTCTTGCCGTCCTGCGCCTTGTAGGAGAGGCGGACGGTCTGCGCCTTGATGGTGATGCCGCGCTCGCGCTCGATGTCCATGCTGTCGAGCACCTGCTCCGACATCTCGCGCTCGGACAGGCCGCCGGTGATCTGGATCAGGCGGTCGGCAAGGGTCGACTTCCCATGGTCGATATGCGCGACGATGGAGAAGTTGCGGATGTTGTCGATGGGCTCGGTGCTCATGCCGCGCGGGATAGCATCGGCTCAGGCGGGCCACAAGCGTCGCGGCCGCTGCTGCCTTGCGGGATGGGGCGCGATCGTGGAAAGTCCCGCTCCCCGCGCACCCGCCGCGTCACGGACCCCAGCCGAGGAGCCCATGCCGGAACTGAAGATCGCCGTCGTCCCCGTCACGCCCTTCCAGCAGAACTGCTCCATCGTCTGGGACGAGGAGAGCAAGAAGGGCGCCGTGATCGACCCGGGCGGCGACCTGCCCCGCATCCTCGCCGCGCTGGAGGAGCTGGAGGTCACGGCCGAGAAGATCGTGCTGACCCACGGCCATATCGACCATGCCGGCGGCGCCGCCGAGCTGGCAGAAACCCTGAAAGTGCCGGTGGAAGGCCCCCACGAGGCCGACCGCTTCCTGCTCGACGACCTGCCTGCCGCCGGCGCCCGCACCGGCATTCCCGGCCGCCCGGTGACGCCGGAGCGCTGGCTGGACGAGGGCGACACGGTCGACATCGGCGGCTTCGCGTTCGAGGTGCTGCACGTTCCCGGCCACACCCCCGGGCATATCGTGCTGGTGCACCGCCCGGCCAGCTTCGCCATCGTCGGCGACACGCTGTTCCAGCGCTCGGTCGGCCGCACCGATTTCCCCTATGGGAATCACGACCAGCTCATCGCCGGCATCAAGGCCAAGCTGCTGCCGCTCGGCGATGCTTTCGGCATCCTGCCCGGCCACGGCAGCACCTCCACCATCGGGGCGGAGAAGCAGTCGAACCCGTTCCTGCGCTGAAGGCGATCATGTCCCAGCCTGTTCCCCTGCCGCAGGGCGGCCACCCGGTCGCCCGGCGCGTGTTCTACGTGCTGAGCTACGAGGCCATCGCCGTGGTGATGGCCAGCCTCGGCCTGTCGGCCCTGTCGGGCGAGGGGCTGGAGACGACCGGCGTCATCACCTTCGCGGCCTCGCTCATCGCGGTCGGCTGGAACTTCCTCTTCAACAGCCTCTTCGAGACCTGGGAGGCCCGGCAGAAGGTGCGCGGGCGCAGCTTCGCCCGCCGCGCCGCCCACGCCCTCGGCTTCGA
>CAZIXP010000067.1:0-12343 GCA_964543245.1 uncultured Starkeya sp.
CTTCTTCGGCTCCCGCGCCGCCGGCACGCCGGGCTCCAACAACCTCTCCGGCATCGCCAGCCCGGCGGTCGACGCCATGGTCGACACCGTCATCGCCGCGACCAGCCGCGACCAGCTGCGCACCGCCTGCCGCGCGCTGGACCGGCTGCTGCGCGCGGGCCGCTACTGGGTGCCGCAATGGTATTCCGGCGAGCACCGCCTGGCCTATTGGGACGTGTTCGCCTGGCCGGACCGGCCCCGCCCGCGCTATGACCGCGCCATTCCCGCGACCTGGTGGGCGCGGCCGGAGGCGCAGGCGGCCGAGCCCGTCGCCGACCGGCCCGCCGCGCCGGCGCCGGCCGATCCGCCCTCCGGCCCGCCGGGCTGAAGCCGGATCGCGCCGCCGGCGGCTGGAACGCATTGACGCCGCGAGGCCGCCTCGCCACCCTGTCGTCTCCTCCGGGAGGGATGCCCGACCGAATGCTCGCTTACCTCGTCCGCCGCCTTGCCCTGATGATCCCGACGCTGATCGGCATCATGTTCGTCTCCTTCGTGGTGGTGCAGTTCGCCCCGGGAGGGCCAGTGGAGCGCGTGATCGCCCAGCTCAGCGGCGAAGGCTCCGACGCCACCGCCCGCATTTCGGGGCAGGGCGGCGATTTCGGCGGCGGCGCCCGGCAGAGCGCCACCGCCGGAGACCCCATCAGCTCGAAATACCGCGGCGCGCAGGGGCTGAACCCGGATTTCATCAAGGAGCTGGAGCGCCAGTTCGGCTTCGACAAGCCGGCCTATGAGCGCTTCGGCCTGATGCTGTGGAACTACATCCGCTTCGACTTCGGCCGCTCCTATTTCCGCGACATCAGCGTCATCGACCTCATCCGGGAGAAGATGCCGGTGTCGATCTCGCTCGGCCTGTGGATGATGCTGCTGAGCTATTCCATCTCCATCCCGCTCGGCATCGCCAAGGCGGTGCGGGACGGCTCGCGCTTCGATGTGTGGACCTCGGGCGTCATCATCATCGGCTATGCCGTGCCGAGCTTCCTGTTCGCCATCCTGCTCATCGTGCTGTTCGCCGGCGGGTCGTTCTTCTCCATCTTCCCGCTGCGCGGCCTCACCTCGGACAATTGGGACCAGCTCTCGCTGGGCGGCAAGATCGTCGACTATTTCTGGCACCTCGTTCTGCCGATCGCCTCCATGGCGCTGGGCGCCTTCGCGACCACGGCGCTGCTGACCAAGAACTCGTTCCTCGACGAAATCCGCAAGCAATATGTCGTCACCGCGCGGATGAAGGGGCTGTCGGAGCGCGCGGTGCTCTACCGCCACGTGTTCCGCAACGCCATGCTCATCGTCATCGCCGGCTTTCCCGGCGCCTTCGTCGCCGCCTTCTTCTCCTCCTCGCTGCTGATCGAGACCATCTTCTCGCTGGACGGGCTGGGGCTTCTGGGCTTCGAGAGCGTGCTGAACCGGGATTATCCCGTGGTGTTCGCCACGCTCTACATCTTCTCGCTGATCGGTCTGGTGGTGAGCCTCATCTCCGATCTCACCTACACCTGGGTCGATCCGCGCATCGACTTCGAGACGCGGGAGGTCTGAGTGGACGCCAGCCTTCCGGGCCTTGCCCCCGCTCCCGCCGAGGCCGCCCCGCGCCGTCGGCTCTCGCCGATCAACCAGCGCCGCCTCGCCAATTTCCGCCGCAACCGGCGGGGCTGGTGGAGCCTGTGGCTGTTCCTCGTGCTGTTCGTCGGCAGCCTGTTCGCCGACTTCATCGCCAACGACAAGCCGTTCCTCGTGAAATATGAGGGCGGCTATTACCTGCCGGTGCTGAAGGCCTATCCCGAGACGACCTTCGGCGGCGACTTCGAGACCGAGGCGGACTACCGCGACCCCTATCTGCGCAAGCTCATCGCCGAGAAGGGCGGCTGGATGCTGTGGCCGCCGATCCGCTACAGCTACGACACCCACAATCTCGACCTGCCGACCCCCGCGCCCTCGCCGCCCACCTGGATGCTGACCGCGGAGCAGTGCCGCCCGGTGGCGGAGAAGAACGGCTTCACCGGCGCCGGCAACCCGTGCGACGCGCTGGAATGGAACTGGCTCGGCACCGACGACCAGGGCCGCGACGTGCTGGCCCGGCTGATCTACGGCTTCCGCATCTCGGTGCTGTTCGGCCTCACCTTGTCGCTGATCTCCTCCACCATCGGCGTCACCGCCGGCGCGGTGCAGGGCTATTTCGGCGGCTGGACCGACCTGCTGTTCCAGCGCTTCATCGAGATCTGGACCGCCATCCCCTCGCTCTATCTGCTGCTCATCATCTCCTCGGTGCTGGTGCCGGGCTTCTGGGTGCTGCTCGGCATCCTGCTGCTGTTCGAGTGGGTGGCGCTGGTGGGGCTGGTGCGGGCGGAGTTCCTGCGCGCCCGCAACTTCGAATATGTGCAGGCGGCCCGGGCGCTGGGCGTCTCCAACGGCGTCATCATGTGGCGGCATTTGCTGCCCAACGCGATGGTGGCGACGCTGACCATGCTGCCCTTCATCGTCTCCTCCTCGGTGATGACGCTCACGGCGCTGGACTTCCTCGGCTTCGGCCTGCCGCCCGGCTCGCCCTCGCTCGGTGAACTGCTGGCGCAGGGCAAGGCCAATGTGCAGGCGCCCTGGCTGGGGCTCACCGGCTTCTTCACCGTGGCGCTGATGCTGAGCCTGCTGATCTTCATCGGCGAGGCGGTGCGCGACGCCTTCGACCCGCGGAAGACCTTCCGGTGAGGGCCATGGTAGGATTGGCACGAGGAGAGCGGCCATGAACAGGATCGTGCGCGAGCATTACCCGGTCGAGAAACTGCCCGAGGATCTCAGGGAGGGGCTGCCGGCTGGCCGAAAGGTCACCGTCACGCTGGAAGAGGAAGTCGCCTTCGAACCGATCAATTTGGCCGAGGTCGAAGATGCCTTGCGCGAGGCCCGGCCGATGACGCTTGCGGATATTCGCGCCCGCTTGCGCCCCACCGGGCTTGGACCCAACGAGGCCGTCGAGCGGATTCGGGCCCTGCGCGACGAATGGGACTAGGAGCGTGCGCGTCTATCTTGATTCCTGCACGCTCATCGACGCCACGGAAGGGGCCGACACGCGCGCCGATCTGCTTCAGGCACTGTTCGTGAGCGGGCGCCGCAACGGGGGCAGGTTTGTCACCAGCGAGCGCTCGATGGCGGAGGTGATGGTCAAACCGCTGAAGGACGGCAACCGCTTACTGATGAGCGCCTATCTCATGTTGCTGTCGAACGATCCCGGCGCGCAGATCGAAGTGGAGGCTGTCGACCGCCACATCCTGGCCCAGGCCGCCTTCGAGCGCGCGCGGTCGCCGGGATTGAAGCTGCCGGACGCGATCCACCTTGCCACCGCGGGCCGGGCCGCCTGCACCCATCTCGTTACGCGCGACGCGCGTCTGCTGCCGGCGGCACGGCTTCCCGTGGTGTTTGGTGACGAACAGGGATTGAGAGCCTTCATGGACGCCTTGCCGCAATGACCGCTGACGCCCCCCTCCTTTCCGTCCAGGACCTCTCCGTCGCCTTCGCGCAGGGCGGGCGGAGCAGCCTTGCGGTGGACCACGTTTCCTTCGATGTGCGGCCGGGCGAGACGGTGGCGCTGGTCGGGGAATCCGGCTCGGGCAAGTCGGTCACCGCCCTGTCCATCCTCAAGCTGCTGGCCTACCCCACCGCCTCGCACCCCTCCGGCCGGATCCTCTTCGGCGGCGAGGACCTGCTGGCGATGACCGAGCGGGATATCCGCAAGGTGCGCGGCAACGACATCACCATTGTTTTCCAGGAGCCGATGAGCAAGCTGAACCCGCGGCACACGGTGGAGCGGCAGATCGCCGAAATCCTCGAGCTGCACCGCGGGCTGCGCGGCGCGGCGGCGCGGCGGCGTGTGGTGGAGCTGCTCGCCGAGGTCGGCATCCCCGACCCGGAATCCCGGCTGGCCAGCTACCCTCACCAGCTCTCGGGCGGGCAGCGCCAGCGGGTGATGATCGCGATGGCGCTCGCCAACGAGCCGAAGCTGCTCATCGCCGACGAGCCCACCACCGCGCTCGACGTCACCGTGCAGGCGCAGATCCTCAAGCTGCTGAAGGACCTTCAGCAGCGGCTCGGCATGACCATGCTGTTCATCACCCATGATCTTGGCATCGTGAACAAGATCGCCGACCGGGTCTGCGTGATGAACCACGGCCGCATCGTCGAGGCCGGCCCGGTGGCGCAGGTGTTCGGCGCGCCCCAGCACCCCTATACCCGCCAGCTCATCGCCGCCCAGCCCAAGGGCGACCCCGCCCCGGCCCAGCCGGAGGCGCCGGTGATCATGGAGGCGAAGGACCTGCGGGTGTGGTTCCCGGTCAAGCGCGGGGTGCTGCGCCGCACGGTCGGCCACATCAAGGCGGTGGACGGGGTGTCGGTGAGCATCCGCCGCGGCGAGACGCTGGGGGTGGTCGGCGAGAGCGGCTCGGGCAAGACCACGCTCGGCCTCGCTCTGCTGCGGCTCATCTCCTCGGAGGGGCCCATCGTCTTCATGGGCAAGCCGATCGACACGCTGGGCTTCCAGCAGATGCGCCCGCAGCGCAACGCGATGCAGGTGGTGTTTCAGGACCCGTTCGGTTCGCTGTCCCCGCGCATGTCGGTGGCCGACATCGTCGGCGAGGGGCTGCGGGTGCATTTTCCCGCGCTGGGCGCTGAGGCGCGCGAGGCCCGGGTGATCGCCGCCCTTGCCGATGTCGGGCTCGACCCCGAGAGCCGGCACCGCTACCCCCATGAATTCTCCGGCGGCCAGCGCCAGCGCGTCTCCATCGCCCGCGCCATCGTGCTGGAACCGTCCTTCATCGTGCTGGACGAGCCGACCAGCGCCCTCGACATGATCGTGCAGGCCCAGATCGTCGACCTGCTGCGCGATCTCCAGCGCCGGCGCGGCCTCACCTATCTCTTCATCAGCCACGACCTCCGGGTGGTGGCGGCGCTCGCCTCCCGCATCCTCGTGATGCGCAATGGCCGGGTGGTGGAGGAGGGCGAGGGCCGCGAGGTGTTCCGCGCCCCGCGCGAGCCCTATACCCGCGCGCTGTTCGCCGCCGCGTTCAACCTCGACACCTCCAGCGAGAAGGCCCCGACTTGAACAAGCACGTCGAGAACGTCGATCTCCCCGCCACCTCCCCGGACATCACGGACCTCCCGGTCGCGGTCGCCGTCTCGGCGCCGGAGTCGGTGGGGCAGGGGTTCCGGCCCTATGACCGCTTCGGGGTGACCATCGCCGGGCGCGGCGGGCGCGAGGTCTCCTACACCCGGGACATCCTGCGCGTCGGCAATGTCGCCGCGGTGCTGGCCATCGACCCCGGCCGCGACTGCTTCGTGCTCATCCGCCAGTTCCGCCTCGCCGCCCATCTCGCCACCGGCCGGGGCGAGATCGTGGAGATCGTGGCGGGCGGGATCGAGGCCGGGGAGGCCCCGGAGGCCGCCGCCCGCCGCGAATGCGTCGAAGAGATCGGGATCGCCCCTTCCGCCTTGCTGCCGCTCTACCGCTTCATGCCGACGCCCGGCGCGACCGACGAGTTCGTCAATGTCTTCCTCGGCATCGTGGATTCCAGCCGGGTGCCGGTCGAGGCGGGGGCGGCGAGCGAGCAGGAGCACACCCAGCCCTTCCTCATCCGCACCGCCGACGCGCTGGCCTCGCTGGAGGCGGGCAGCGTCGGCAATTCCTTCCTGCTCTCGGCGCTGCAGTGGTTCGCGCTGAACCG
The DNA here is from genome assembly GCA_964543245.1 of uncultured Starkeya sp. Taxonomy (GTDB): domain Bacteria; phylum Pseudomonadota; class Alphaproteobacteria; order Rhizobiales; family Xanthobacteraceae; genus Ancylobacter. Next base: position 5,736 of record CAZIXP010000067.1, read on the forward strand.
CGACCGTCCGGCGGTGCGCGCCTTTCTCGACGGTGCGGCGTGAGCGGAGCGGTTCTCTTCGCCGTCACCGGCATGGACGGGGCGGACTGGGCGGCGGCGCTGCGCGCGCTCGATCCGGCGCGGCCGGTGCGGGTGTGGCCCGATGTCGGCGCCCCGGAAGACATCGCCTATGCCTGCGCCTGGAAGCCGCCGGCCGGCGCGCTGCAGGGGCTTGCCGGCCTGCGGGCGATCTTCTCGATCGGCGCCGGGGTCGATGCGCTGGTCGCCGATGCCGCGGTGCCGACCGAGGTTCCGCTGGTGCGCGCGGTGGACCCCGACCTTGCCACCCGCATGTCCGAATATGTCGTGCTCAACGTGCTCGCGCATCACCGCCGGCTGCCGCGGGCGCTGGCGGACCAGAAGGCGCATCGCTGGATCCAGCACGACCAGCCCGCCGCCCCCGCGGTGCGGGTCGGCCTATTGGGGCTGGGCGAACTCGGCACCGACGCTGCCCGCAAGCTGGCGGTGATGGGCTTCCAGGTGGCGGGGTGGAGCCGCTCGCCCCGGCAGGTCGAGGGCATCGCCTGCTTTGCCGGCACGGAGGGGCTGGCGCCCTTCCTCGCCCGCACCGACATCCTCGTCGTGCTGCTGCCGCTCACCCCGGCGACGCGCGGCATGGTGAACGGCGCGCTGCTGCGCGGTCTTGCCCGCGACGGCGCGCTGGGCGGCCCGGTGCTGATCAATGCCGGGCGGGGCGGCCTGCAGAACGAGGCGGAACTGCTTGCCGCGCTCACCGACGGCACCCTGCTCGCCGCCTCGCTCGACGTGTTCGAGACCGAGCCGCTGCCGGGCGACAGCCCGTTCTGGGACCTGCCGAACGTGCTCGTCACCCCGCATATGGCGGCGGATATCGACCCCGCGGCCTTTGCCCGCCATGTGCTGGGGCAGATCCGCCGCATCGAGGCGGGCGAGCCGCCACAGCATGTGGTGGACCGCGCCGCCGGCTATTGAATCGGTGTTCGCGGCTATGGAGTCGGCAGGTCCGGCCGCCGCACGGTCCGCACCGGGGCGCTCGCCGCCTCGATGCGGGCGAGCGCGGCCGCCAGCGGCTCCCGCACCACGGCCATGAAGGCGGCGGTGGCGTGCAGCAGCGTGCCGGCATCCTCGACGATGCCGACATGTCCCGGCCAGAACAGAAGATCGCCGCGCCGCAACACCTTAAGGTCGCCGGTGAAGGGGATGCGCGGGCCGAGCAGGGCGTCCGGCGCGTGTTCCTGCATGTCGCTGTCGCGCGGGCAGGCGATGCCGCAGGCATTCAGCGCCACCTGCACCAGCCCGGAGCAGTCGAGCCCGGCGCTGGAACGGCCGCCCCACAGATAAGGCAGACCGAGGAAGCGCGCGGCCACCGCGACGACATCCGCCTCCCGCGCCGCCACCGGGACCAGATGGTCGGCAAAGACGTGCAGGCCGCCCTCGGTGACGAGGAAACGCTCGCGTGCCCGCACCACGCTGAGCCGGGCGCCGAAGGGCAGCAGCGCCGCCGGCGGCAGCTTGATGCTCGGCCCGGGAAAGGCGGGGGTGGAGAAGGCTGCGACCTTGTGGGTTGCTGCCGGGCCGGGCGCGGCGAGCGCTTCGGCCGGCATCCAGCCGACATAGCCGTCGGCGTCGAGCTGGCCCCAGGCCCAGCCCTCGGCGTCGAACTCGTAGACCGTCACGGTCTCGCCGAACAGCGCCTCGGTCACCAGGCTGGCCGACGGGTCGGGCTCGCGGCGCAGCGGCGCGCGGGGCCACACCACGCGCTGCGCCGTGCCCTCGGCGAAGCGCGGCGCCGCCACCCGTTCGCGCAGGAAGGCGGCGGCGAGGTCAGGCCGGGCCGGGGTGAGGCGGGGGTCGAGCGGCTCGGCGCGCCCGGCGTCCGGCGCGGCGGGTGCAGCGGCCTCGGGCGCGGCGGTCTCATGTGCGGCGGCCTCATGTGCGGCGGCCTCATGTGCGGGAAGAGTCATCGCGGCAGCCCTCGGGCGACAGCGACCACCAGGTCGCCGAGACGTTCCAGGTAAAGCGAGCCTTCCACCGTGCGCTGGATCACCACATTGCGGCGGTCGGCCTCGTCGCGGCGGCGCGAGACGAGCTTCATCTGCCCCATCGTGTCGAGCGCCCGGGTGATCACCGGCTTGGTGACGCCGAGCCGCGCGGCGAGGCCGCGCACGGTGTGGGGCGGCGCTTCCAGATACACGGTGAGCAGAATGGCGAGCTGGCGCGGGCTGAGGTCGGGCTCACCGTCGCGCACCTGCGCCAGCGCCAGCTCCTGGAGCAGGCGCAGCGCCTGGGACGGACGCATCTCGACGGCCATGGCGCACCCTTCCCGCGACGGCGGGCACATCATTACGGTTGCGAACTGTTTCCGTCATCATGGCCGCCGTGAGGCAAGAAAAGCTTAACGCGCCGGCCCGTCTCAGCCGAAACGTTCCGCCAGCAGCGCGTCGAGGGCGCGGATGGTCTGCGCCTCGCCGCCCTCGGGCCGGCCGGGCCGGGCGGAGGGGTTCCAGGCGTAGATGTCGAGGTGGAGCCAGGAGGTGGCGTGCTCGACGAAGCGCTTGAGGAACAGCGCCGCGGTGATGGAGCCGGCGAAGCTGCTGCCCGGGGCGTTGTTGAGGTCGGCCACCGGGCTGTCCAGCATGCCGGCATAAGGCTGCCACAGCGGCAGCCGCCACAGCGGGTCGGCGGTCGCGGCGGCGTGGCGGGCGAGGTCGGCCGCCAGCGCCTCGTCGTCGGTATAGGCCGGGGGAAGCTGCGGGCCGAGCGCGACGCGGGCGGCGCCCGTCAGCGTCGCGAAGTCGATCATCAGGCCCGGCGCCTCCTCGTCGGCAAAGGCCAGCGCGTCGGCCAGCACCAGTCGGCCCTCGGCGTCGGTGTTGCCGATCTCGACCGAGAGCCCCTTGCGCGAGGGCAGGATGTCGCCGGGGCGGAAGGCGGAGCCGGAGATGGCGTTCTCCACCGCCGGGATCAGCACCCGCAGCCGCACGGGAAGCGCGCGCGCCATGATCATGTGGGCGAGGCCGAGCGCATTGGCCGCCCCGCCCATGTCCTTCTTCATCAGCAGCATGCCGCTGGACGGCTTGATGTCGAGCCCGCCGGTGTCGAAGCACACCCCCTTGCCGACCAGCGTCACCTTCGGCGCGTCCGGCGCGCCCCAGCTGAGGTCGATGAGGCGCGGGGCGCGGGTGCTGGCGCGCCCCACGGCATGGATCATCGGGAAATTGGCGGCCAGCAGCTCCTCGCCGGTGGTCACCGCGATGGTGGCGCCGTGGCGGGCGGCGAGGTTCCGCGCCGCCTCCTCCAGCTCGGCCGGGCCGAGATCGTTGGCGGGGGTGTTGACGAGGTCGCGCGTCAGCGTCACCGCCTCCACCGTGCGGCGCAGCGCGGCGGCGTCCACCTCCTCGGGGATCACCAGCCGGGCGGCGGCGCCGTGGCGCTTGCGGTAGCGCTCGAAGCGGTAGCCGCCGAGCGCGAAGCCCAGCGCGGCCAGGGCGGGATCGCCGACGATATGGGCGAGGCGGTAGTCGCCCGCCGGCAGCGCGGTGGCGAGCTTGCCATAGGCGAGGCCGTCGCCCTTGGCCGGGTCAACCCCGAACAGCACGCCGCCAATGCCGCCATCGGCGTCCGGCAGAAGCTGCACCGCGCCCGCTTCGCCCTTGAAGCCGCAGGCCTCGGCGAAGGCGAGCATCGCCGCCGGCAGGCCCCCCGCCACCGCGCGCCAGTCGCGCCGGGTGACGCACCACACCGGCCGCACGTTCCAGGCTTCGACGGGGGAGATCAGGCGTTCGGTCATGGCACATCTTCCGGGGTCGGGGAGGTCGCGGGTCGGCTCAGGGTATCGCCAGCTCGAAGCCGCCGTCGCCGACGACATAGACCGCGCCCTGCCGCACCGGCAGCTCGGCGGCGTCGGCCTTGGGCATGCCGGCCATGGCGTGGAGAATGGCGCGCACCACCCCGCCATGGGTGACGAGCACGGTGTCGTCGGCCAGCGTGCCGACGCCGGCCATCACCCGCGCCATGAGCATCTCGTAGTTCTCCCCGCCCGGCGGCAGGAAGTGCCAGGGGTCGGCGTCGCGCAGCGCCACGGCGGCGGGGTCGCGCCGGCGCAGCTCCGGCCAGGTGAAGCCTTCCCAGCGGCCATAGGAGATTTCGACGAAGCGGGCGTCGCGGGCAAAATCGTCGGGCCGCAGCCCCAGCGTCGCGCGCAGGATCGCCATGGTGCCGGCGGTGCGCGACAGCGGGCTCGCGACATAGATCAGCCGCTCCGGCGCCGGGTGCATCTCGGCGACGACGCGGCCGGCGGCGGCCGCCTGCTCGCGGCCGAGATCATTGAGCGGTATGTCCCTGCCGCCCTGCAGCCGGCCGGCGAGGTTCCAGTCGGTCTCGCCGTGACGGACCAGGAAGATGCGGCGTCTGCTCATTGCCCGATCGGCACGACATGCGTGTAGCTGCGGCCGAAGGGCGGGTAGGCCACCCGCACCGTCACGCTGGTGCCGCCCGGCGGGGGAAAGCCCTTGTAGAACAGCCGCACCCCCTCGACCTGCCGGCCGACGCAGAATTTCGAGCCGGCATCGGTGCCGGTGGCGGTGAAGCCGCCGATATCGGTGCGGATGCGCCCGACGCTCGGGCCCTGCAGGATGGTGACGGTCGGGGCCTGCCCCATCTGGCACAGCCGGTCGACCGTGCCGGCGGCGAAGATCATGGAGCGCGAGCCGCCGCCGGTGACGAAGGCGAGCTGGTCGCGGTCGTTGCGCCCGCCGCTCGGGCTGACATAGTTCGGGAACACCGCGCCGCCGAAGCCGAAGATGCGGTTGATCAGAGGGTATTGCTGGAAGGTCGGCGGCACGCCGCGGTCGAGGCCGGGCCCGGTGCCGGGCGGCGGGGCCAGCGCGGGGTCGCCGGAGCCCGGCGGCGGCCCGACCACGATGGCGGGCATCTGCGCCTGCGCCGCGCCGATCCCGGCGACGAGCGTGCCGGCGAACATCGCACCGGCGAACAGCGCGAGGCCGAGCGCCGCCGCGCCGGGGCGGGCGGCCCGACGGGGCCGCTGAGCGGGATCATTCCGTTCGGACGCCATGAATTTCCCCAGCATGGAGCGTGTCCCCAACATGGATTGCGTGGCCTTCATCCCGTCGCCGCGTTCAGTCCCGTTCGAGGGTGAGGTCGGGCGCCTCGGGATTCTTCATGCCGACCACATGGTAGCCGGCATCCACATGGTGGATTTCGCCGGTCACCGCGCGGCCGAGATCGGACAGCAGGTACATGCCGGTGTCGCCGACCTCGTCGATCGTCACGGTGCGGCGCAGCGGGGCGTTCAGCTCGTTCCACTTCAGGATGTAGCGGAAATCGCCGATGCCGGAGGCGGCCAGCGTCTTGATCGGGCCGGCGGAGATGGCGTTGACGCGGATATTCTTGGGGCCGAGGTCGGCGGCGAGGTAGCGCACGCTGGCCTCCAGCGCGGCCTTGGCGACGCCCATGACGTTGTAGTGGGGCATCCACTTCTCGGCGCCGTAATAGGTCAGCGTCAGCATCGAGCCGCCATTCGTCATCAGCTTCTCGGCGCGCTGGGCGACCGCGGTAAAGCTGTAGCACGAGATCAGCATGGTCTTGCTGAAATTGTCCGCCGTGGTGTCGACATAGCGGCCGTCGAGCTCGTTCTTGTCGGAAAAGGCGATGGCGTGGACCAGGAAGTCCAGCCCGCCGAGCTGGCGCTCGGTTTCGGCGAAGACGGCGTCGATAGTGGCGGGGTCGGTGACGTCGCAATGGCCGACCACGGCGGCGTCGAGTTCCGCCGCCAGCGGCTCCACCCGCTTGCGCAGCGGCTCGCCCTGATAGGTGAAGGCGAGCCGGGCGCCCTGCGCCGCCGCCGCCTTGGCGATGCCCCACGCGATCGAGCGATTATTCGCCACGCCCATCACCAGGCCGCGCTTGCCGCTCATGAGCCCCGCCGAGGCCTTGCCAACTTCCGTCACGCCGCGCTCCGTCAACCACTGCTCCCCGGTCCGGGAGCCGTTCCTATCGCACAGCGGCGAAAGCCGCTCAAGCGAGGCGGTCACGGCCGGCGTGATGGGAGGCCTTACCAGCAGAAGGAGTTCTTACGGATCAGGTTGCAGTCACAGTCACTCACGGCATGGAGACGCGCGGTACTCGTTTTCGGCCAAGCCAAAAGGTGCCGACGCAGCGCAAGACTACTGGTCACGCCTACAGATGCTTCTGTTGACCCCTTCCTATTAGATAGAAAGAGTCAATGTCTGGCTCTTAATTTAAAAGTATATAAATGAAAATATCTAGTACCTTAAATAAAATATTTTCGATCTGTATGGAATTTGATCATCTTTGTAGGCGTCTCTATATTCTGTATAGAATGGCTGACAAATCGGGGCTCTTGCATTTTTTTAAAACAAAGCTTGAGTTTCTTCTTCTGAGTTAAATTAGTGTGGAGACGTTAGTAGTCAGGCCTGAACATGGCTGATGGCATTGGGAGTGACACGAACGAGTTTGATTCTTTGCCATCATGTGCGGCTATGCGAACCTCAGGGATCAGCCTCATTGCCATCCCGAAAGTGTCATGTAGCGCCGTCGCGCCGCTTGCG
>CAZIXP010000067.1:12353-19748 GCA_964543245.1 uncultured Starkeya sp.
GCTCGGCGTCGCGCTGGTCGGGCAGGGCGATGCGGGCGGTGGCGAGCAGGTCGCCGCTGACACCCTCGCCCCGCGGCAGGCCCTTGCCGCGCAGGCGGAAGGTGCGCCCGTTCTGGGTCCAGGCCGGCACCGCCAGCTCGACCGAGCCGGTCAGGGTCGGCACCCGCACCTTGCCGCCGAGCACGGCATCGGCCAGCGGCACCGCGAGGTCGAGTCTCAGGTCGCTGCCCTCCACCCGGAACTGGGGGTGCGGGGCATAGCCGACCACGACATAGGCGTCGCCCGCGGCCCCGCCATAGGGGCTGGGCTCGCCCTGGCCCTTCAGGCGCAGGCGATAGCCTTCCGCGACGCCAGCGGGAATCTTCACCTCGACGGTGCGCCCGTTGGGCAGCGTGACCTTCACCGGCCCGCCTTCCACCACCCGTTCCAGCGGCACGGGCACGGCGATGTCGATATCCCCGCCCTTGGGCACCCCGGCGCCGGCGCCGGCACCGGCCCGGCCGGCCCCGCCGCGGCCGAAGCGGCCGAACAGGTCGGAGAACACGTCCTCGAAGCCGCCGCCGCCGGCACCGCCGCCGGCACCGCCGCCCGCGCCGCCACGGCGGGCGCCGCCCTCGTCGAAATGGAAGGTCTCGAACACGGTCTCGCCATTGGGCCCGCTGCGGCGGAAGCCGCCGGGGCCGCCGCCGAACCCGCCCGGGCCGCCACCCGGATGTCCCTGGAAGCGCGGCTTGCCCTCGGCGTCGATCTCGCCGCGGTCATATTTGCCGCGGGTGTCGGGGTCGGAGAGGATTTCGTGGGCGGAATTCAGCTCGGCGAACTTCTCCTGCGCCTTCGGGTCGGAGGCGTTCGCGTCGGGGTGCAGCTTCTTGGCAAGGCGCCGGAAGGCGCGCTTGATGTCGTCCTGGCTGGCGTTGCGGGCAACGCCGAGCACATCGTAGGGCTCACGCATGGGTGCTCGTCTCGGCCGGCGGTTCCGGTGTGTCGGCCCTCATGTAGGTGACGTGTTGCAGCAGCGCAACGGTGGGCGTCAGGTCCTTTGCAGCAGCCGGGCCTGGTCGATCTTCCACGCCGCGGTGCGGGAAGCGCGGCAGGCCTCGCCCTCCACCCATTTGCCGGCGTCGTCGACGCCGGGCTGGTCGGCGGGCACGATGCTGATGAGGAAGCCGCGGCAGCTGCCGGCGTCGCGCGACTGAGCCGGGCCGACCAGCGTGACGGTGCCGCGCCGGTTGGCGGCGGGGTTCTCCCACGGCACGCTGGGGGCGGTGCCATGGGCCGCCAGCGCCTCGCCCAGCGCCTCGCGGGCGAGCGCCCAATCGTCCGGCGCGACGCCTTTCGGCAGGTCGGCGGCGCTGTAGGCGACCGGCCGCACCTGCGGGGCGGGGGTGATGGAGCCGGTGATCAGCGCGTCGTCGGAGAGCAGCCCGGCGCAGCCGCCGAGGCCGAGCGCGAGGCCCGCCATCGTCACCGCGGCGACTGTGCGGCGCAGCCGGCTGCCGCTATATGAGGGCGTGCGCGCGAGCCTCCGGCCCGGCGCGTTCGCCCGCCCATCCTTCCTCGCCATCGCACCGCCCCTGGTCGCAACCCACGATGTCCCCATGGAACAGCATGAAGAGTTAACGTCCGGTGATTTCACCGCCGCGGCCGAGCCGTTCCGCCTGTTCGAGGCGTGGTTCGAGGAGGCCAAAGGCAGCGAGCCGAACGACCCCAACGCCATGGCGCTGGCGACGGTCGACCCCGACGGGCTGCCGGATGTGCGGATGGTGCTGCTGAACGGGCGCGATGCCCGCGGCTTCGTGTTCTACACCAACACCGAGAGCGCCAAGGGCCGGGAGCTGGCGGCCACCCCCAAGGCCGCGGTGGTGTTCCACTGGAAGAGCCTGCGCCGGCAGATCCGCATCCGCGGGCCGGTGGAGCGCGTCACCGACGCGGAAGCCGACGCCTATTTCGCCTCGCGCCCGCGCCTGTCCCAGATCGGCGCCTGGGCCAGCCAGCAGTCGCGCCCGCTGGAAGGACGCTTCGCGCTGGAAGGCGCGGTGGCGAAGGTCACCGCCCAGCACGCGCTGGGCAGCGTGCCGCGCCCGCCGCACTGGACCGGCTTCCGCATCCTGCCCGTGCAGATGGAGTTCTGGCACGACCGGCCCTTCCGCCTGCACGACCGCATCGTGTTCACCCGCGCCGGCGAGGCGGAGAGCTGGAGCAAGACACGGCTCTATCCGTGAGATAAGACTGCACCAGCTTCCGACATCAGCCGAGATCCAGGGCCTCATGCCTCCGTCCACGAATCAACCCCGGCGTACACTCCTGCTCACCGGCGCCTCGCGCGGCATCGGCCATGCCACGGTGAAGCGGTTCTCGGCCGCGGGCTGGCGGGTCATCACCTGCTCGCGCCATCCCTTCCCGGAGAACTGCCCGTGGGAGATGGGACCGGAAGACCACATCCAGGTCGATCTGTCCGATCCCGAGGACACGCTGCGCGCGGTGGAGGAGATCAAGCGGCGCCTGCCCGACGGCGAGCTCCACGCGCTGGTGAACAATGCCGGCATCTCGCCCAAGGGCCCGGGCGGCGCGCGGCTGAGCACGCTCAACACCCCGCAGGAAGCCTGGCACAAGGTGTTCCAGGTCAATCTCTTCGCGCCGATCCTGCTCGCCCGCGGCCTGCTGGAGGAGCTGAAGCGCACCCATGGCGCGGTGGTGAACGTCACCTCGATCGCCGGCTCGCGGGTGCATCCCTTCGCCGGGGCGGCCTATGCCACCTCCAAGGCGGCGCTGGCCGGGCTGACCCGGGAGATGGCCTCCGATTTCGGCCCGCTCGGGGTGCGGGTGAACGCGATCGCACCGGGCGAGATCGACACCTCGATCCTCTCCCCCGGCACCGAGAAGATCGTCGAGCAGATCCCGATGCAGCGGCTCGGCACGCCCGACGAGGTGGCGAAGATCATCTATGTGCTGTGCACCGAGACCTCGTCCTATCTCAACGGCGCCGAAATCCACATCAATGGCGGCCAGCACGTCTGAGGCGGCAGCAGCGGCGGGGCGCCGGCCTCACAGCCAGCGCTTCCACTTGAAGATCCAGTACGGCACGATGGCCGCCACCAGCATGGCGAGCAGCGCGGCGGGGTAGCCCCACTGCCATTCCAGCTCCGGCATGTGCTGGAAGTTCATGCCGTAGACCGAGGCGATCAGCGTCGGCGGCATCAGCACCACCGAGAGCACCGCGAAGATCTTGATGATGTTGTTCTGCTCGATGCTGACGAGGCCCAGCGTGGCGTCGAGCAGGAAGGTGACCTTGTCGCCGAGATAGCTGACATGGTCGGTCAGCGAGGCGACGTCGCGCTGGAGGCTCTTGAGCATTGCCCTCTGTTCCTTGCCCAAGGCGGGAATCTCGCCGTCTGTGGCGAGGAAGGTGACGATCCGCCCCATGCTCACCAGGCTCTCCCGCACCTTGGAGGCGAGGTCGCCGCGGCGGGCGATGACGTTCAGCAGGGCGCGGTAGCGCTGGTTCGGGTCGGTGCCGGGCTCGCGCTCGAAGATGCGGTGGGAGGTCTCGTCGATGTCGGCGCTCAGCCGCTCGATGATGTCGGCGGCGCGGTCGATCACCGCGTCGAGAATCTCCATCAGCACCTGCTCGCCGGTCAGCGCGGGCGAACAGGCGCGCCCGAGCTTGGCGGCGACGAGGCGGAAGGGCTTGGGCTCGTCATAGCGCACCGTGACGAGGCGGCCGCCGCCGAGGATGAACGACACCGCCGCCACGGCGGGCGCCTCGCCCTCCGAGCGGGTGACGATGCTGCCCGTCATGTAGCGGGCGCCGTCCTCGATATAGAGCCGGCTGGAGGGCTCGATCTCGCGCATTTCCTCGCGCGTGGGCACCGCGACGCCGAGGGCGGCCTCGACCAGCTTCTCCTCGGCTTCGCTCGGGTCGATCAGGTCGAGCCACACCGCGCCCGCCGGCAGCAGCTCGCCGGGCGCGACGACGTGTTTTTCCAGCGCGCCGTCGGCGGCGCGATAGGCCAGCAGCATGCCGTTCTCCCGGATGAGGACAGGAAGGGCCGTTCGCCGCCCGCGGGGCGGGCGCCGGTCGGTGCCTTCCATAACGCGCAGGCGTGCGAATGGGTACGCCCGCTCGCGCGTTTCAGGTCGGCTTCCGGTTTCGGGGGGAGCTGCGGGGAGGCGGGCGGCTCAAGGCCAGCGCGCGATCAGGCCGCGAAATACTCGATGTCGCGAAGCGTTACGACTTTTGCCTCATCGGCAGGCGCCACACCCTTGGCGGGGGCAGCCACATCCGACTTCTTGTCCGAGTGATAGAGAGCCGCGGCCGCAACCGCGGAAATGCCGATCTCGCGCCAGTGCGCGCTCTGCTGCGAACGCTCCCAGCGGTCGCGACCCGGCTCGATTTCCGGGGAATCCTCGGTAGACATTTCATCCTCCATTGCTCGCCGCCCAGGCATCCGGGCTTGGCTGCCAATCTGATGGGCGGCAACTGCGTCAAAAATAAGCAGACGCGGGAAACAGTATAAGACCTACCAAGGTCTGATTGCGGCAAACAAGCGGCTGTTTCCGGTCCGTAAGCTACTGCGACTTTTGAGCAACAAGCCGCCGACGTCTTGTCGGCCGACCCACCCAAGCCCTTCAAGCCCCACCCGGTTTCGCTTAAACGAAAGGGCAGGGACAGCGGCGCCGACGCCGCGCGATTCTGCCTTTTTCTGGAGATGTCGACGATGATATGGCGTGGGGTGGGTGCGGCGCTGCTGGCGCTGTGCTTGGGAGCTTGTCAGACGGTGACGAACGAGCCGGCCCCGGAAGCGGCTATGAAGCCCCGGGACAAACAGCTCCTGGCGAACGCGCCGTACCAGAAGGTGCTGCCGCCGGAGATCTACCAGCGCCACATCGTCGATTATGCCGGTCCGCAGAAGCCCGGCACGATCGTGGTCGATACCGACAAGAAGTTCCTTTATTTCGTCGAGGACGACGGCAAGGCCATCCGCTACGGCGTGACGGTCGGCGAGGAAGGCCTCGCCTTCAAGGGCGAGGCGAAGGTCGGCCGCAAGACCGAATGGCCCACCTGGACCCCGACCCCGGAGATCAAGGAGCGCATCGCCGGCGTGCCGAACTTCGTCGGTCCCGGCCCGCACAACCCGATGGGCGCCCGCGCGCTCTATCTCTACCAGGGCAACAAGGACACGCTGTTCCGCATCCACGGCACCAACCAGCCGGAATATATCGGGCAGGCGATCTCGTCGGGCTGCATCCGCATGCTGAACGAGGACGTCATCGACCTCTACAACCGCGTGCCGCAGGGCACCGAAGTCGTCGTGCTCTGACATCTGCCTTCGGGACCTCTCACGCAAAAGGCGCTGCGGTGGCAGCGCCTTTTTTGTTAGGCCCCCAGACTTGCGCCGGCCTTGCCGTCGCCATTGCCGGTTCGTGGCGCGCCCGCCCGCCTATCGCGCCCGGCAACCGGGCGGGGCGGGTGCGGGGAGGCCCTCAGGCCGCCAGCAGCCTCTCGCGGGTGGCCCAGTCCAGCGTGCGGTCCAGCGCGCGGGTGAGGCGGTCGAACAGCTCGTCGATCTCGGCGGGGGAGATGACCAGCGGCGGGCAGATGGTGATGGTGTCGCCAAACACGTTGCGCACGATCAGCCCTTCCTGCTGGGCGAAGGCCACCGTCTTGGCGGCGAAGCCGAGCTTGGGGTCGAACTGGTGCTTGGTCTTCTTGTCGGCGACGATCTCGATGCCGGCGACGAGGCCCATCTGACGGGATTCGCCCACCAGCGGGTGGTCCTCCAGCGCGGCGCAGCGGGCGGCGAACTGGGGAATCTTGGCCCGCACCCGCTCGAAGATGCTCTCGCGCTCATAGATCTCCAGCGTCTTCAGCGCCACCGCCGCCGCCACCGGGTGGCCGGAATAGGTGTAGCCGTGGCCGAAATTGCCGAGCTTGCGGCTTTCGTCCAGCATCGCCTGATACATCTCCTCGGGGATCATCACCCCGCCGATCGGCTGGTAGGCGGAGGAGAGCGCCTTGGCGATGGAAATGGAGTTGGGCTTCATCTCCATGGCTTCGCAGCCAAAGGCGGTGCCGAGCCGGCCGAAGCCGCAGATCACCTCGTCGCCGATGAAGAACACGTCGTATTTCTTCAGCACCGCCTCGATCTTGGGATAATAGGTCTTGGGCGGCACGATGACGCCGCCGGCCCCCATCACCGGCTCGGCGATGAAGGCCGCCACCGTCTCCGGCCCCTCGGCGAGGATGAGCTGTTCCAGCTCGTCGGCAAGCCGGGTGGCGAAGGCCTCCTCGCTCTCCCCGGGCTGGGCGAGGCGGTAATGGTGGGGGCTGGCGGTGTGGCGGATGCCGGCGATCGGCAGGTCGAAATCGGCGTGGTTGCCGGGCAGGCCGGTGAGCGAGGCGGAGGCGATGGTCACGCCGTGATAGCCCCGCATGCGGGCGATGATCTTCTTCTTGTGCGGCCGGCCCAGCGCGTTGTTCATGTACCAGACGAGCTTCATCTGGGTGTCGTTGGCCTCGGAGCCCGAGCAGGTGAAGAACACCTTGGAGATCGGCACCGGCGCGATCTCCTTCAGCTTCTCCGCCAGCTCGATGGCGGGGTCGTGGCTCTTGCCGCCGAAGATGTGGGTGAAGGGCAGCTTGCGCATCTGCGTCGCCGCCGCCTCGACCAGCTCCTCGTTGCCATAGCCGAGCGCGGTGCACCACAGCCCGGCCATGCCCTCGAGATAGGGCTTGCCGTCGACGTCGTGAACCCACACCCCCTGGCCCCGCTCCAGGATCAGCGGCCCGGTGTCGCGGATGGTGGCGAGGTTGGTGTAGGGGTGCACCAGGGTCTCGACATCGCGAGCCTGTAGGTTGGTCAGCATGGCGTGCTCCGGGATCAGCGTCTCGCCCACAGCCTAGTGCGCCGGAGCCTCCGCCGGAAGCGCGCCCTTGGTGGTAGGCGCCGCCTCGGGCGCGTCAGGGGGTCGCCCCGCAATGTCCCACTGGCAGAAGGCGGAGGAGCCGGCGCGGCGCTCGATCCGGTCCACATGCAGGTGCTCGTCGTGATAGCCGTCGGAGCCCGGCCCGAGCACGGTAGAGAATCGCTGGCAGGCGCTCGCGCGCAGCTCGGTCTGCAGCGCCGTCGACATGGCGGCGGCGCCGGTGCCGCCGACCAGCACCTGCCGGCCGTCCTCCAGCCGGTAACCCCGGGTGTCCATGGCGTTGCCGTGACCGTGCTCGCTCATCTTGCCGCCGGCGATGCTGTTGCGCGGCCGGCAACCATAGCTGCCGGCCACCAGCACCGCATCGAGCGGTGAGCCGAGCCGCGCCACCGCCGGCTCCACATCCTCGCGCACCCAGCGCGCCACCGCCTCCGCCAGGTCGCAGCGCAGCAGCGCCGCCGGCTCCAG
>CAZIXP010000068.1:0-19697 GCA_964543245.1 uncultured Starkeya sp.
ACGGCACGGTCGAGCTCGCCCAGACCGCGCTCTACTACTACATCGGCAAGGACCCGACCTTTGCCTGCTTCACCGCCATGCCGTTCGGGCTCAATGCGCGCCAGCAGAACGCCTGGTTCTACCAGGGCGGCGGGCGCGCCTTGCAGGACGAATTCCTCGCGAAATACGGCGTGATCGGGCTGCTCGGCGGTAATACCGGCACGCAGATGGGCGGCTGGTTCCGCCGCGAGATGAAGGAGACCACGGATTTCCGCGGGCTCAAGTTCCGCATCGGCGGCATTGCCGGGCGGGTGATGGCCAAGCTCGGCGCCGTTCCGCAGCAGATTGCCCCTGGCGATGTCTATGCCGCGCTCGAGAAGGGCACCATCGACGCCTGCGAGTGGGTCGGGCCCTATGACGACGAGAAGCTCGGCTTCGTCCGCGTCGCGCCCTATTACTACTATCCCGGCTGGTGGGACGGCGGCCCCACCATGCACATCGTCGTCAACAAGGCGAAATGGGAGGAACTGCCGCCCTCCTACCGCGCCCTCTTCGAAGCGGCCGCCGCCTATGCCAATGTCGACATGCTGGCGAAATACGACGCCCGCAACCCGGCCGCGCTGCGCCGGCTGGTGGCGCAGGGCGCGCAGCTCCGGGCTTTCCCGCAGGGCTTCATGGACGACGCCTACACCGCCACCACCCAGCTCTATGCCGAGATCAGCGCGGAGAATGCCGGGTTCCGCAAGGTGGTGGAGGCGATGCTGGCCTTCCGCAACGAGGAATACCTCTGGTGGCAGGTCGGGGAATATCCCTATGACGGCTACATGATCCGCGCCCGCTCCCGCGGCTGAGCCGTCCGCACGTGCCCAAACGCGGCGCCGCCCGCGATCTCAAAAGGAAACGCCATGACCGATTCCCCCGAGCGCCGCAGCCTGCTGCGCGGGGCCGGCCTTGCCGCCGCCGCCGCGACGGTTGCCTCCCCCGCCATCGCGCAGTCCGCGCCGAAGCTGCGCTGGCGGCTGACCTCGAGCTATCCGAAGTCGCTGGACACCATCTATGGCTCCAGCGTGCTGCTGGCGAAATATGTGAGCGAGGCGACCGACGGCCAGTTCCAGATTGACGTCTTCGCCCCCGGCGAACTGGTGCCGGGCCTGCAGGCTTTCGACGCGGTGCAGAACGGCACGGTCGAGCTCGCCCAGACCGCGCTCTACTACTACATCGGCAAGGACCCTTCCTTCGCGCCCTTCACGACGCTGCCCTTCGGCCTCAATGCGCGCCAGCAGACCGCGTGGCTCTATCACGGCGGCGGGCTGAAGCTGCAGAACGACTTCCTCGCGAAATACGACGTCATCGGCTTTGCCGGTGGCAATACTGGTGCCCAGATGGGCGGCTGGTTCCGCAAGGAGATCAAGGGGCTGGACGACCTCAGGGGCCTGAAGATGCGGCTGCCCGGCCTTGCCGGCCAGGTGCTGGCCCGCCACGGGTTGGTGCCGCAGAATCTGGCCGGCGGCGACATCTATCCCGCGCTGGAGAAGGGGACGATCGACGCCGCCGAGTTCGTCGGCCCGGTCGACGACGAAAAGCTCGGCTTCGTCCGGGTGGCGCCCTATTACTATTATCCCGGCTGGTGGGAAGGCGGACCCACCATTCACTTCATCGTCGGCCTGAAGGCGTGGAATGCGCTGCCGAAGAGCTATCAGGCGGTGTTCACCGCGGCCTCGGCCTATGCCAATGCCGACATGCTGGCGAAATACGATGCCGGCAATCCCGCGGCGCTGCGCCGGCTGGTCGCCGCGGGGGCGCAACTCCGCGCCTTCCCCGCGCCGGTCATGGACGCGGCCTATGCCACCACGGCGGAACTGCTCGGCGGGATCGCCGCCGCCAATGCCGACTTCAAGGCGATCTACGAGTCGATGCTGGCCTTCCGCAACGAAGAGTATCTGTGGTGGCAGGTCGGCGAATATCCCTATGACGGCTACATGATCCGCGCCCGCACGCGGAACTGACCGGCTCAGGCCTCGCCTCTCCGGCCCGGCACCGCAGCCGGCGAGAGCGAGGCGCGCTGCTCGGCCCGGCGGCTCTGCAGCACACTGACGCCCGCCGCCACCACCAGCGCCATCCCGCCGAGAGAGACGACATCGGGCATCTGCCCGAACAGCGCGAAGCCGGCGAGAACCGCGAAGGGCACGGTGGCGTAGCGGAAGGGCGAGACCGCGGCCGGGTCCGAGCCGCGGAACGCCGCCACCGCAAGGAAATGCCCGACCACCAGGGTGAGGGCGGCGAAGGCGGTGAGCGCCAGCACGGGCCCGTCGAGCGGGCGCCAATCCTCGAAGCCGCTGCCCAGAAAGCCGAGGATCATGCCGCACAGGATGGTGACGATGGTCACCACCAGGGTCGGCACATGCGCGGCGATCCGCCCGGTGACGAAGTCGCGGAACGCCACCAGCCCCGCCGAGCCCAGCGGCAGCAGCGCGGCGAGGGTGAAGGTGCCGGCGCCGGGCTTGATGACCAGCAGGACCCCGGTGAACCCCGCCGCCACCGCAAGCCAGCGCCTGCCCCCCACCCGCACGCCCGCGACCAGCGCGGCGAGGGCGAGCGTCAGGATGGGCGTGATCTGGAAGATGGCGGAAGCGTCCGCCAGCGAGAGCGAGCCGAGCGCGGTGACATACAGCAGGGTGCTGATGGCCTCGGCGACGGAGCGCGTCAGCACCCGCCGGTCGAGGGCGTGCTTCATGCCGGCCTGCTCGCCGCGTAGCCGCAGGAAGCCCAGCAGCAGGGCGGCGGAGAAGGTGCCGCGCACCGCCATCAGCTCGGTCGGCGGCATGTGCGGCGCCAGCAGCTTGGAACAGGCATCCGTCACGGTGAAGACGGCGCAGGCGGCGAGCATCAGGACGATGCCGCGGTTGGTCACGCGATGGTCGTGCATGGGGCGTTCACGAGGCGGGGTCGGCGGCGCGCGGCGCGCACCTCTTCGGTCGGGGTGCCGGTTCTCCCGAACAGGGAGAGCCGGTGCCCCGGCAACGCTTTAGCCGATCCGTCGAGCGCGTGCTGCCACTCTCGTGGCCAAGAGAGGCGTGTGACGATCAACAATTCTCACAGCGTGCGTCACCGCCCGTGAGATCGCTCCCCCCGGCCGGGACGAGGCCACCGTCGCGCCGCTCGAGCGCCTGGGAGACGAGCGCGACGCCGAGCGCAGCCACCGCGATCGCCGCGCCGACCCAGGCAAGGTCGTCATAGCCGAGCCCGAAGGTCAGGGCCGCCCCGCCGATCCAGGCGCCGGTCGCGTTGCCGAGGTTGAAGGCGCCCTGATTGAGGGTCGAGGCGAGGTTGGGCGCGCCAACGGCGCTGTCCACCACCCGGGTCTGGATCGGCGCCACCACGGCGAAGACCAGGATGCCCCACACGAAGACGGTGGCGATGGCCAGCGCCTCGAACGGGCTGGTGAAGACCAGCGCCGCCAGCACCGCGACCAGCCCGACAAAGATGCCGATCAGCGAGGGCATGAGCTTCCAATCGGCGAGGCGGCCGCCGAGGATGTTGCCGATGGTGATGCCGACGCCGAACAGCAGCAGCACCACCGTCACCGCGTGGGGCGTCAGCCCGGTGACGTCGCGCAGCAGCGGGGCGATATAGGTGAAGACGGTGAACAGGCTGGCGGAGGACAGCACGCTCATCGACATGGCGAGCAGCACCTGCGGGCGCTTCATCACCGCGAATTCCCGGATGATGTTGCCGGACTGGTGGGGGATCGCGCGCGGCAGCCAGAGCGCGATTCCCGCCACCGCGATCAGCCCGATGATGACCACCGCCCAGAAGGTGGAACGCCAGCCGGCAGCCTGGCCCAGCGCGGTGCCGAGCGGCACGCCGAGCACATTGGCGATGGTGAGGCCGGCGAACATCAGCGCGATGGCGCTGGCGCGCTGGTTCGGCGGGACGAGGCTGGCGGCGACCACCGCGCCGATGCCGAAGAAGGCGCCGTGGCAGAAGGCCGTCACCACCCGCGCCGCCATCAGCGTCCAGTAGTCGGGGGCGATGGCGCACAGCAGGTTGCCGAGGACGAAGGTGCTGGCGAGGCCGAGCAGCGTCGCCTTTCGCGGCAGGGAATTGGTGATGATGGCGACGATCGGCGCCCCGATCACCACACCCATGGCATAGCCGGTGACCAGCAGCCCCGCCGCCGGGATGGTGACGCCGAGATCGGCCGCCACCTCGGGCAGCAACCCCATGATGACGAATTCCGTGGTGCCGATGCCAAAGGAGGCCATGGCGAGGGCGATCAGCGGAAGCTGCATGGCGCCGGTCCGTATCGTTAGCGATCAAAGGAATCGGCGGCGAATGTGCCGCTGTCGCTGCGTCGCAGCAAGTCCCCCGGGCGCGCGGCAGCCATGCAGGAGGCCGCGCATGGGGCCTCCCGGCCTTGAGGGATGGGGAGGCGGCGGGGCGGCGACGGGAGGCCCCATCCTGCCGTGCGGTGGGTCAGCCGCCGGTGACGCTCATATGCCGGCGCAGCGCGGGCGGACGGCCGGGGCGGTCGATCACGAAGTCGTGACCCTTCGGCTTGCGGAGAATGGCCTCGTCCAGCGCCGCCTGCAGCGCCTCGTCACTCTCGGAGGCGCGCAGCGGCGTGCGGAGATCGGCGGCATCGTCCTGGCCGAGGCACATATACAGCGTGCCGGTGCAGGTGACGCGAACCCGGTTGCAGCCCTCGCAGAAGTTGTGCGTGAGCGGGGTGATGAAGCCGAGGCGGCCGCCGGTCTCGGCGATGCGGACGTAGCGTGCGGGCCCGCCGGTGCGGTAGGTGATATCCTCCAGCGTCCAGCGCTGCGCCAGGGTCGCCCGAACCTCCGACAGGGGGAGATACTGGTCCAGCCGCTCGGCTCCCGTCTCTCCCAGCGGCATCACCTCGATCAGCGAGACATCCATGCCGCGGCCATGGGCCCAGGCGATGAGATCGGGAATCTCATGCTCGTTGTCGCCGCGCAGCGCGACCGCGTTGAGCTTCACCTTCAGCCCCGCGTTCTGGGCGGCGTCGATGCCCGCCAGAACCTTGCCGAGGTCGCCCCAGCGGGTGAGGGCGCGGAACCGGTCGGGGTCCAGCGTGTCCAGCGAGACATTGATGCGTTCAACGCCGCAGGCCTTCAGTTCCGAAGCGAAGCGGGCAAGCTGCGACCCGTTGGTGGTCAGCGTCAGCTCTTCCAGCGCGCCGCTTTCCAGATGCCGGCCGAGCGAACGGAACAGGGTCATCACATCGCGCCGCACCAGCGGCTCGCCACCGGTCAGGCGCAGCTTGCGCACGCCGCGGGCCACGAAGGCGGAACAGAGTCGGTCGAGTTCCTCGAGCGTGAGCAGTTCCGGCTTGGGCAGGAACGTCATGTGCTCGGCCATGCAATAGACACAGCGGAAATCGCAGCGATCCGTCACCGAGACGCGCAGATAGGTCACGGCCCGCCCGAACGTATCCACCAGCGGCAGCCGGGGGGTGCCGAACTGGGCGTCGTCGAAGCTCGGATAGGCATCGCGCATCGGGGGCATCTTTCGCTGCACCGCACGCAAAGGCGCGGCATCATTAAAGAATTTCTAGACGTGCGGTTCGGGCCTGCCAAGCCGCAAGGTCCTATCGGGCGATAGCCAGACCCGTTCGTCGCTTCACGAGCGTGCGAGGGCGCAAGGCGGGCGCAGCGGGATGGCGCGCAAACGCGGCTCGCGCCCGCGCGCGCTTTGCGCGGCCCGCTCTTGGCGGTGAGCCCGGCTCTGTCTATGTGGGAAGGCAGACCGTGAGGAGAAGAGCCGTGACCGACGCCTGGCCGACCGAAATCCGCCTGCACAAGGACCGCCGGACCCTCTCCGTCGCCTTTGACGACGGCCGGGCCTATGATCTGCCGGCCGAATATCTGCGGGTGGAAAGCCCTTCGGCGGAGGTGCAGGGGCATTCGCCGGCGGACCGCCAGCTCGTCGCCGGCAAGCGCGAGGTCCGCATCCAGGAGGTGATTCCGGTGGGCCATTACGCGGTGCGTCTCATCTTCGACGACACCCATTCGACCGGCATCTTCACCTGGGACACCTTCCGCACACTCGGCGAGGAGCAGGCCGAGCGGTGGAAGCGCTATCTCCAGGAACTCGCGGCAAAGAATCTTTCCCGGGACGCCGCCGGCGCCGCCCGCCACCACTGAGGCGGAGCGCGCGCCGGGCTCGCCGGTCAGTTCAGCACGACAACCTTGGTGCCGACCTTCACGCGCTCATACAGGTCTTCGACGTCCTCGTTGGTCATGCGGAAGCAACCCGAGGACACCGCCTGACCGATGGTCTCCGGCTCGTTCGAGCCGTGGATGCGGTACCAGGAGGTGCCGAGATACATGGCGCGCGCGCCCAGCGGGTTGTCGATGCCGCCGGGCATGTAGCGCGGCAGGTCGGGGCGGCGCTTCAGCATGGGCGGGGGCGGGGTCCACCCCGGCCATTCCGCCTTGCGGGTGATGGTCTTCACGCCCGCCCAGCGGAAGCCGTCGCGCCCGACACCGATGCCGTATTTGAGAGCGGTGCCGTCCGGCTGGACCAGATAGAGCCGTCGCTCGCTGGTGCGGATGACGATGGTGCCCGGGGCATAGTTTCCTTCGAACGCCACCACCTGGCGGGGAATCGGCGAACTGGCATAGGCGCCCGAGCGGGGGCCATTGCCGAAATCGGACGGCCGCCCGAAGAACGGGAACGCCGAATCGATGGCCATGGCGGGCGCGACCCCCGCCGTGGTGAGACCCGCCAGCAGCGCGCCCCGGATGAGAAGCTCGGTCAGTTTCATGCTCAGCCCCAACGCTCGTCGGTGGCCGCGCGTCGTCACGGCCGCCGACTCCACCCATCTGGCCCCGGCATCGCGCCGACGTCTCGCGAACATGCGCGCGACATGTCCCGCTACGTGGCGCGCCGGCCGCCGATGGTACTACAGCTCAGTGTAGCCCGAGAGGACGAACAGAGTGTTGACGCCGCTGCGTCCGGGCGTCGCGCGGGTGGGGCGGAGCGGCCCGTTCAGTCGTTCCAGAGGCCGAACTCGGTCCATTTTTCCTTCGGGATCATCGCCCCGACCTTGTAGCGGAAGTCCACCACGCTCATGTGGTTGCCGCTGAGGGTGCAGGAGTAGCTGAAGCGGTACCACTGCCCCTCGCGGCGCAGCGCCCCGCCTTCACCGCTTGCCTTGTTGCCGCTGAGCCTGGGCTCGGAGATGGCGTCGATCAGCACGCGGTCGGTGTGGCGCCACTGGGAATCGCCGGAGAGCGCCTTCATCGCCCCGAGATCGCAGACCTGGGTCACCAGCTCGGTCGGGTCGAGCTTTTCCAGGCTCTTCTCCAGCTTCTCGCTCACCTCGGCCCGTGCCGTGGCGATCGGGGCGAGGAACAGGCCGGCGAGAAGGCAGAGGGCGAGCGGGAGGCGACGCATCGAATCGTTCCTCGAATCAGACAATGGCACCCCATGGAACCTTGCGGCGGGGAGGCGGCGACGGCGTGCGGCGCGAACGGGCAGCGGGCTGGCGCCGGGACCGGGATGGTCGTCTGCCTGACCACGGCACCATGGTCAGATTATGATGGGCGCCAAGCGTTGCGACCCCGTTACCATCCGACCAGATGGTTGACGATGGCGCCCAGCCCGGCGGCGACGCCGAGTGCGATCACGAAGGCGAAGACGACGGCACGGCGTGCTTCCCGCTGCACCCGCCGCGGCGCCACCTCGCGGTGCAGGCGCGCGCTGGCCGCGGCGATCGCCTCCTCCGCCGTCTCGTGGACCGGGGCGCCTTCCGGCAGGATCATCAGGTTTTCCGGGTGGCCGAAATCCTCGACCAGATGTCCATCCGGGTCCCGCCCGGCGACCGCCCCCGCCGGCACCCGTCGCGCCAGCGGGCGGGCGTCGGCGGTCCACAGGAAAACCGGCAGGCCGCGGGCTTCGGCATAGCCGAGTTCCCAGGCGGTGCCGGGGTCCATGTGCGGGCCGCGGAAGGGCGAGATATTGGCGACCACAGCCTCGCAGCCGTCGAGCAGGGCTAGGCAATTGGCGCGGATCGCGGCGGCGCCCTGCGGCGGGTCGCCGGGGCGGGCGAGGTCGAGCGGGTAGACGCCCGCCATGCCGTGCTCCGCGCACAGCGCCTTCAGGCGCTTGCCTTCGGCGGCGGCATCGGGCCGGAAAACCTCCGGTCCGGCCAGATAGACGCGAGGCAGTGACATGAGCGGTCGCCCTTCTGCGGAGAGGGCGGGGCCGATGGTGGGCGATGCAGGGATTGAACCTGCGACCCCTCCCGTGTGAAGGGAGTGCTCTCCCGCTGAGCTAATCGCCCGCCGACCATCAAGGTGCGCGGATTTAGTGTGTCAGACCGAGCGGTGTCAAGCGCGCTCCACCGCGCTATCCGCAAGCAATCGCTCCACGGCGGCCGGCAGGTGGTCGAAATGTTCCACCAGCACATCGCCGCCGAGTTCATGGGCGGGCGTGTCGGTGTAGCCGAACGGCACCACGATGACGGGAACCCGGGCGTTGCGGGCGGTGAGCACGTCGGTCATGCTGTCCCCGACCATCACCGCGCGTGTGGGCAGGCCGCCGGCCTGGGCGATGGTCTCCAGCAGGTGCCGGGCATCGGGCTTGTGGGCGCCGAAGGTGTCGGCGCCGGCGATCACCGCGAAGCGGTCCTTCAGGCCCAGCCGCTCCAGCAGCATCACCGAGAGATATTCCAGCTTGTTGGTGCAGACGGCGAGCACATGGCCCTGGGCGGCCAGGGTGTCCAGCGCGGCGACGAGGCCGGGGAAGGGGCGCGAGACGTCGGCGATATGGGCGGCATAATGCTCGAGGAAGCGGGCATAGAGCTTGTCCGCGGCCGGGGCGTCCAGTTCGATGCCGGCGGCGGTGAGGCCGCGCTGCACCAGTGCGCGGGCTCCGGCGCCGATCATCTTGCGGGTGTCCTCGCGCGGCAGCCGGGCGGCGCCGGCCTCGTCCAGCACCACGTCCAGCGTGTCGAGCAGGTCGGGCGCGGTGTCGACCAGCGTGCCGTCGAGGTCGAAGGCGATGACGGCCGGGTGAGGCGAGAGGTGCGGGGCGTCGGACATGGTCTCTCCTTGCGGCGCGAGGGCGTGAGCTGTGCCGCGCCCGGCGGTCGGAACATGAAGGCGGTGACATCGCGGAAGGCCGCGTCGGCGGGCGTGGGGCGGTTTTGCCGGCGCGGTCTTTTCCCCGTCCGCCCTATGCCTACAATCCTGCCGCTTTTACTGTCCAGCGTACCGCGTCTATCCGGCACACATCGGCGGCGTCCGCGCCGGGGTGGCGCCTTCTTCTACGGGAGCCGTTCATGACGTTGATCCTGCCGCTGCGTACCGCCCTGCCGGCGGCGCTGCTTCTGCTCGCCGGCATGTCCGGCGGGGCGATGGCGCAGACCGCGGCACCGCCCGCAGCCGGCCCGGCCTTCGATTTCGCCTCGCCCCCCTCGGCGCAGGCGAACCGGCTGTATTCCGTCAACGCCGCGACGGGCGAGGTCTCCGCCTGCCAGTTCGAGCGCCCGGAAGGCAGCCTGGTCGGCGTCACCCGCTGTTTCGCCCGCGACGGCAGCGCCGGCCCGCAGAACACGCCCGGCCCGTTCGCCCTGATGTCCACCCATTATTCCGGCGAAACCGGCGTGTTCCGGGTCAACACCACGACCGGCGAGATGAGCGTGTGCTATGTCCGCGACATGCCGCGTTCCTCGGGAGGGCTGCCGCAGCCGTCGGTGGTCTGCACCCCCTCGGCGAAGTAGGATGACGGCGGCCGCGCGGGGCCTTTCCCCCGGCCGTTCCGGCAGGCGCCGCCGCCCTTGTGACGCAGCCCGTCAGCGCGCGAGCCGGCTTGTCCTGCCGTCGGTTCGGCGGTAGAGCCGACATGGCGGGCAGGCTAGTCTGGCGCCGCCGGAAGGCTGCGGCGCGTCGGGTCGGGGGAGCGGATGTCGGACGCTGAACAGTTGAAACGCCAGGCCGCCGCGCGCGCGCTGGAGCTCGTGCGGAGCGGCATGAAGCTGGGCCTCGGCACCGGCTCCACCGCGAAGCACTTCGTCGAGCTGCTCGCCGAGCGCGTGCAGGAGGGGCTGGAGGTGGTCGGCGTGCCGACCTCGGAGCAGACCCGCGTCCTCGCCGAGAGCCTCGGCGTGCCGCTCGCCACGCTGGACGAGCAGCCGGTGCTCGATCTGTGCATCGACGGGGCCGACGAGGTCGGGCCGGATTTCGTGCTCATCAAGGGCGGCGGCGGCGCCCTGCTGCGCGAGAAGATCGTCGCCACCGCGGCGGCGCAGATGATCGTCATCGCTGATGCCAGCAAGCATGTGCCGCAGCTCGGCAGGTTCCCGCTGCCGATCGAGGTGGTGGATTTCGGCGTCGCCGCGATCCGTAGGGGTATAGACCGCGCGGCGAGGGCCTCCGGCTGCCACGGCCTGCTCACCTTGCGTCGCCGTGCGGACGGCCATGTTTTCGTCACGGATCAGGGACACCTGATCCTCGATGCGGCGTATGGTGTCATACCAGACCCCGGCGCGCTCGCGGCGCGGCTGGCCGAGGTGCCGGGCGTGGTTGAACATGGGCTTTTCATCGGCCTGGCGAGCCGGGTCATTCTCGCAGGCGCCAGTGGCGTGACGGTGCTCGACCGTCCGTGACACATTCTGGCAGGGAGATTTTCATGCAGGTTCCGTTTCAGGAACGGAAGACTTTCGCGGCGCGGATCGGCCGTGGCCTCGCGGTGCTGATGCTGGCGGGCGGGCTCGCCGGGGCGGCTTCGCCGGTTCTGGCGCAGACGACGCCGGCCCCTGCCGCCACGCCGGCCCCGAGCGCGGCCAATATCGCGCTGGGCAAGGAACTGCTGTCGGTGAACGGCGAATCGAAAAGCTTCGATTCGCTGATCCGCGGTATCATCGAGCAGGCTGCGGCGAGCTTCGTGCAGGCGAACCCCGACCTGATCCGCGAGCTGCGCGACGTCGCGAACGCGCTGGTGCCGCAATATGAGGGCCGCCGGTCGGAGATCGACGACATCCTCGCCCGCGCCTATGCGGTGAACTTCACCGAGGCCGAGCTCAAGGAGATGATCGTCTTCTACAAGACCCCCACCGGCAAGAAGCTGGTCGAGAAGCGCCAGGCACTGCTCGACCAGGGCATGCGCGGCATCCAGGCCTGGGGCGGCCAGTTCGCCAAGGAAATGGAAGCCAAGGTGCGCGAAGAGATGAAGAAGCGCGGCTACACCATCTGAGCCGTGCAGCCGCTGCGCCCTCGCGCAGTGGGGCCGTCCCATGAAAAGGCCCGGCCTTTCGGCCGGGCCTTTTCTTTTGTTCACCGTCGTGGTGCCTGCCGTCTATCCCGTCGCGCACCGCCCGATCGCTCAGCTGGCCCGATCGCTCAGCTGGCCCGATCGCTCAGCTGGCCCGCGCGTTCAGTCCTCGTCCGCCCCGACCGGGGCGCGATGGCCGGTGATGAGCTTGAACAGCAGCGGCCCGAACAGGGCGAGCGCCGCCAGCGCCAGCAGCACCACCGCGACCGGGCTCTGGAACAGCGTCATCGGGTCGCCGACGCTGATCGCCAGCGCCCGCCGGAGCTGCTGTTCCGCGAGCGGCCCGAGGATGAGGCCGACCACCACCGGGGCGATGGGGTAGTCGTAGCGGCGCAGCACGTAGCCGAGCAGGCCGAACGCCACCAGCATGCCGAGCTCGACCAGCGAGGGATTGGCCCCCAGCGTGCCCAGCGTGGCGAAGACGAGGATGCCGGCATAGAGCCACGGCCGCGGGATCGCCAGCAGCCGCACCCAGATGCCGACCAGCGGCAGGTTGAGGATCAGCAGCATCGCGTTGGCGATGAACAGGCTGGCGATCAGGCCCCAGACCAGATCGGGCGCGGTGGCGAACAGCAGCGGCCCGGGATTGAGGCCATATTGCTGGAAGCCGGCCAGCATGATCGCCGCCGTTGCCGAGGTCGGCAGGCCGAGGGTGAGCAGCGGCACCAGCACGCCGGCGGCGGCGGCGTTGTTTGCCGCCTCGGGGCCGGCCACACCCTCGATGGCGCCGTTGCCGAACTCTTCCGGCTTGCGGCACAGCCGCTTTTCCAGCGCGTAGGAGAGGAAGGTGGGGATTTCCGCCCCGCCGGCCGGCATGGCGCCGATCGGGAAGCCGAGCACGGTGCCGCGCAGCCACGGCTTCCAGGAGCGCTTCCAGTCCTCCCGGTTCATGAACACTGAGCCTTTCACCGGCTCGATGATCTCGTCCGCCCGCGCGCCCGCGGCGGCGACCGAGAGCGTCTCGCCGATGGCGAACAGCGCCACCGCCAGCGTCGTCACCTCCACGCCGTCGAGCAGGTCCGGGATGCCGAAGGCGAGGCGCGCCTGGCCGCTCTGCAGGTCGATGCCGATCAGGCCGAGGGTCAGGCCGATGAACAGGCTGGTGAGGCCCCGGGTGACGGAGGAGCCGAACGCCGCCGAGACCGTGCAGAACGCCAGCACCATCAGCGCGAAATAGTCTTCGGGACCGAAGGAGATCGCGATGTCGACGACGGTCGGCGCGATCAGCGCGAGGCCGATGGTGGCGATGGTGCCGGCGACGAAGGAGCCGATGGCGGCGGTGGCGAGCGCGGGGCCGCCGCGACCGGCGCGGGCCATCTTGTTGCCTTCCAGCGCCGTGACGATGGAGGAGCTTTCGCCGGGCGTGTTCAGCAGGATGGAGGCGGTTGAGCCGCCATACATGCCGCCATAGTAGATGCCGGCGAACATGATGAGCGAGCCGGCCGGGTCGAGCTTGAAGGTGATCGGCAGCAGCAGCGCCACGGTGAGCGCGGGCCCGATGCCGGGCAGCACCCCCACCGCGGTGCCGAGCATCACGCCGACGAAGGCGAACAGCAGGTTGGCCGGCTGGAGGGCGACCATCACGCCCTGGCCGAGTGCGGCGAAGCTTTCCATTCCGCGGCTTCCTCAGAACAGCCGTTCGAGCGGGCCGGCCGGCAGCGAGAGCTGGAGCCCCTTGGCGAACAGGAGGTAGATGACGAACGACAGCAGCGTGCCGGCGAGGAAGTGGGCCCAGAGCGGGCCGCGGCCGAAGCCGCGCGCGGTGGCCGCGAACAGCCAGCCGGTGGCGATGGAGAAGCCGGCGAAAGGCAGCAGCGCGATCTGCCCCAGCAGCCCGCCCAGCACCCAGGCCATCGGCTTCAGCTCGTCGCGGGGGCGCTCGCCGTCGATGCCCCCCATCGCCTCGACCGCATTGGCGATGGCCAGCAGCGCCAACCCGACCGCGATGAGCGTGGGAAAGGCCGCAGGCCCCACCGCGGAATGCGCGGCGATGTTGGAGAGGCGCCAGGCGTCCCAGCCGACGATCGCCGCGACGCCGCCGAGAGCGGCGGCGATGGCAAGGCGGGCCTTGTCCGGGCCGGAGGGTGAGGAGGAGGTCTCGCTCATGGGCGGGCTGTTCCGAAGGAGGGCGGGAGAGGCTCGAAACGAACGAGGACCGCCGGCCGCGGTCCTCGTCGGGTGGTCTGGCCGCCGGAACGGGCGGCAGAGCGGCGCGGGGCCGCCGGCCGCCTCACTGGCTGAGGCCGACTTCCTTCAGGATGACCTGGGTGGAGGCGATATCCTTGGCGAGCTGCGCCTCGAAGGCGGGGCCCGAGAGATAGGTGTCGGCCCAGCCCTTGGTGGCGAGGATGTCCCGCCAGGTCTTGGACTTCGCCATCTTGTCGATGGTCTCGGTCAGGGTCGCCTTCTGCGCGTCGGTGATGCCCGGCGCCGCGGCGACCATGCGCCAGTTCTGGATCTCGACGTCGATGCCGCTTTCCTTGAAGGTCGGCACCTCGGGGGCTTCCGCCAGCCGCTCGGCGCTGGAAACGGCGAGCACGCGCAGCTTGCCGGCCTTGGCCTGCGCCACATATTCGCTCAGGCTCGAAATGCCGGCCGTGACCTTGCCGCCGAGGATGGAGGCGAGGGATTCGCCGCCGCCGGAGAAGGCGATGTAGTTGATCTTGGTGGGGTCGACCCCGACCGCCTTGGCGATGAGCCCCGCGGTGATGTGGTCGGTGCCGCCTGCCGAGCCGCCGGCCCAGGAGACCTTCTGCGGATCGGCCTTCAGCGCCGCGACGAGGTCGGCCACCGTCTTCAGCGGCGAGGACGCCGGCACGGCGATGGCCTCGTACTCGCCGGTGAGGCGGGCGATCGGCGTCACCTGGCTGAGGTCGACCGGCGACTTGTTGGTGATGATGGCGCCCACCATCACATAGCCGCCGACGATCAGGGCGTTGGGATCGCCCTTGGCGCCGTTGACGAACTGGGCGAGGCCGATGGTGCCGCCGGCGCCGGGCACGTTCATCACCTGCACATTGGTGGCGAGCTTGTCGGCCTGGAGGGCCTGCTGCATGGAGCGCGCGGTCTGGTCCCAGCCGCCGCCGGGCGCGGCCGGCGCCATGATGCGCAGATCCGCGACCTGGGCCTGGGCCGCGCCGAACGGCAGCGCCGCGGCCAGCGCGAGGGCGGCGAGGGTGCTGCGACGGGAAAGGGGCCGAGCGGTAAAGGCCATGGTGTTCCTCCTGCCAGGGCGGGCGCCAACCTGCGACGGGATGACGCCTCGTGAGTTTGCACGCAAGCTAGAGTGCTTACCCAGCGGTGTCGAGTTGCACCAAAGATGGTAAAGATGAGGCGGGCGATAATCCTGCGGCATGCCGCTGTGTCGCGGGGCGCAGCGGGCAGGGTTTCCCAGCTTTGTCCGTTTCTCTGCGTCAGCGGCCACCGGTGGCGCCGTTCGCCGGGCCGCGCCCGCGACGCAGCGCGGGGTGGACGTGCCGGTTTGTTTCGCCCGGCCATGAAGCGCGGTTGGGGCAGGGCGCGTTTCGCCGCGCGCCTCGCGCCGGCGGTTCCGGCCAGCGGTTCTGGAATGCCTGCCGCGCGCCGGCTTGACGGCGGGTTCGGCTCGGCCGACATGCAGGCGAGCATTTCGGGGAGCGCGGCCATGGGCGACGCCACACAGAACGAGCACGATGTTGACCTCTTCGTCATTGGCGGCGGCTCCGGCGGCGTGCGCGCGGCGCGGATCGCGGCGGGTTATGGCGCGCGGGTCATGCTGGCGGAGGAGTTCCGGCTCGGCGGCACCTGCGTGATCCGCGGCTGCGTACCCAAGAAGCTGCTGGTCTATGCCGGCCGGTTCGCCCATGAGTTCGAGGACGCCGCCGGCTTCGGCTGGACCGTGACCGGCGCGCAGTTCGACTGGCCGACGCTGATCGCCAACAAGGACCGCGAGATCGCCCGCCTCGAGGCCGCCTATCGCCGCAATCTCGACGCGGCGGGGGTGGAGATCGTGCCGCAGCGGGCGGTGCTGGAAGGCCCGAACGCGGTCCGCCTCGCCGATGGCCGCCGCATCACCGCCGGCCACATCCTCATCGCCACCGGCGCGCGGCCGAATTACGGGCTCGACATCCCCGGCCGCCACCTCGCCATCACCTCCAACGAGGCGCTGCATCTGGAGCGCTTCCCCGCCAGCATCGTGGTGCAGGGCGGCGGCTATATCGCGCTCGAATTCGCCAGCCTTTTCGCCGGGCTTGGGGCGAAGGTGACGCTGGTGCACCGCGGCGACGGGCTGCTGCGCGGCTTCGACGAGGAAATCCGCACGCTGATCGCCGGTGAACTGGCGGCGGCCGGCATCACGCTGGAGCTCGGCGTCACCATCGACGCCATCGACGATATGGAGGGCCGCCGCCGTGTCCGGCTGAACGACGGCCGTGTGCTGGTCGCGGACGAGGTGATGCTGGCGATCGGCCGGGTGCCGAACACGATCGGGCTGGGCCTCGAGACCGCCGGCGTCCAGCTGAACCCCTCCGGCGCCATTGCGGTGGATGCCGCCTCGGGCACGAATGTGCCCTCGATCCACGCGGTGGGCGACGTCACCGACCGGGTGAACCTCACGCCCGTCGCCATCCGCGAGGGCCATGCCTTCGCCGATACGGTGTTCGGCGGCAAGCCGTGGACGGTCGATCACGCGCTGATCCCCACCGCGGTCTTCACCGAGCCGGAGATCGGGGTGGTCGGCCTCACCGAGGCGCAGGCCCGGGCGCAGGGCCGGCGGCTCGACATCTACAAGACCAGCTTCCGCCCGATGAAGGCGACGCTGTCCGGTCGCCAGACCCGCGTCTTCATGAAGCTGGTGGTGGACCAGGCCGACGACCGGGTGATCGGCGCCCACATGATCGGCGAGGCCTCGGCGGAGATGATCCAGCTGGTCGGCGTCGCCATGAGCGCCGGGGCGACCAAGGCCGCGTTCGACCGCACCATCGCCCTGCACCCCAGCGCGGCGGAGGAACTGGTGACCATGCGGGCCAAGGACCCTTCCAGCGACCCGCTGCCCGCGGCAGCGGAGTAACCGCACCCGCCGGGCGGATCGTACGCCGGGCGCCCTATCACGGGTGCGGCACCGCCGCGCCCGGACGGCACAGGCGCAGGATCGGCCGTGCAGCCGCGGCGCGTCGGCGGGCGTGCGCCGCTCTTCTCATGTTCCCGGCCTTGGGTGTATAAGGCCGGCCTTCTTCTTCCCCGGCCCCAAAGCGGGCCGGCCTTCCCGCCCCGGGGACACGGGGCGGCGACGCTGCTTAGGAGGTTTCGATGGCTGAACGCTGGACTCCCGGCTCCTGGAGGGCAAAGCCCATCCAGCAGGTGCCGGACTATCCGGACGCCGAGGCGCTTGCCGCGGTGGAGCGTCAGCTCGCCTCGTTTCCCCCGCTGGTGTTCGCCGGCGAGGCGCGCCGGCTGAAGCGCGAACTGGCGAAGGTCGCCAAGGGCGAGGCGTTCCTGCTCCAGGGCGGCGACTGCGCCGAGAGCTTCGCCGAGCATTCGGCCGACAACATCCGCGATTTCTTCCGCGTCTTCCTGCAGATGGCGGTGGTGCTGACCTTTGCCGGCGCCTCCCCGGTGGTGAAGGTCGGGCGCATCGCCGGCCAGTTCGCCAAGCCGCGCTCCTCGCCGAGCGAGACGGTCGGCGGGGTGGAACTGCCGGCCTATCGCGGCGACATCGTCAATGACATCGAGTTCACCCCGGCCGCCCGCATCCCGGACCCGCGCCGCCAGCTCGAGGCCTATCGCCAGTCGGCGGCCACGCTGAACCTGCTGCGCGCCTTCGCCAATGGCGGCTATGCCAGTCTCGGCAATGCGCACCAGTGGATGCTCGGCTTCGTCAAGGACAGCCCGCAGTCGCACATGTACCAGGCGGTGGCGGACCGGATCACCGAGGCGCTCGACTTCATGCGCGCCATCGGCATCGACCCGGAAACCCACCCGGAGATGCGCACCACGGATTTCTTCACCAGCCACGAGGCGCTGCTGCTCGGCTATGAGCAGGCGCTGACCCGGGTCGATTCGACCTCGGGCGACTGGTACTCGACCTCCGGCCACATGATCTGGGTCGGCGACCGCACCCGCCAGGCCGACCACGCGCATATGGAATATTGCCGTGGCGTAAAGAACCCGCTCGGCCTGAAGTGCGGCCCGTCGCTGAAGCCGGACGACATGCTGCGTCTCATCGACATGCTGAACCCGGACAACGAGCCGGGCCGGCTGACGCTGATCGCCCGGTTCGGCGCCGACAAGGTGGAGGACCACCTGCCGGCCCTGGTGCGCGCGGTGCAGCGCGAGGGCCGCGAGGTGGTGTGGTCGTGCGACCCCATGCACGGCAACACGGTGAAGGCGGGCTCGGGCTATAAGACCCGCCCGTTCGACATGATTCTGAAGGAAGTCCGCGACTTCTTCGCGGTCCATGCCGCCGAGGGCACCTATGCCGGCGGCGTGCATCTGGAGATGACCGGCAAGGACGTGACCGAGTGCACCGGCGGCGCCCGTGCCATCTCGGATGCGGACCTGAAGGACCGCTACCACACCTATTGCGACCCGCGCCTCAACGCGGAGCAGGCCATCGAAATGGCCTTTCTCGTCGCAGACCTGCTCAAGGCGTCGCGCGCGGGGCGGATCCGGCGGGTCACCCAGGCGGCGGAGTGATCCGCCCGTCGGCCGGCTGAGACATCAGACCCCCGCGGCGTGCCGCGGGGGTTTTTCGTGTGCGGTGCCGTCGGCCCGGGTCCTGCGCCGCGCCCGGGCTCGCCGGCTTCAGCCCTCCCAGCCTTCCAGCACGATCTTGCCGATGGTCCGGCCGCTCTCCAGCGCCGCATGGGCGCGGCGGAGATTGGCCGCGTTGATCGTGCCGGCCCGCTCGCCCAGCGTGGTCCGCAGCTGCCCGGCATCGACCAGCCGGGAGACCTCCGTCAGAATCTCGTGCTGGCGGATCATGTCCGGGGTCTGGAACAGCGAGCGGGTGAACATCAGCTCCCAGTGCAGCGAGAGGCTCTTGCCCTTCAGCGCCAGCGCGTCCAGCGTCTTCGGGTCGTCGATCAGCGCGATGCGGCCCTGCGGGCGCGCCGCCTTCACGATTTCCGGCCAGTGCTGCTCGGTGGCGGTGAGGCTGTAGACATAGTCGACCTCGCCGAGCCCGGCCTTTGCCAGTTCCTCGCTGAGCGGACGGTTATGGTCGATCACCGCATGGGCGCCCAGCGCCTCGACCCAGTCCCGGCTCTGCGGGCGGGAGGCGGTGCCGATCACGGTCACGGCGGTGAGCTGGCGGGCGAGCTGCACCACCAGCGAGCCGACCCCGCCCGCGGCACCCACGACCAGCAGGGAGCGCCCGGCGCCGTCGCCCGCCGGCAGTTCCAGCCGGTCGAACAGCCCTTCCCAGGCGGTGAGGCTGGTGAGCGGCAGCGCGGCGGCTTCCGCAAAGCCGAGGCTGGCGGGCTTGGGGCCGACCAGCCGCTCGTCGACCACATGCCGCTCGGCATTGGTGCCGGCCCGGTTGAGGTCGCCGGCGTAGAACACCGCGTCGCCCGGCCGGAACAGGCTCACCTCGGCCCCGACCGCCTCCACCACCCCGGCGGCGTCCCAGCCGAGGATGACGGGCGCGTCCTGCGTGCCCTGGCGGCGGAGCCTCACCTTGGTGTCGACGGGGTTCACGGAGACGGCGTGGACCCGCACCAGCAGGTCGCGCGGCCCGGGGGTCGGGATGGGGAGGTCGAGATCGACCAGCGAGGCGGGATCCTCGATGGGGAGCGAACGGGTGTAACCGATGGCCTTCATGTGGGGTCTCCGGGCGCAACGCGCGTTGGAACGGGATGGCGTCAATGTCGTCGGGCGCGGCGCTTGCGCAAGAACGGACGAAAGGGTGCCGTGGTATCGGGAATGAAACCGCCCTTTCGCCTTTTCCGTCCGCGACCTATCCTTGAGGGCTGAGCCGCTGCGCCGATCCGGCAGGGGCGTGGTTTTCCCTTACGGAGACGCACATGGCGAAGCGTCACGCGGACTATGCCTGCGGCACCGGCTGCCCGGTCGAGGCGACGCTCGAGATCATCGGCGGCAAATGGAAGGGCAGCATCCTGTTCCACCTCTCCGGCGGCGAGCGGCGCTACAGCGAGCTGCGCCGGGCCATGCCCAACGTTTCGCCGCGCATCCTCGCCAAGGCGCTGCGGGAGCTGGAGGCCGACGGCGTCATCGCCCGCACCGTCTATCCCACCGTGCCGCCGCAGGTCGATTACCGGCTTTCCGACGGCGGCGCGGCGCTGCGCCCGGCCATCGCCCTTCTGGCGGATTGGGGCCGCGCCCGGCTGAGGGCCGCGGAGCTTCTGGCGGCGGCGGAGTAGCCGCGCCGGCGGCGCGTCGCGACGCCGGGGTGACCCCAGATCATTTTCGAGCGACGG
>CAZIXP010000069.1:0-19600 GCA_964543245.1 uncultured Starkeya sp.
AGCTGCCGCTGGGCGATGGATCGGCGCGTACGATCCAGTCGCTGGAGATCGCCCGCTTCATGTTCCGTCAGGGCTTCGCGATCGCGCTGCGCCCCAGCAATCGCTTCACGCGCTGGGAGTACGGGCTCAACGCCAACAATGTCTCGCGCTCGATCGCCTACGTGCGGCGCGGCGTCGACTACACGCAGGGCTTCGCCACCGATTTCATCACCGACTCGGTCAAGAACCTCGGCAGCCTGAGCTATGTGGCGCCGTACGCGGCCTACGTCGCTCAGCGACTGGCGAACGACCCGGCCCTGCCGAACTGAGCGCCCGCGGGCGCCGGGCAAGGCCCTCGACGGGTCGGCTCCGACCCGTCGAGGGGCCGGCGCTGCGGCCCGGGGTGACGCGCCTCACGGAACCGCCGGCAACAAAATGGGCGCTCCGGCAGAGCCGGGGCGCCCCGTGGGCCGATCGCGCGGCACCGATCGCGCCGCGCGGGTCACAGCATCGGACGGTTCAGGCCGCCGCGCGGTCGGTGATCGCCGCCGCGGACTCGGTGGCGGTGCTGATCGGGATCTGGCGCGGCTTCTTCGCCTCCGGCACCTGCCGGACCAGATCGACGTGCAGCAGCCCGTTTTCGAGGCTGGCGCCGCGGATCTCGACATGGTCGGCAAGCTGGAAGCGACGCTCGAAGGCGCGCGCGGCGATGCCCTGATACAGCACGTCGGCGGACTTTTCCGCCACCTGCTTCTCGCCGCGGATGGTGAGGGTGTTCTCCTTCACCTCGATGCCGAGTTCCCGCTCGGAGAAGCCGGCCACCGCCACGGTGATGCGGTAGGCGTTCTCTCCCGTCCGCTCGATGTTGTAGGGGGGATAGGTGGTGCCGTTATCGACGCCGCCGACCTGGTCGAGCAGCGAGAACAGCCGGTCGAAGCCGACGGTGGAACGATAGAGCGGCGAAAGATCGAACGTACGCATAAGCATATCCTCCTTTGAAGCGACATGCGCGCGGCCCGCTCTCCTGAGCCGGGCCGGGCCTTTGCACCGCCATCCGGCCGGTGCGGCATTGACATGGTGAGGGATTTTTCCGGTGCAAGAGGGTCCCAGCAGGCTCGATGCCGCCGGCATGCGGGTGCCGGCGCCGTGCCCGCAGGGGGCGCGTCCGGCGGTGCCTCGGGAGCAGCCCGGCGGCGCGGGGCCGCATGGCCGCGGCGCCTCCTGCCACGGCGCCGCCACACCCATGAACGGGGGATGAAGAGGGCTTTCCGCTTTCATTCAGTGCTGTTTACCTATTTCCCTCGCCTGTGTTTCATGTCCCGGCCGGTCCATGGCCGCGCGCTACCGCCGGCGGCGCCTGAGCCGGTCGACCAGCCGGCACGATCGCCTCGCCGCCTTCCCGCCCTCATGAACGGCTCATGAACGGCCGCTTCGGATCATGTTCATTCGCACCGCCCCCTTATCAGAGACGGACATCCCGACCGGCGAAGGCCGGCGCCGGGCGGTGCCGGCTGGGCGCGGCCTCTCGCGCCGCGGGCAGGCGTGCTGGGGAGGCTTCCCGACGGTGGCGATGCGGATCTGCGCCCCGGTGCTCTTCATGCTGGCGGTCGGCATGAACGGCCCGGCGGCCAGCGCCCAGGGCATCGGCGTCACCATTGGCGGGCCGTGGGGCGGCATGGCGGCACCGGCACCGCAGCCCGGCCAGCCCGGGGCGGGTCCCTATGCCCCCTATGACGCGCCGCCGGCCGGGCGGGCGGGCCGGCAAGGGCTCGACGCCAATGGCGCGGTGAACATGCTGCGCGGCCGCGGCTTCACCAACATAGAGGTCATCCGCCAGCGCGGCGCCATGATCATCCTGGAGGCCAACGGGCCGCGCGGCGAGCGGGTGCAGCTCGTCGTCGACGGCGCCTCCGGGGCGATCAGTGGCATGAAGGTGATCGGATTCGGCGACAAGAGATACTGACCGCGCCCCCTCGCCGCCTTGTGGGCGCTGGGCCGGGCGTGTATCGCTCTGGGCCGCCCGCCGTCCCGCCCCTCACGCTGCTCTTGCCCGCTGCCGGACCTCCCCGAACCTGCCATCATGCTGTTTGCCACCCCGTCCAATCCCGTTCCCGAAGGCGCCATCTGCGGCCGCCTCACCGCCGCCGACGGCGTGGCGCTGCGCTTCGCCCGCTGGGACGTAGCCGAGCCCGCCAACGGCACCGTCTGCGTGCTGCCGGGGCGGGGCGAGAAGATCGAGAAATATTTCGAAACGGTCGAGAACCTGCGCAGCCGCGGTTTCTGCGTCGCCGCGCTGGACTGGCGCGGGCAGGGCGGCTCCGGCCGGCTGCTGCGCGACCCGGTGAAGGGCCATGTCGGCAGCTTCGACGACTACCAGCTCGACCTCGAAATCTTCATGCGCGAGGTGGTGGTGCCCTATTGCCCGGCGCCGCATTTCGCGCTCGCCCATTCCATGGGTGCGGCGATCCTGCTGGACAATGCCCGGCTGGGCGGGGCGTGGTTCGAGCGGCAGTTCCTGGTGGCGCCGATGCTGCAGATCGCGCTGATCCGCCAGCCGCGCGTCGCCCGCGCCACCGCGCGCTGCCTTTCCGCCATGTGGCTCGACCGCTTCGGCGTGCCGGCGCGGCGCGGCGCCTATGCCGCCGATCCCCCCTTCGCCGGCAACCGGCTCTCTTCCGACCCGGTGCGCTATGCCCGCAATGTCGGCATCTCGCGGGCGCACCCGGAGCTCGATGTCGGCGTGCCGACCGTGGGCTGGATCCGCGCCGCCTTCGACGTGATGGACCGGCTGGCCGAGCCCGCCACCGCGCGGGCGATCCGCCAGCCGCTGCTCATCGTCGGGGCGGGGGCGGACCGGGTGGTGTCGACCCGCGCCATCGAGCATTTCGGCGCGCGGCTGATCGCCGGCGCCCACATCGTGATTCCCGGGGCGCGGCACGAGCTGCTGCAGGAACGCGACCTCTACCGCGAGCAGCTTCTCGCCGCCTTCGACGCCTTCATTCCCGGCAGCCGCGCCGCCTGAGCGCGGCGGGAACCTCAGCCGCGCGGCTCTCCGCTGGCGGCGATCCGGCCTCAGCCGCGCGCCAGCGTCTCCAGCGCCTGTTCGTGGACGCGGCGATCGCCCGCCACCACCACCCGGCCGCCGCCGGTGGCGGGACGGCCTTCCCAGTCCGTCACGATGCCGCCGGCGCCCTCGATGACGGGAATCAGCGGCACGATGTCGTGGTCCTTCAGGTTGGTCTCGATGATGAGATCGACATGGCCGGCGGCCACCATGCAGTAGCCGTAGCAGTCGCCGCCATAGCGCGAGAGCCGCACGGTCTTCTCCACCGTGCCGAAGCGGGCGCGGTCCGCCTCGTCCATCAGCAGCGGGCTGGTGGTGAAGAGCAGGGCGTCGGCGAGGCTCTCGCAGGGCCGCACCAGCAGCCGGCGCTCCCCGGCCGGGCCGCGGTAGCGCGCGATCTCGCCATTGCCGTAGAACCGCTCGCGGATGAAGGGCTGGTGCATCATGCCCCAGCAGGGCGCGCCGCCGCGGGTGAGCCCGATCAGCGTGCCCCAGGCCGGCATGCCGGCGATGAAGGATTTGGTGCCGTCGATGGGGTCGAGCACCCACACGAACTCGGCGTCGAGGTGCTCGTCGTCATATTCCTCGCCGCGGATGCCGTGCTCGGGAAAGCTGCGGCGGATCAGCGAGCGCATCGCCTGTTCGGCCGCGCGGTCGGCGGCGGTGACGGGATCGAAGGCGGCGGCGCCGCGGGTCTTGTCCTCCACACCGAGCGCGGTGCGGAAGAAGGGCAGGATAGCCCGGCCGGAGACGTCGGCCAGTTCGTGGACGAAGGCTTCGAAATCGACGGCGGACATGGCGGATCCCTCTGCGCCCCGGCGCGCTGCCTGCTTATCGGGCTGCGTCGGTTCCGGCAATGCGCGAGCGGCGGCGGCGCGGCCCAGGCGGCTGCGGCACGTCGCGACGGGCTGCCGGACGCGGCAAGCCTTGGCCTGAGGTCTTGGCCTGAGGTCTTGGCCGGAGGTCTTGGCCTGAAGCCTCGGCCTGAAGCGGCAGGCCTTTGCCACAGGCCCGCGCAAGGCCGGCCGGGCAGGGTGGCGCCACGCAATGGACGGCACGGTCGGCCACAGCGGGACGGCTGCGCGCCGCCGCCGGATGAGACGGTGCGCGGTGACCGGATGGGTGGTTGAGCCATGCATTTCTGCATGGCGGCTATCTGCCCGCTGACGCTTAAATGGGCATGCTCAGGAGTTGCTATTGGGAAGCTCACCTGCCATATTATTGCGGTGCGGGACGCGATTGGCGTCGCTCCCGCCGCCCTCCTTGGGCGTTTCCTCCCTAGACTTGGGCCGCTCCGTTCGCGTGAGTGGCCCCTTTCTTTTCAGCGGCACATCCGCGAAAAATCATTTTATTTCAAGCACTTAAGTGGCGTTCGCGCAGACCCGCCGGCGGTATCCCGCGGCCTTGTGGCAGGTGCTCGGCGGGTGGGCATTTGCTCAGCGGCCGAAATGGCGTCAAGAACAGCGTGGCGGGCCGCTCTCAACTTATCGTTACGTCAATGCGCATTCGTGACGCGAATTGAGCGATTTGCGCCTTCGATGGCGAACGCCGCTGTCGGTTCTTTCATTTGAGCCTTGCATTTTGTGCGGTGCACGGGCATATAGATCGGGCGGGCCGCGATTGGCGTCGCCGCCCGCTGCCCTCCTTGGGCGTTTCCTCCCTAGACTTGGGCCGCTCCGCTTGCGTGAGCGGCCCCTTTTCTTTTCGGGCGGGAAAATTGCCGATCCCATTCAACAGCTTGACGGGCGTTCCCGCGGTCGGGTCGCAGGCGGCGCGCGATGGTGCCGATCGGGTTCGGCGCTGGTGCCGGGCACCCGGCGGGCTGCGCGGTCTTGCCGGCACGGGCCGGCCGCAGCCAGCGCGCGCAGCCTGATCGTCCGCGGCAGGGCCGGAATCGCCTTCCGAACAGGCGGAATCGGGCGCTGCCACGTGAGGCGGCATGTCGCAGGCTGGGGTGTACATTCGGGGTGGCGACGGCGCCGGGCGCAAGAAAAAAGCCGAAGGGCCCGGTTCCCAGGCTCCGTTCGGCTGACATGGCAGGCCCATTCGCGACAATTAAGTCACATGCGGCGTCGATAGCGGTCGATTGCGGGGTTCGGGACGCGGCGTGCCTTGATTATTCCGCAATGCTCCGACATCTTCATGCCCGTACCGAGCGATTGGCGTCGCTCCGTACTGCCCTCCTTGGGCGTTTCCTCCCTAGACTTGGGCCGCTCCGTTCGCGTGAGCGGCCTCTTTCTTTTCAGCACCCTCTTCTGCCCCGGCCGGATCCCTTGGCGTGGTCCGGCTTGCTCGTTTGACAGCGGCGCCTCAAGGCGGGCCCGCCCGGTGTCGACTTCGCCTTCCCGGCCGCAGCTTCCGGCGGTTCGTCCTCAGCAGGTGCGAGGGGGAGGGTTCGGTGGAGAACCGAGCGTGCAGAATTCGTATATCTCTCATTCCTAAATTGCAAGGCTCTTTGTGTGCCTTCCCGCATGAAGCGATTAAAAATTCCAGTCGACCTATCAAGCGATTGAAATAAAAGCCTATTCCGCCGCCGTGCGGAGCGGCGCCAGCTCCTGCGGGTCGAGCCGCGCCAGCTCCCGCACCACCTCCATCAGGTCGGCGCGCACCCGCGCGAAGCGCGGCGAGGGCACATAGCTGCGCTCGTCCATATACAGCGCGCGGTTGATCTCGATCTGCACCGCGTGCATCCCGGAGGCGGGGTTGCCGTAATGCTCGGTGATGAAGCCGCCGGCATAGGGCTTGTTGCGCACCACCACATAGCCGCGCCGGCTCAGCTCGCGTTCCAGCGCATCGGTGACGAAGGGCGCACAGCTTGTGCCGTAGCGGTCGCCCAGCACGATGTC
The DNA here is from genome assembly GCA_964543245.1 of uncultured Starkeya sp. Lineage (GTDB taxonomy): Bacteria > Pseudomonadota > Alphaproteobacteria > Rhizobiales > Xanthobacteraceae > Ancylobacter. Next base: position 5,890 of record CAZIXP010000069.1, read on the forward strand.
GGTGCGCATCCGCTCGTCCCGCCCGTTGCTGGAGGGCATGGAATGGCAGTCCACCAGCAGCGCCACCCCGAAGGCCCGCTGCATCTGCACCATCATCCGCCGCAGCGTGCGGTGATACGGCTTGTAGAGCGCCTCAATCCGGGCGATCGCATCGTCCACCGGAATGCGGCGGCCATAGATCTCCTGCGATTCGCCCACGATCCGGGCGATGGTGCCGAGCCCGCCCGACACCCGCATCGAGCGGGTGTTGGCGAAGGCGGGCAGCCGGCCCTCGAACATGCGGGGGTCGAGCTCGTAGGGCTCGCGGTTGAGGTCGAGATAGCAGCGCGGAAAGTGCGCCCGCATGAAGGGCAGGCCGAGCCCGACCACGTCGCGGAACAGCTCGTCGACGAAGCTGTCCTCCGAGCGGCGCAGCGTCGGCAGGTCGAGCCGAGCCTGCTCCACGAAGCTGCGGGGATAGACCAGGCCCGAATGGGGCGAGTTGAACAGGATCGGGGCACGCGCGGCGGCCGGCTCGACCAGTTCGTAGGAGGGATCCACCGTTTCCGCGACGACGGGAGTCATGATGCCCGCGATCATCCTTGTCCGGCGCTCCGGGTGCGCCGGGGCTCGCTGGTCGGGCAGGGGGCGCCGTCGCCACCCCGCGCCATGCGCGCTGATATCATGTGCGGCGCGGGCACGGAATGTCGATGGCAAAAGCGCCGCGACGTGGCGGCGCGGTCGACCGTGGCGGGAGGGTTCGGTAACCTTCTCGTGTTACGACCAGCCGATGTGATGGTCGCGCGCCCGTTCCGCGACCGCTCGGGAGTGCTCTCATGGGGATGACGAAGATCCTGCTGGCCGAGGACGACGGCGACATGCGCCGCTTCCTCGTCAAGGCCCTCAACAATGCCGGCTATGAAGTGGTGGCCTTCGACAATGGCCGCTCTGCCTATGACCGGATGCGCGAGGAGCCGTTCGACCTGCTGCTGACCGACATCGTGATGCCGGAGATGGACGGCATCGAGCTGGCCCGCCGCGCCACCGACCTCGATCCCGACATCAAGGTCATGTTCATCACCGGCTTCGCCGCGGTGGCGCTGAACGCCGCCGCCCAGGCGCCGAAGGATTCGAAGGTGCTCTCCAAGCCCTTCCACCTGCGCGACCTCGTCACCGAGGTCAGCAAGATGCTGGCGGCCTGAGGCCGGCGGTCCGGCGAGCCGGCTGCGTCGTCGTCCACAGGCGGACGCCGCGGCGTGACGAGGCGCCTTGCAACGGCGCGGGGTGTTCGCTATAGGGTGCCCCGCTCAAGACGAACGGAATGGGCGCGTAGCTCAGCGGGAGAGCACTACGTTGACATCGTAGGGGTCACAGGTTCAATCCCTGTCGCGCCCACCATTCCGAAGCCGGCGGCGCTGCCGCCGTCCCCGTGCCGCCGAGATGGCTGCCCTTTCCCTTCATCGTCGTTCCCCGATCGCCGCGCCATTGCCGGTCGGATGTCATTCGCCGATCGCCACGGTGTCGGCCATGGCGGCGCCGCGCAGGCCCATCGGCCGCGGCGCGCCGGTCGTGGTGTCGTGCGCGGTCTGGCGCTCCAGCTCCGCGTTCAGCTCGGCGCCGAGCAGCACCACCGTCACCGACAGCCAGATCCAGGTCATGAAGCCGATCACCGCGCCAAGCGAGCCATAGGTCTCGTTGTAGCTGCCGAAGCGGCCGACATACCAGGAGAAGCCGGCCGAGACCGCCAGCCACAGCACGGCGGCGGCGAGACTGCCCCCGCTCACCCAGCTCCAGCGCGGCCGCGCCCGGCAGGGCCCGAATCGGTAGAGCAGCGCGATCAGCCCGGTGATGAGCAGCGCCAGCGCCGGCCAGCGCAGCAGCGCCACCATGTCCTCGGTGCCGCTGTCGAGGTGCAGGAAGTCCAGCGCCACCGGCAGCGCCACCACCGCCGCCAGCGCGACGATGCCGATGCCGATACCGCCCAGCGTCAGCATCAGGCTGGTGGCGGTGAGGCCAAGGAAGGAGCGCCGCTCCTCCTCTTCATAAGCGATGTTGAGCGCCTCGATCAGCGCCTTGGTGCCGGCATTGGCGCTCCACAGCGCGGTCACGAGGCCGATGCCGAAGCCGAGGCCGAGGGTCTGGCGCTCCTGCGCCAGCACCCGGCCGGTCTGCTCGCGCAGCACCTCGATCATGCCGTCGGGCAGCACCCACACCGCGGCGTCGATCTGCTGCTCCACCTGGTGGGGATCGAAGAACAGCCCGTAAAGCGCGATGAAGGCGGCGATGGCGGGAAACACCGCCAGCAGGGTGTAGAACGCCACCCCCGCCGCCAGGCTGAGCACCCGGTCGTCGCTGAACTCCCGCACCACGCGCCGCAGCGTCGCCCACCAGCCGCGGGCGGGAATGTCCGCCGGGCTGGTGGCGGTGAGGCCGGGATGGCCGGAAGCGGCCCGGGCCGGGAATGCCCGAGTCGCCCGTGCGGGCGGGGCAGGCGCGCGCGCCGCGCCGCGCCCGTAAGCCGGCACACCGCCGCCGGCCGTGGGCAGGGCCGCCGCCCCCGTTTCCACATCCTCGGCCGTGCCGTGCCGGGCCCGCCACCCCGCGAGCAGCGTGAGCGCCGCCCCGACCGCCGCCACATCGACGAAGCGGCCGACGTCGCCCCACCGCCCCTGCCGCCGCCGTCCCTGAGTCATCTGTGCCTCCGTGTTGTGCGAGGCACAACGGCGCGGGGGCGGCCCGGGTTCATTCGGTTGACGGCGGAATGCCCCGCACCGTCTGTGGCGGAATGCCCGCCGGCGGCGGCGGACCGTCCTGCACGCGCGGCGGCGGTGCGCTCAGCCGCCGGGGCGGCCTTCCAGCCCGGCCTGTGCGGCGGCGTCGGAGCCGGGCACCCGCATCTCGAACACGCGGTCGATCACCGCGTAGTCGAAATAGCCCATGCGGGCGATGGGCCGGATCGCCTCGATGTCGAGCCTGCCGTCGGGCCGGATCACCTCATCATCGATATGGATCAGCTCGACCCGCGCGAACACCACGTCGACGCTGCCGACCGGTGAGTTGCCGGGCAGATGGTGGGTGCTGAGATAGCGGCACTCGAACCGCACCGGGCTTTCCCCCACCATCGGGATCGCGGCGTTTTCGGCATAGACCTTGGTCACCGCCAGCCGGTCGAACTCGCTTTCCTCCGGCGGCAGCGCCATGGCGCTGATGTTCACCGCCTCGCGCAGGTCGTAGGTCGCCATGTTCCAGACGAACCAGCCGGTCTCCTCCGCATTCACCACCGTGTCCTTGCGGCGCCCGTCGGGGTAGCGGTTGGCGGCGAACATCACCATGGGCGGATCGAAGGTGAGGTTCTGCCACTGGCTGTAGGGCGCGATGTTCTCGATGCCGGCGGTGGAGACGCTGGAGAGCCAGCCGATCGGCCGCGGCACGGTGCAGCTCTTGAAAGGCGAGAAGGGCAGCGGGCAGGGCTCGCTCTGCGGGGCGTATTTCATGGCCGGTTCCTGTTGCGGTCGCCCGACATACAGCCGATATATCGGGGCGTGGCAACCATCTTTTGCGTTCCCCGCGCCTCGCGCTATGGAGCGGGCCGGATGGAGCGGGCAACGCGTGGGGTGCGGGCACGATGATCAGCCAGGCCGAGCAGGCGGTGGCGGCGCTTCAGGCGCTGATCGAGACCGGCGAGCTGAAGCCCGGCACGCTGGTGTCGGAACGCACGCTGATGGAGCTGTCCGGCCTCGGCCGCACCCCGGTGCGCGAGGCGATCCAGCGGCTGGCGCTCGGCCACATGCTGCGCATCCACCCCAGCCGCGGCATCGAGGTGGCGCCGATGTCGGTGGAGGACCAGCTCGGCGCGCTGGAGGTGCGGCGGGCGACCGAGGCGCTGGCGGTGACGCTGGCCTGCGAGCGGGCGAGCCCGGCCGATCTTGCCGCCATCGCCGCGCTGGCCGCCGAACTGGACGGTGATTTCGCCCTGCCGGCCTATGTCGAGACGGTGCGCCAGACCCACCGCCTCATCATCCGCGCCGCGCATAATCCCTATCTCGAGGCGCTGATGACGCCGCTGCAGGCGCTGTCGCGCCGCTTCTGGGTGATGCATCTGCGCGAGGCGGCCGAGGGCGGCGCGCGCGAGATCGCCGCCGGCAAGGCGCTGCACCGGCGCATCCTCGCCGCCATAGCGGTGCGCGATGCCGCCGCGGCCACCGCGGCCTCGCTGGAGCTGAACGACTACCTCGTCGCCTTCGCGGTGGAGGTGGTGGCGGCACGGGCCCGGCGCGGGCGGGGCTGAGCCGCCGCGGCCTCAGCCATTGGTGCAGCCCGAATCCGCCGGCAGCGGCTCCGGCGTGCCCCAGTCGTTCGAGGGCAGGTTAGCATAGGGCCAGGCGAAATACTGCCGCACCACCTTGAAGGAGCTCGGCACGGTGTCGGTGTCCCTGGCGTAGTCGAGAATCCAGAAGAAGTTGAAATTGCCGTCCGGCCAGGTCTTCGGCACGCCGCCCGGCACGTTGGGGATGCGGTCGAGGTTGAGGAGCTGGCGCAGCGTCACCTTCTCGCCGGGGAATTGCTTCTCCAGCCCTTCCGAGGCGACATGGAAATGCTCCCACACCAGCACGACGGTCTGGCCGTGCCAGCGCGGATTGGTGAGCAGGTCGCGCGCGACCTTGCGGTTCTGCACGTTGATCTTCGAGTTGAAATAGCGGTTGTTGCGGATCGGCTCCAGCATCAGCCGGTTGGTCGCGATCGGCATGTCCCACGCCGCGACGATGGGCTGGGCGGTCTCCAGCGTGTGCAGGGTGATCGCCATGAAGGCGGCCGGCGGGTCGCGGCGGATCAGGCTCATCGGGCTGGTGGGGCTGAGATACTGCGCCGCCAGCGCCTTTGCCCGCTCCTTGCCGATGTCGCACAGCCCGAACCGCGTCGCCTTCTCGCCGTGACGCACGATGATGATGCGCTTGGGCGCGGCGAGGGCGGCGCTCACGGATCCGGCCGCCAGCGCGAGGCCGAGCGTGAGGGCCGTGGCAAAGCGGAAGGCGGAAGCGGCGCGGGCGGGGAGGGACAGGCGGAACACGGGGCACCTCGATGACGGCAGCGCGGGCGTCGGCGCCCGGGCGGACAGGCTCCTCCAGCTTGCCGGCGCCGGCAAGGGGATGATCGCGCCGGGCGCCGGCAGGGGGGCGAGCAGGGGATGCGGGCAGGGGATGCGGGCAGAGGATGCGGGCACCGCCGGGCGCGAGCGGGCAGGGCGGCGCCGGGGCGAGCGGGTCCGGCGCGCCCGGCATCCGCGGGGGCGCGGCACCGCCGACGGATTGATTGGCCGCGCCGACGCACGATATCACTGGCTCGACATCCTTTCTGGAGTGACCATGTTGCGCAGCCTCGACCGTCTTCCGATCCCGCTCCGTTCCGCGGCGTCCGCCGGGGCGTCCGCCGCCGCGCCGGCCGCGCTCGGCGCCCTGCCGCAATGGGACCTCTCCGATCTCTATCCCGGCCTCGATTCGCCCGAACTCGCCGCCGACCTCGCCCGCGCGCAGGCCGAATGCGCGGCGTTCGAGGCCGATTACAAGGGCCGGCTCGGCGAGGCGGTCGCCGCGCCCGGGGCGGGGGCCGCCATGGCCGCCATCCTGAAGCGCTATGAGGGGCTCGTGGACCTGCTGGGCCGGCTCTATTCCTATGCCGGGCTGGTCTATGCCGGTGACACCACCGACCCGATCCGCGCCAAGTTCTATGGCGACCTGCAGGAAAAGCTGACCGACGCTTCCACCCATCTCCTGTTCTTCACGCTGGAGCTGAACCGGCTGGACGACGCCCTCATCGACGCCGCGCTGGAGGACCCCGCCTTCGGCCGCTATCGGCCGTGGATGGAGGATGTGCGGCGCGAGAAGCCCTATCAGCTCGACGACAAGATCGAGCAGCTGTTCCACGAGAAGGGCATCACCGGCCGCGGCGCCTGGAACCGGCTGTTCGACGAGACCATCGCCGGGCTGCGCTTCGATGTCGCCGGCCAGTCGCTGCCGCTGGAGCAGACGCTGAACTTCCTCGCGGAGCCGGAGGAGGAGAAGCGCCGCACCGCCGCCGAGGCGCTGGCCAAGGTGTTCGGCGAGAATCTGCGCCTCTTCACCCTCGTCACCAACACGCTGGCCAAGGACAAGGAAATCTCCGACCGCTGGCGCGGCTTCGCGGACATCGCCGATTCCCGCCATCTGGCGAACCGGGTCGAGCGCGAGGTGGTGGACGCGCTGGTCTCCGCCGTCCACGCCTCCTATCCCCGCCTCGCCCACCGCTACTACAAGCTGAAGGCGAAGTGGTTCGGCAAGGAGCGGCTGGAATACTGGGACCGCAACGCCCCGCTGCCCAAGGTCGAGACCCGTACCATCGGCTGGGACGAGGCCCGCGACACCGTGCTGGGCGCCTATTCCAGCTTCTCCCCGCGCATGGCCGACATCGCCCGCACCTTCTTCGACCGCAGCTGGATCGACGCCGGGGTGCGGCCGGGCAAGGCCCCGGGCGCTTTCGCCCACCCCACCGTGCCCTCCGCCCACCCCTATGTGCTGCTCAACTACATGGGCAAGCCGCGGGACGTGATGACGCTCGCCCACGAACTCGGCCATGGCGTGCATCAGGTGCTGGCCGCGCCCAATGGCGCGCTGATGGCGCCCACCCCGCTGACGCTGGCCGAGACCGCCTCGGTGTTCGGCGAGATGCTCACCTTCCGCAGCCTGCTCGCCGCCGCCCCGGACAAGGCCGCGCGCAAGGCAATGCTGGCCTCCAAGGTGGAGGACATGATCAACACCGTGGTGCGGCAGATCGCCTTCTACACCTTCGAGCGCCGCATCCACACCGAGCGCCGGCAGGGCGAGCTCACCTCCGAGCGGATCTGCGCGATCTGGAAGGAAGTTCAGGGCGAGAGCCTCGGCGAGGGCATCCATCTCGGCCCGGGCTATGAGAACTACTGGGTCTATATCGGCCACTTCATCCATTCGCCGTTCTATGTCTATGCCTATGCCTTCGGCGACTGCCTGGTGAATTCGCTCTACGCGGTCTACGAGAACGCCAATGAGGGCTTTGCCGAGCGCTACCTCGCCATGCTGGCGGCGGGCGGCACGCGGCACCATTCGGAACTGCTGGCCCCGTTCGGGCTGGACGCCCGCGATCCCAGCTTCTGGCAGACCGGCCTGAACCTCATCGAGCGGATGATCGGCGAGCTGGAGGCGATGGAGGACTGAGCCGCCGGCCCCGTCGCGGCGGGCGCCGCCGCCGCCGCCTCTTGCCGCCTGTCGCCGCTCCTTCGGCGGCCGGGGGGCGGTAAAATCTCTGATTGCAGTGCCGCCGCCCCGCCTTATCCTCATGCCGTTGGGGACAGGGCGATGGCACAGGACGACGGGGTTCCCCCGGCCGCCGGGGCGGCGGGCGGGGGTGAGTCGGGTGGTGGTGCGCAGGCGGCGGGGAAAAGCGGGTCGTGCAACCCGATCGCGACGGTCGGGATCGACGCCGTCATCGCCGCCGAGGCGGAGTCGATCCGGCGGCGGCGGCAGCAGGTCGCCGCGCGGATGCAGCGCTCGAAGCTGATCGAGGACGGCGGGCGCGCCCGCGCCGCGTCCGGCTGCGCAGACGACGGACAGACGGACAACCCGGAGGACGGGCGGGCAGACGGGCGGAATCTTGGCCCGGTGCTCGGCCTCGCCCAGTCCGGCGGCGGCATCCGCTCCGCCGCCTTCTGCCTCGGCGCGCTTCAGGCGATGGACGCCGTGGTGCAGGCCGGCGACGCGCCGCCGCCAACCCACAATGTGCGCCCGGCGGCGGACGAGACGCCCTCCGTGCTCGACCGGTTCGACTATCTCTCCACCGTGTCGGGCGGCGGCTATATCGGGGCGTCGCTGGTCGCCGCGCTCAGCCTCAATGGCGGCCATTTCCCGTTCCGCAGCGTGCTCGACCAGGAGGAGACTCCCGCGGTCCAGCATCTGCGCGACCATTCCAACTATCTCTTCCCGCAGAAGGTCGACATCTATCGCGGCGTCGCGGTGTATCTGCGCGGGCTCGCGGTCACCAGCGCGCTGGTGGGGTGCGTGCTGGCCCTGCTGGCGCTGGTGCTGGTGTTCTACCGCGACGCTCTCGCCCCGTTGTGGAGGGGCGGCCTGCCGAGGGCGGGCACCGTGCTGCTGCTGGTCACGCTCGGCGCCCTGCTGGTCTGGGGCCTGATGCGCTCCTTCACCCGCTTCATCGACCGCGCGGAGATGCCGGTCGAACGCTCCGGCCGGTTCTTCTACTGGGCGCTTGCGGTGGGCTTCGCCGTGTGGCTGGACGTCAGCAACCGGCTGCTCGACGTGCTGGTCGTGCTGAAGAGCGCGGAATGGAACCTCGGCCCGGCCCTCGCGGCGCTTGCGCCGCTTTCGGCGCTGGTGGCCTTTGCCGGGCCGCGGCTCGCCGCCGCCCTCGGCCGGATGCGCACCGACCCGCGCCGCAGCGCCGCGCTGCTGCGCGGGGCGGGCCTGCTCGCGCTGTGGGCCGGGGCCGCGGTGCTGCCGCTGCTGCTGTGGGTGGGGGTGCTGTTCCTTGCTCTGCAGGTGGTGCCTACCTTGCCGCTCAAGGCACCGGCGGCCTGCTTCACCGTCCCCGGCGTCATCGACGCCACCTCCGCGGCCTGCCATCCCGTGGACCCGCCGGCCTGGCACTGGCTGTGGCTCGGGATTCCCGCCGCCCTGAGTGTCGCCTGGCTGGCCTTCGAAGGGTTTGCCAGCGCGCGCTGGCGGCTCGGCGCCAGCTCGCTGCACCGGCTCTACCGCGACTGCCTGAGCCGCGCCTTCCTGTTCGACCCGCGGCCCGACCCAGCGCGGAAAACGCTGGTGACCCCGGCCGACACCTTCCGGCTGCGGACGGGCGAGAACGGCGCCAGGGGCATCGACCCCTCGCTGGCGCCGTATCTGCTGATGAACACGGCCATCAACCTGCAGAACTCCCGCTTCGGCAACACGCGCGGGCGCAATGCCGACTTCTTCCTGTTCAGCCACGATCACGTCGGCAGCCGCGCCACCGACTATGTCCGCACCCAGGACCTGCTGGCCTACCAGCCCGGCGTCGATGTCGGCACCGTGGTCGCCGCCTCCGGGGCGGCCTTCTCCTCCAACATGGGCTCGAACAGCGTCGCCCCGCTGACGCCGACGCTGGCGCTGATGAATGTCCGGCTCGGCTACTGGCTGGCCAATCCCCGCCGCCTCGCCGGCCTGCCGGAGGACGGCTCCGGCCATCTGCCGCGGTTCCGGCTGGCCTTCCTGCGCGAGATGTTCGGCCTGCTGCATGAGAACCAGCCGCAGGTCTATATCTCCGATGGCGGCCACATCGACAATCTCGGCCTCATCGAGCTGCTGCGCCGGCGCTGCAAGCTCATCCTGGTGCTCGACGCCGAGGCCGATGGCGTCTTCGACTTCACCTCCTTCATGATCCTGCAGCGTCATGCCCGCATCGACATGGGCGTGCGGATCGACCTGCCGTGGGAGGCGATCCGCGCCGAAGCGCTGAAGGCGGACGGCCGCAAGCCCGGCGCCATCGGCCCCCATGCCGCGGTCGGCCGCATCACCTACGCCCCGCCCTCGGGAGCGGCCGCTGGCCCCTCCCCGCAGGGGATCCTCGTCTATGTCAAATCGTCCCTCACCGACGACGAGAGCGACATCATCCGCAGCTACAAACGGCGCTATATGGCCTTTCCCCACGAGACCACGCTGGACCAGCTGTTCAGCGAGGAGCAGTTCGAGGTCTATCGCGCGCTGGGCTTCCATATCCTCAAGGGGCTGCTCGGCGGCGCCGACCGGGTCGCCGTGGCGCCGCGCGAGGCTGGCGCCTATGTCTCCGATGTGAGCGCCCTGATCGAGCCGAGCCTTTATGCCGACCACCCCCTGCTGAACGAACTGCGGGACTTGCTGCGGCTGCCGCCGCGCGCCGACACGGCAAAGCGGCCGGCCGGGCCGGCCGGCGAGGCGGCCGTGGACGATGGAGCGGAGGGCCAGCCGCCGGTGGCTGACTGAATTTTGGGCTTGCACTTTCCGCTGGCGCGGGCGGAGAAGGAGGTGTGAGCCGGAAGCACCGGCCGGGAAGAGCCGCCGATGTCGATCGACCTTGTCAACGCCGTCCCCGCCCGCGACGCGGGCCCCGATGCCGCAGCCCAGCCCGCCGCGTGGGAGGCGGCGCCTCAGCCCGTGAGCGAGCCTGCCGCGGCGCCGGATGCCTCCGCCGGCAGCGCGCCGCTGGTCCACACCCCCTATGACGGCTCGCGCAAGCCCTTTTCCATCGCGCTCGCCCCGCTCGATCTCGCCCACTGGATCGAGACCGACCCCCGCCTGGCGCCGACCCTGGCCGAGCGCGAGCGCCTGCTTGCGGAAAAGCGCGACGTGGTGTTCCGCGAGGAGCCCGGCTCCCGCCCGGCGCAGGCCGAGACCCTCGCCCGCCTCGTCGACCATCTGCTGGAGAGCCAGCCGGAGGTCTATCGCCGCGAGGGCGACGCCATTCTCGTCGTGCCGGCGGGCCGGCGCGTGCGGCTCGACACCGGCGAGGCGCCGCTCCTCACCGCCGGGCGGCTCATCTCCGACGATCTCGTCATCATGAGCCCGGGGGAGGGCGGCTACCGCCTCACCGCCGCGGTGCTGTGCTTCCCCTCCGCCTGGTCGCTGGCCGACAAGTTCGGCAAGTCGCTGGACGGCATCCACGCCGCCGTGCCCGGCTATCCCGACAAGATGGCGCGGGTGATGAACCGCATCTTCGAGAACCTGAAGGTGGAACAGCCGGTCTGGCGGGTGAACTGGTCGATCTATCCCGACGACGAGCTGCACCACCCCGAATCCAAGGAGCGCCCGCGCGACTGGTTCGGCGAGGATGGCGACCTCGCCACCGCCGCCTTTGTGCGGGTGGAGCGCCAGACCCTGCGCCGTCTGCCGGAGAGCGGCGACATCCTCTTCACCATCCGGGTGCATGTCGACCCCTTCACCGCCTTCCGCCGCCATCCCGACGGCGCGGCGCTGGCGGCGGGGCTGCGCGAGCAGATCCTCGGCCTCGATGCCGGCCAGCTCGCCTACAAGGCGCTGACCGACCACCGCGATGCCGTCGCCGGCGCGCTCGCCCGCCTCGCCGGGGTGGCCTGAGCGGCGCTGGCGCCGCCCGCGCGGATACCTCCCGGCCCGCCGGCGGCCGTGCCAGAGTGGGCGCGGGCGTCACGCGGGGAGGCGGCGGCATGGTGTTCTGGGTTCCCATCCTGGCCTGGCTCGCGGCGCTGGTGGCGGCGGGGGTCGTGGTCTGGCGCGGCCCGCGCCCGGTCCGCCCCGGCGGCATCATCGAGGCGTTACTGCGCGCCATCCTGCTGTTCCCGGTGGGGCTGATGGGGCTGTGGGCCTTCATGGGCCATGTGTTCTTCCCCGAGCAGGCGGCGGCCTCCATCGGCTGGGCGCCGAGCCCGTTCCAGTTCGAGGTCGGCATGGCCAATCTCGGCATCGGGTTGGCCGGCCTCATCGGCGCCTTCGTCGGCTCGCCCGGCTTCCGCGCGGCGGTGGCGGTGGTGATGGCCGGCTTCCTCGGCGGGGCCGGCGTCGGCCACATCCTGCAGATCCTGCACACCGGAAACCTCGCCGCCGGCAATGCCGGGCCGATCCTCTACACCGATTTCCTCGGCCCGCTCGCGCTTTTCGCCCTGCTGCTGCTCCAGCGGGTGAGCCGGGGCCGGCCGCCGGCCGTATGATGCGGCACTGCCGCCGATTTCGCCGCCCTCACGCAGCCGTGGCTTGAAAGCGGCGGCGTCGGGACACAGCTCAGGGGGGCAGCAGGAGCCCGATGTGAGCCATCCCGACGAACCGACCCCCGCCCCCGGCATTCCCGCCACCGATCCGCCCGTCACCGCTACGTCCGTCACCGATCCGCCCGCGGACATCCCGGCCGCCGACATGGCCGACCGGGAGGGCAACCGCCTCACCGCCCGCGCCGCGCGCTACGCCCGGGTCGGCACCCGCGTCGGCGGGGTGGCCGCGCGCATCGCCGGCAGCCGCCTGCTCGGGCTGGACGCCGGGGGCGGCAACGCCGCCGCGCTCGCCGCCGCCCTGGGCGGGCTGAAGGGGCCGATCATGAAGGTCGCCCAGCTCATGGCGACCATTCCCGAGGCGCTGCCGCCGGAATACGCCGCCGAGCTCGCCAAGCTGCAGAGCGAGGCGCCGCCCATGGGCTGGCCCTTCGTCAAGCGGCGGATGATGGCGGAGCTCGGGCCGGACTGGCGCGCCCGCTTCGGCGCGTTCGAGCCGGCCCCCGCGGCGGCGGCCTCGCTCGGCCAGGTCCACCGCGCCACCTCGCGCGAGGGCGCCCCGCTCGCCTGCAAGCTGCAATATCCCGACATGCAGTCCGCGGTGGAGGCGGACCTGCGCCAGCTCGACCTGGTGTTCGCCCTGCACCGGCGCATGGACCCGGCGATCGACACCCGCGAGATCGCCGGCGAGATCGGCGCCCGCATCCGCGAGGAGCTCGACTATCGCCGCGAGGCGCGCCACGCCGCGCTCTACCGCCTCATCCTCGCCGACGAGGAGGGGGTGAGGGTGCCGAAGGTGTGGCCGGAGCTGTCCACCGGGCGGCTGCTGACGCTGGACTGGCTGGAAGGCCGCCGGCTCCTCGCCTTCCGCGACGCGCCGCTCGAGATCCGCAACCGCATCGCCCGCGCCATGTTCGCGGCGTGGTGGCTGCCCTTCGCCCGCTACGGCGTGATCCATGGCGATCCCCATCTCGGCAACTACACCGTGTTCGAGCGGCCGGGCGAGGGCGGGGCCGGGGCGGAGGCCAAGGTGGAGGCCGGCGGCATCAACCTGCTGGACTATGGCTGCATCCGCATCTTCCCCCCGAGCTTCGTCGGCGGGGTGGTGGACCTCTATCGCGGCCTCCGGGAGGGGGACGAGGCGCGCATCGTCCACGCCTATGAGACCTGGGGTTTCCGCGGGCTGCGGCGCGAGGTGATCGAGGTGCTCAACATCTGGGCCCGCTTCATCTACGGGCCGCTGCTGGACGACCGGGTGCGCACCATCGCCGACGGGGTGGCGCCGGGCGACTATGGCCGGCGCGAGGCGTTCCGGGTTCACGCGGCGCTGAAGCGGCTCGGCCCGCTCACCATCCCGCGCGAATTCGTGTTCATGGACCGCGCCGCCATCGGCCTTGGCGGGGTGTTCCTGCATCTGCGGGCGGAGCTGAACTTCCACGCCCTGTTCGAGGGCGCCACCGCCGGCTTCGCGGTGGAGGAGGTGACGGCGCGGCAAGGCGCCGCGCTGCGCGAGGTCGGACTCCTCTGACCCCGCGGCCCTTCGGCGTTGCCGGGTGGGGCGTCTTCCGCTAAAGCGGAATGCTGCCTTCATCAGCCATAAGGAGGGGGTCTCATGGCCAGCCACGCGCCCGAATACGCTACCGCCACCGGCAATGACTATGCCGAGCACGAGGGCACCTACAAGTTCTTCGTCAAGATGACGCTGGTCGGCACGCTGGCGCTGGCCAGCCTGATGATCTCGCTGGCGATCGGCGCGGTGAACGGCCACTGGGGCCTGTTCACGATCGGTGTGCTGGCCATGCTGGTGACCACCGCCATCGGCTTCGTGTCCGAGAACGGCCGTCCGGCGCTGTCCGGCGGGCTGCTGGCCGTGCTGCTTCTCCTCCTCATCGTCACCTCCTGAGCGCCGTCATGCGTATTGGCGTGTTTGGAGAGGTTTCCGGGATTGAGCCACGTGTAGGG
>CAZIXP010000070.1:0-19264 GCA_964543245.1 uncultured Starkeya sp.
GCGCTCAGGGCGCCACCGGCGCCCACAGCACCTGCTCGATCCGGCTGGCCCCCATCGCCAGCATCGCCAGCCGGTCGAAGCCGAGCGCGATGCCGGAGGCTTCCGGCATCACCGCCAGCGCGGCAAGGAAATCCTCGTCGATCGGGTAGCGCTCGCCATAGAGCCGCTCCTTCTCGTCCATCCAGCGGACGAAGCGGCGGCGCTGCTCGGCGGCGTCGGTCAGCTCGCCGAAGGCATTGGCCAGTTCCACCCCGCAGGCATAGAGCTCGAACCGCTCGGCGACGCGCGGGTCGCCCGGCTTCGGCCGCGCCAGCGCGGCTTCGGCGACGGGGTATTCGCACAGGATGGTGGCGCGGCCGATGCCGAGCCGGGGCTCCACCTTCTCCACCATCACCCGGGTGAAGACGTCCGCCCACACATCGTCCGCGGCCACACGGACACCGGCGGCCCGGGCGGCGTGCCACAGCCCATCACGGTCGGTTTCCCCGGCCGGCCCGATGCCGGCGAGAAGGTCGATGCCGGCGAAGCGCTCAAACGCCTCGGCCACCGTCAGCCGCTCGGGTGGCGCCAGCGGATCGACGGCGAGGCCGCGGAAGCTGAATGCCCGCGCCTCGACCGTTTCGGCCGCCGCCGCCAGCAGCGCCGCGCAATCCTCCATCAGCGCCTCATAGCTCTCCCCGGCACGGTACCATTCCAGCATGGTGAATTCCGGGTGGTGCAGCGCGGTGCGCTCGCCGTTGCGGAACACCCGCGCCAGGGTGAAGAGCCGCGGCTCCCCCGCCGCCAGCAGTTTCTTGGCGGTGAATTCCGGCGAGGTATGGAGGTAGCGCGGCTGTGCCGTGCCGTCGGGCGCAACGAGATCGGTGCGGAAGGCGTGGAGATGGGTCTCGTTGCCGGGCGAGACCTGAAGGATGGGGGTTTCCACCTCGACGAAGTCGCGCGCCGCGAAGAAACCGCGCAGCATCGCGGCGAGGCGCTGCCGCCCGAGGAGGAAGGGCCGGCGGTCGGCATGAACGTGCGGGCTCCACCAGGGCGAGGCGGGCGAGGAATCGGCGGGCGAGGCATCGGCGGGCGAGGCATCGGGGGATGGCGCGGGCGCCATGACGGCTCTCCGGGGTTGGCGCGGAGCGGGTGCGCTTGTATAGGAGGCGCCAACGGAATCCCCGGTGCGCGCGTTCGGCCGCACCCAACAGCCAGAGGACCGCAATGGTCAAGGTCATCGCCAGCACGCTGCGCAAGGGCAACGTGGTCGACATCGACGGCAAGCTCTACGTCGTGCTCACCGCCGACAACATCCACCCCGGCAAGGGCACCCCGGTGACCCAGCTCGACATGCGCCGCATTTCCGACGGCGTGAAGATCTCCGAGCGCTACCGCACCACCGAGCAGGTCGAGCGCGCCCATGTCGAGGACCGCCCCTACACCTTCCTCTATTCGGACGGCGAGGGCTACCACTTCATGAACCCGGAGAATTACGACCAGGTGGCGGTCCACCCGGACGTGATCGGCGACCAGGCCGCCTACCTGCAGGAGAGCATGCAGGTGATGCTGAAGATGCATGAGGGCGTCGGCATCGCCATCGAGCTGCCCCAGCGCGTGGTGCTCGAGGTCGTCGACACCGAGCCGGCGATGAAGGGCCAGACCGCCTCCTCCTCCTACAAGCCGGCGGTGCTCTCCAACGGCGTGCGCTCCGCGGTGCCGCCCCATATCGGCGTCGGTACCCGGATCGTGGTGATGACCGCCGACGGCTCCTATGTCGAGCGCGCGAAGGACTGACCGATGACCGGGAGGGATCGTGCCGGCGACCTGCGGATTCGGTCCCTTCATCCAACTGACCGCACTGACTGGTCATGGCTCTGGAGCGCCTATCAGCGCTTCTACGAAGCCGATATTCCCGCCGCCACCACCGAGGTGACGTGGCGGCGCCTGCTGGACCGGGCCGAGCCGGTCCACGGCGCCCTCGCCCTCGACGCGGGGACGGGCGAGGCGCTGGGCCTCGTCCATTTCATCGAGCACCGCTCGACCTGGGTCGCCACCCGCTCGGTCTATCTGGAAGATCTGTTCGTGATTCCAGAGGCTCGCGGGCGCGGCATCGCCCGCGCGCTGATCGGGCATGTGGCGGATCATGCCCGCGGGCTCGGGGCGCCAGCGATCCACTGGCTGACCCACAGCACCAACACCACCGCGCAGGCGCTCTATGACAGCGTCACCGGCGGACGCTCCGGCTTCATCCAGTACCAGCTCAACCTGCATACCAAGAAGAGCGGCTAATTGTCTGAAATGTAAGGCGATCAGCCGCGATCGCGCATCAGCCGCTGCTTGTCCCGCGCCCAATCCTTGGCCTTCAGCGCCTCGCGCTTGTCATGGGCCTGGCGGCCACGGGCGATGGCGATCTCGATCTTGGCGCGGCCCTGCTCGTTGAAATAGATCCGCAGCGGCACCACCGTCATGCCTTCCCGCTCAACCGCCTGCCAGATCTTCGCGATCTGGCGACGGTGCAGCAGCAGCTTGCGGGGGCGGCGCGGCTCGTGGTTGAAGCGGTTGGCCTGCAGATATTCCGGGATGAAGGCGTTGTAGAGGATCGCCTCGCCGGATTTTGCCGAGGCATAGCTCTCCCCCAGCGTCGCCTTGCCGTCGCGCAGGCTCTTCACCTCGGTGCCCTGCAGCGCGATCCCGGCCTCAAACACCTCGCCGATCTCGTAATCGAAGCGCGCGCGGCGATTGTCGGCGACGACCTTGCGCGGCAGTTCCTTCTTCTTCTCGGCCATGCGGCATCGGCTCCATTCGCCGATACCGCGTGGATGCCGCGGTATCGGCTTGTCAGATAAGGCGTTTGGCGAAAAGCGCCAGCGGCGCCGCCTGAGGTTGCCGCCTCATCGCATAGGCAGGTTCAGTTGATCAGCCCGGCATGCACCATGGCCGCGCGCACGATGTCGCGGGTCTTCTCCGACACCGGCACCATCGGCAGCCGCGCCTCGTCGCTCATCCGGCCGAGCACTGAGAGGGCGTATTTGGTCGGGCTCGGGTTGGTCTCCACGAACAGCGCCTGGAACAGCGGAAACAGCCGGTCCTGAAGGTCGAGGGCTGCCTTGTAGTCGCCCGACAGGCAGGCGGACTGAAGCTGCGAGCAGAGCTTGGGCGCGACATTGGAGGCGACCGAGATGCAGCCGACGCCGCCATGGGCCATGAAGGCCAGCGCGGTGGCGTCTTCCCCCGAGAGCTGGTTGAAGCCGGGGCCCATGGCCTGGCGCTGCTGCGAGACCCGCGCGAGATTGGCGGTCGCGTCCTTCACGCCCGCGATGTTCGGCAGTTCGAACAGCCGCGTCATCGTCTCCACCGACACGTCCACGACCGAGCGGCCGGGAATGTTGTAGATGATGATGGGAATGCCGATCGCGTCGTTCACCGCCTTGTAGTGCTGATAGAGCCCTTCCTGGCCCGGCTTGTTGTAATACGGAGCGACCACCAGCACCGCATCCGCGCCGGCCTTTTCCGCATGGCGGGCGAGGTCGACGGCCTCGGCCGTGCTGTTGGAGCCAGCGCCGGCGATCACCGGCACGCGGCCGGCGGACTGGGCGATGCACCACTCCACCACCAGCTTGTGCTCGTCATGGGACAGAGTGGGGCTTTCGCCCGTGGTGCCGACGGGAACGAGGCCGTGCGTGCCCTCCTCGATCTGCCAGTCCACGAACGCCCGGAAGGCTTTCTCATCCAGCGCACCATCGCGAAACGGCGTCACGAGAGCCGTGAAAGAGCCACGGAAAGGCGGCTTGTGGGGCATGGCGCGCTCCTGGAGGGTTCGGCTGGAGAGGTCGTCGGTCCGGCTGGAGAATGAGGCCTCGCGGTCCGTAGCCTCGGGCCGGCGGCCGAGACCACGGCGCGAGCCGCAAGGGCGCATGAGATATCGCGTCGCCGCCGTGGAAGAAAGTGCATTGTTCGCCTGCCCACGCAGAAGCCTGCGGCGGAACGCCGGTTCGGCGGCGGGCGCCGGCGGTGCGGAACAGAGGCCGCGCAACCGGCGGTTCGCCGCCGCGACGTCGCCCTGACAGCTCCGTGCAAGCGCCCCAGCGTAAAGGCCCTTGGCATCTGCCTTACAATGCGGCACCCTGCCGCTCTTCCGCCCGTTTGTCCGGCAATGGTTGCGAGGGACAGCGGAGAGGGCGGAAAAGCCGCTTCCGGTCTCGTGGTTAGCGTTTCGTCAATAAGATCGCGAGACAACTGGGTGTAGCGGATGTGAGGGCATCCGCGGGACTGCATCGACCAGCCCGGGTCCGCCGATCGAAGGAGAGCAGCCGAATGCACCGCGCCCGCGCCAGACTGAGCTTCAGCCGCCTGCGTGTCTCGACATCGCTGGGTGCGCTGCTGCTTGCCTCCAGCGTGGCGCTCGTTCCTGCCTTCGGCCAGACCGCGCCGACGCCTCCGTCCAAGGACAAGGCCAAGCTGCCCAAGACGCTGACCGTCGCGCCACCCTCCAAGCCGGGCCACAAGCCGGAGGCCAAGGCGACGGCGAAGTCGAGCACCTCCACGGCCAAGCGCACCATAGATACGACGTCGAAGAAGCCGCCCGCCGCCGCGGCGCTCGGCTATGCCGATCCGCGGCCCACGGGTTCCATCGCCCAGGCCATGCCGAGCTTCGGCGGCAATCTTGGCGGGCTGCAGCAGGCCGTATCGCTGGTGGAGAAGGGCGACGCGAATGGCGCGCTCGACGCCGCCGACCGGCTCAGCGATCCCGGCCAGCAGGCGCTGGTGCGCTGGCTCGCGCTGCGCGTCACCGCCCGCGGCGTCGGCTTTGACCGCGCTCAGGCGATCCTGCGCGCCCACCCCACCCTGCCGACCCCGACCGTGCTGCGCCGCCGGCTCGAATATCTGCTCTACGCCGAGAACCGCGACCCCGGCACCATCCGCAGCTTCTTTGCTGAACAGCCGCCGATCTCCGGCGAGGGCAAGATCGCGTTCGCCCGCGCCCTGTTCGCCACCGGCGAGCGCAATGCCGGCACCGCCTGGCTGCGCGATGCCTGGCGCGAGGATGCGCTCTCGGAGGACACCGAAGCCACGGTGATGCAGGAATTCGGCGGCCTGCTCACCCGCGACGATCACAAGTACCGGGCCGACAAGCAGCTGTACAACGAGGACGCGGACCGCGGCCTGCGCGCGGCCACGCGCGCGGGAAGCGACGTCGTCGCGCTCGCCAAGGCCCGCATCGCGCTGTTCTCGAAGAGCGGCGACCCCGCGGCGCTGCTGAACGCCGTGCCGATGTCGCTGCGCTCCGACCCCGCCTATCTCTACACCCAGGCCAAGATCCTGCGCCGCGCCGGCAACGACGCGGGAGCGGCCGCGGTGCTGGCGCGGGCGCCCAAGGACCCGGCGCTGCTGGTCGATCCCGATGAGTGGTGGACCGAACGCCGCCTCGTCGCCCGCGAGCTGCTGGACCTCGGCGACGCCCGCACCGCCTATATGGTGGCGCGCGATGCGGCCCCGCCTGAAAACGACCATATGCGCTCCGAGGCGCAGTTCACGGCTGGCTGGATTGCGCTGCGCTTCCTGAACGATCCCCGCACGGCGCAGCAGCATTTCGCCCGCATTCCGGAGGGCCAGACCCACCCGGCGACCATCTCCCGCGGCTTCTACTGGCAGGGCCGGGCGCTCGAGGCCATCGGCAGCACCGGGCAGGCGCGGGCGCAGTACGAGGTCGCCGCCGCCTACGGCACCACCTATTATGGCCAGCTCGCCCGCGCCCGCATCGGCAAGCCGCTGGTCGGGGTGCGCTCAGCGCCGATGGCGGGGCCCGTTCAGCGCGTCACCTTCTCCCGCGACGAGGGCGTGCAGATCTTCAAGCTGCTGGAACAGAGCGGCCGCCGCGACCTCGCCATCGCGCTCGCGTCCGACCTTTCCGAGCGGCTGCCGGACGAGGCGATGCTCGGCCTGCTCGGCGACACCGCGCAGAGCTTCGGCGACGCCCGGGCCATGGTCGTGATCGGCAAGAATGCGCTCAACCGCGGCATTCCGCTCGAGGCGGTGGCCTACCCCGTCATCGGCATCCCCAATTACCGCCCGATCGGGCCGGAGATCGACAAGGCGCTGATCTACGCCATCGCGCGGCAGGAGAGCATGTTCAACGCCTCGGTGGTGTCGCGCGCCGGCGCCACCGGCCTCATGCAGGTCATGCCGGCCACCGGGCGCACCATCGCCCGCCGCGAGGGTGTCGCGTTCGACCCCTCCCAGCTCCACGCCGATCCCGCGACCAATGTGCGCTTCGGTGCGGCGGAGCTGCGCTCGCTACTGGAGAACTACCAGGACAATTATGTCCTCACCTTCGCCGCCTATAATGCCGGGCGCGGCAGCGTCGCCAAGTGGATCGCCCAGTATGGCGACCCCCGCGACCCCAATGTCGACCCCATCGACTGGGTCGAGCGCATTCCCTTCTCGGAGACGCGCAACTATGTACAGCGGGTGATGGAGAACGCGCAGGTCTACAAGGCCCGCTTCGGCAACCATTCCCGCTTGCAGATAGAAGCGGACCTGCGCGGCACCCGCGACATGAACTGAGGGCGCCAATTGCGGGCGCCGGCCGCTGTCAGGGCTGACGCCGCGCGCAGCTGCGGCGCAGCCAGCAGCCGCCGACACAGCCGACGAGATAGGTGGCAAGCAGAAGCCCGCAGGTTTCGAGCGCAAACCAGATCAACGCGCCTCCTCCCCGCCCGAGGCGCCGCGCCGGTCGGCGCAGCCGGCGAACCAGCCCGTCGCCAGCCCGATGACGAGCGCGCCGAGCAGATAGGGCCAGAGCTCATAGGCCAGGAAGAACATGGCTCACCTCACGCTGAACTCGATGGGGGCGCCCTCGGCCGCGGGCGGCGTCGCCGCCACCGCCACCAGGCGCTGGGCCGATATGCCGAGGCTGGCGAAATAATCCGCCACCGCCTGCGCCCGCGCCGCCGCCAGGCTGCTGCCCGCCATGGGGCCGTCCGCCACGGTGCCGCCCTCCACTGCCGCCGACGCGGTGTCCGGCACCCGGGCCAGAATCTCGATGGTCGCCTCCGGACACCCGCTCACCACCGCGGCGAGGTGATCCAGCAGACCGCGGCTGGCGGGATCCAGCATCGCGGTGCCGGGCTGAAACAGGATGCCGGAACGGGCGAGCATGTCCGCCAGCGCCTTCTGGCAGCCGGCGCGATCCATCGGCGGGGGCGGCGGTGCGACGTCCAGGCTCACCTCGGCGGTGAAGCCGGGCGGAAGCCCAACCCGTAGCGCCTCGCGGATGGCATCGACAGCGGAAGGAAACAGGGCGGCGCCGCTGATGTGCAGCTTGCGATCATCGAACCGGACCTCCCCGCTATCGAGCCGCGCCAGCTCGCGCAGCGCCACCTGCGCCGCCGCGACAAAACCCTCGGGCGCCCCGAGCGCGACGGAAGAGACGTCGTTGACCGGTATGCCGAGGAGTTCGCGACTGGCCTGCGCCAGCAGCAGATCGTGCGCGACCCGGTCGGGATAGAAGCCGGAGACGGTGAGGCCCTGCCCGTCCCGGCGCAACACAAAGACGTAGGGCGAGACGAAGGGCGGGCGCACATCCGCCTTCGCCAGTGTGAAGCCCCCGGGCAGGGGCGCGGCGAGCGCGGCGTTCACGGCGGCAAAGGCGGCCGCGTCCTGCGCTTCGCCGGCAAGGCTGAGCGTGGCGCCGTTGCCGCGCAGCTCCCCGGTCCTGAGCTTGGCGAGCTGGGTGACCCCGAAGCTCACGCCGGCGACGAACGCCTCCGCGGCGGGCCCGCCGGAGGCGATGCGCATCTCGTCCGAGACGGCGGTGCCAGGAAAGCCGGCGCGCACCGCGTCCTGCAGCAGGCGCTTGGCGTCCTCCGAGGGGGCGTAGCCGACGAGGCGGATGCGGGTGGCGCTGCGCAGCACGCCGAAGGTGAAGGGCGAGACATTGGGCGGCTCGACCCCGAAGCGGACGAGGGTATAGCCCTCCGGCACCGCCCGACGGGCCGCCGCCAGCGCGTCATAGGCCGCGAAATCGGGCGCCGCACCCTCGATGCTGATGGTGGTGTCGACCAGCGCGACCTTGCCGCCCGGAAGGCGGCCCAGCTGCTGGAGCGCGAAGGCGGCCGCCTTCAGCCATCCCTCCGCGTTCGGCGCGCCATCGGCAAGGCGGAGCTGATCGGAGATCGCCGCGCCCGGCACGGCGCCGCGCACCGCGTCCAGAAGGGCGCGCCGCGCCTCGCCGAGCGGGATGTAGCCCGCCAGCAGCACCCCGTCGTCCTCGCGCTGCGCCGACCAGATGAAGGGCGAAACCGTGGGCGGCAGAACGGCGAAGCGGGCGAGCTTGAAGTCGCCTGGCAGATCGGTTCGGACCGTCACTTCCAGGGCATCATACGTCGCGAAATCGGGAGCGCGCCCCTCGATGGAGAAGGCGTCATCGGAAATGGTGACGCGGCCGGCCGGCATGCGCCCGAGCTGCTCCATGCCGAAAGCCACCACGCCGGCGAAATCACCCGCCGGGACGCCACGGGCGCGCACCAGATTCTCCTCGCCCGACACCTTGATGTCCGGCGCCATCTTGCGCGCGGATTCGACGATACGGGCGCGGGCGAAGCGGGAGGGCACATAGCCTTCCAGCCGCAGGTTGTTGCCGTCGCGGATGACCGAGAAGGTGAAGGGGCGCCGCTCGGGCAGAAGGGTGGTCTGGTCGGCGACGATGCGCACGCCCGAGAGCCGCGCGAGCTCGGCACGCACCTTGATGCGCGCCTCTTCCGACAGCGCCTCGCCCTCCAGCAGCGCATCCCGGCCGTCGAAGCTGGCGCGCGCCCAGGATTCGCCGATCTCGATCAGCAGATCGTCCGCCCGGCTCGACAGCTCCGCTTCCAGCGGCGCCCGGGCGAAAACCACAGCCGCCGCCGCCAGCAGGGCCAGCGGCACGAGGCCCTTCCACCACGCCTGCCAGCGACACATCACCTTACGTCTCTCCCCTCGCCGCACGCATGCGGCCCCGGCGTGGCCTGGTCAGGCCCACTCGCCCCGGCGCATCACCGGCTGGCGCGAACCATCGGCCAGCACGCCGTCGACATCGATCTCGCCCGAACCGATCATCCAGTCGATATGGATGAGGCTAGTATTGGCGCCCCGCGCCGCGAGCTCCTCCGCCGTCAGCGACGCGCCGTCGACGAAGCATTTGCTGTAGGACTGGCCGAGCGCGATATGGCTCGCGGCGTTCTCGTCGAACAGCGTGTTGAAGAACAGCAACCCGCTGCGGGATATGGGCGAGGAATGCGGCACAAGGGCGACCTCGCCGAGCCGGCGGGCGCCTTCGTCGGTATCGAGAACCTTGTTCAGCACGTCGAGGCCGGTGCGGGCCTGCGCCTCCACGATGCGGCCGCCCTCGAAGCGGACGGCGATGTCCTGGATCAGCGTGCCCTGATAGGCCAGCGGCTTGGTGCTGGCGACATGCCCCTCCACCCGCAGGCGGTGCGGTGTGGTGAAGACCTCTTCCGTCGGGATGTTGGCGTTGCAGACGATGCCGTTCTTCGCGGTCGAGGCGCCGCCGGCCCATTCGTGATCATCGGCAAGGCCAACGGTCAGGTCGGTGCCGGGGCCGCGGAAATGCAGCGCCGCGTAGCGCCGGGCGTTAAGCAGGCTGGTGCGCGCGGTCAGCTCGGCATTGTGGGCCTGCCATGCCGCCACCGGGTCGGGCGTGTCCACGCGCGAGGCGGCGAAGATGGCATGCCACAGCTTGGCCATCGCAATGTCTTCCGGGTCATCCGGGAACATGGCGCGCGCCCATGCCGGCGAGGCGCAGGACACGATGGTCCAGTTGATGTCGAAGCCGGCGATGAGCGAGAGGGCCGGCATATAGGCCTTGGAGCGGGCCCGATTCGCCCGGGACACCTTCTCCGGGTCTTCCGCAGACAGCAGGGTCGGGTTGTCGCCGGAGACGGCCAGCCGCGCCGCCCCGCTGCGGAACGCGGCGGCCATGCCCTCATAGAGCCAGCCGGAGGCGGTATCGAAGCTGTCGGCCGCGCCGTGGCGGAACCGGAGCAGGGTGGCCTCCTCATCGGAGAACAGCGTCGTCACCAGCGACGCTCCCGCCTTGTAGGCATGCTCCGTTATGCGGCGCACCAGAGGCAGCGCGTCCAGCGAGGCCGTCATCACCAGTTCCTGACCGGGGACGAGGCCGAGACCCACCTGCACCGCCACCTGGGCGAGACGATCGAGGCGCTCGGCATGGGGAGCCGGATCCACGGGCAGGCCGGAATGCGTGTTCATCGGAATCTCCGAACCGGATGCGGGAGACCCCGCCGGAGAGGCGATGAAGGGGCGTCGGACGGCTGGCGTCAAGGGCGGACCGGTACAACCGGCTTTGCCGCCCCCCGGCACGTCACAAAAAGAAAAGGCGGGCTCGCGCCCGCCTTTTATCGGCTTGAAAGGACCGATCAGCGCTCGGAACGCTGATTGGCGCGTTCCTGATTGATGATCGCCTGATCGCCCGGCGCCATCCACATGGTGTTGTCGGTGGGGTCGGTGCGCCCGTTGGTGGCGCCGTCATAGTAGCCCGGACCGGCGGGATAACCCGGCGCGTAGGTGTTGCGGCCCTCGTACACGGTCTGGCCGGAATAATAACCCGGCGCCGGCTGCACGTAGGTCTGCGCATTGGCGTTCATGACGCCGCCGACGGTGAGGATACCGAGCGTAGAAGCAGCAAGGATGAACTTTCGCATCTTGGTTCTCCGTGTCGTTTCAAGTTGTTCGGGATGTGCGGGACGCGTCTGCATCGGCACATTCGCTGCTACAACCACCAACGATCGGAAAGGGTTCCACCTCGCGCAAACGTCATCGCACCCCGGCGCTCTTCAGCCACCTGGGCGACTTGGCTTTCCGCTGCGACACCATCGCAGCGTGCGTCGGAATGGATCAGGCGCGAATCTTCTTCTTGCCCGCATCCCGCGAAAACAGGCCGGCCACCCGCCCCACCAGGGAGGCGAACCAGAACGGCGTCCAGAGCGGCACCAGCGCGTAGGGATGGGACCGCGGCAGGGTACGGCCTTCCCACCCGGCGAGCCGTGCTTCATGGCGGGCACGCCCCGGCGACAGCGGCTTGGAGGATGACTTGGCCGAAGCCATGGCAATTTTCTCCGCCAGAGATATTGACACCGTCCATATGGTGCCGAATCGCCCCGGTTTTGGCTAGGACTATTTGTGTGCATTGCGAAGACGGCGCCGGACGTGGCGAAAACGCTACGTCACCCCGGCCCGGTCGGTGATCTCAGGCGGCGCTGCCGAAGAAAATCCGCGCCATGCCGCGCGCCGCCGCGGCCGCCGCATGCTCGGCACTTGCGGTGATGTGGCGCTCCAGCAGGTCCGCCCCGCCGGCGGCATCGCGTCGGCGCAGCGCATCAATGATGGCCGCATGGTCACGATAGCTCTGCGCCCGCTGCGGCAGCGCCTCCAGGGCGAGGCGGCGGAAGAACCGTATCCGCGTCGACAGTGCCTCCACCGCCAGCGCCATCTGCCCGTTGCCCGACAGCCGCACCAACGCCATGTGAAAGGCCTCGTCCGCGAGGGCGACGGGTTCCCAGGAGCCGCCCTCCTCCGGGTCGCCATGGGATTCCCACGCCGCGACGGTGGCCTCCACCTGCGCGTCGCTGGCGCGCGCGCAGGCATGAACGAAGGCCGCGCGCTCCACCGCAGCACGCAGTTCATACAGTTCCGTCACCGCAGCCGGACTGATCTCGCGCGCGAAGAACCCCCGGTTGGGGATGTTGATCACGAAGCCGTCGCGTTCCAGCCGATTCAAAGCCGCCCGCACCGGGGTGCGGCTCACCGACAGCTGCGCGGCAAGCTCGACCTCATTGATCTTCTGGCCCGGCAGGAAACGGTACTCGATCGCCCAGTCCTTGATGATGGCATAGATGCGCTCGACGCTGTCGGCCGCGCGGCCGCGCCGGGAGCCCGGCTGCGCCGGGCTTTCGCTCCTGTCCTGACGTTCTGCCATCACCGCCCATCCCGCCCGATCAGCCCTGCCCGCAATGCGGGCGCAGTATGCCCAATCTTTGTCGTTGTGCGCCAGCAGGCCGATCGTAATGTGTACTCACTTTTGAATTCTATCGCGGACGGACGTGCCAGCATGCGGATCATGGTTCTCGGCGGCGGGGTCGTGGGCGTAACGACCGCCTACCAACTGCAGAAGGATGGCCACGAGGTCGTCCTGCTGGAACGCAACGCCGAGGTCGCCGACGAGACCAGCTGGGGCAATGCCGGCATGGTGGCGCCGGGCCACTCCTTTGTCTGGTCCTCGCCCAAGGCGCCGGTGACGCTCCTCAAGTCCCTGGTGCTGAAGGACCAGGCGCTGCGCTTCCGCCTCTCCGCCGATCCGCGGCTCTATTCCTGGTCCTGGCGCTTCCTGATGGAATGCACCGCCGCGAAAGCCCGCCGCAACACCCTGCTGAAGCACCGGCTCGCGGCCTATTCCCAGTCCATTCTCCACGAGGTGCTCGCGGAGGAAGACGTCGCCTATGACCGCAACGATCGCGGCATTCTCTATTTCCACCGCAGCCAGCAGGCGCTGGATGCCGGGGTGGAAAACATGCGGCTGCTGGAATCCGATGGACAGCTCATCCGCGTGCTGGATCGCGCCGAGGTGGCGGCGCTGGATCCCGCCCTCGCCGCGGCGAAGGACCGCATCGTCGGCGCCATCCATTGCCCGACCGACGAGACCGGCGACCCCGCCTTGTTCACCCGCGCTCTGGCCGCTCTCGTGACACGGCGCGGCGGCGAGATCCGGACGGGGACGACGGTGACCCGCATCGAAACGGCCGGCGACGCGGTGACCGCCGTTGTCACCGACCGCGGACCGCTGAAAGCCGATGCCTATGTTCTCGCGCTCGGCTGCGGCAGCGCGGCGGTGGCGCGCACCCTCGGCATCGACCTTCCGATCTACCCGATCAAGGGCTATTCGCTGACGATCCCGATCGGCAATCGCCCGCTGCCGCCGACCATCGCCGCGGTGGACGAGCACAATCTCGTCGCTATCTCCCGTTTCGGCGACCGCCTCCGGGTCACCGCCACCGCGGAATTCGCCGGCTACGATAAGAGCCACAAGCCCGCCGACTTCGCCTTCATGAAGCGGGTGACGCAGGAGCTCTATCCCGAGGGGGCGGATTACGAGCGGGCGCAGATGTGGGCGGGGCTACGCCCGATGACGCCCACCAACCTGCCCTTCTTCGGGCGCAGGCGCTTCGGCAATCTCTATCTCAACACCGGTCACGGCCATATCGGCTGGACCATGTCGCACGGTTCCGCCCGCATCACCGCCGATCTCGTCGCCGGCCGCACGCCCGCGATCCCGATGGACGGCCTCCTCGCCTGACAACCTCGCACGGACAGGAGTTTCCATGATCGCCGCCTCCCGCGTCCTCGACCCGACCGGCGCCGCCGCCGATCTCGGCATCCTGCCGTCGGAGCTCGCGCCGCGCATCGGCGCCCGCGCCACCATCGGCCTCGTGGTTCTCGCGACCGACCAGACGCTGGAATACGAGTTCCGCACCCTGCTGCACCTGCCGGGCGTGGCGTTCTACGAGGCGCGGCTGTTCAGCGATTTCGACATCACCACGGAGACGCTGCGGGCCATCGGCCCGCGCATCGCGCCCTGCACCGAACTGATCCTGCCCGGCCTGCCGATGGATGTGGTGGCCTTCGGCTGCACCTCGGCGACCATGACGCTGGGCGAGGATTATGTGTTCGGCGAAATCCGCAGGGCCCGGCCGGGCGTCGCCTGCACCACCCCGGTGACGGCGGCGCTGGCGGCCTTCGCGGCGCTCGGCGTGCGCCGCATCGGCCTGCTGACGCCCTATGCGCCGAGCATCAATGCCGGCCTCGCGCGCTATTTCGAGGGCCGCGGCATCGAGGTGCCGACCCATGCCACCTTCAACCGGCAGGACGACCGGGAGGCGGCGCTGATCTCGGTGGCATCCATCGAAGCCGCGGCCGAGCGGCTGGCGGCGCAGCCCGGCGTCGACGCCGTGTTCGTCTCCTGCACCAGCCTGCGGGTGGCCGAAGCGGTTGCCCGCATCGAGGCCCGCACCGGCATTCCCGTCACCTCCTCCAACCACGCCATGGCCTGGCACTGCCTCCGCCTTGCCGGGGTCGACGACGCCCGACCGGACGCCGGCAGGCTGTTCGCCCTTCCGTTGCCCGCCTCGGCGTGAGAGCGCCCATCGGGTTTGCGCCACGGGCCGGGATGTGGGATGGCTCGGCCGCGCCCGGCGCCGGCCTTCGTGACCGACGGACGGTGTGGCGCATCAGCCGTCGGCTGCGGCATCCGCCGCGGTGCCGACCCATAACGGAGCGGGCCGCCGGACCCGCAGGAAGTGCAGCGTCATGGCGTCCGAGACGGCCGAGCCGACCCCTTCAGCCGCCATTCCCCTTGCCGCTTATGGCCACCTTCTCACCATCTATCTGGTCTGGGGCGCGGCCTATCTCGCGGTGAAGGTCTGCATCAGCGGTCCGGCCTATATCACCGTCCTTCAGCTTCAGTCCGCGCGGATGTGGTGCGCGGCGCTGCTGCTGGCGCTGCTGGCGACGGTGCGGCGCGGCCGTCCGGCACGTCCCTCTCCACGCGATCTCGGTATCTGCGCCGCGAGCGGCCTGCTGATGTGGGTGGCCGGCAACGGTCTGGCGACGCTGGCCTCCCGTCACGCCGCCTCCAGTTTCATCGTTATGGCGCTCGGCGCGATCCCGCTGTGGAGCTGCATGCTCGACCTGCTCATCGAGCGTGCCGTTCCCTCGCGTCGGGTGCTGGCCGGGCTGCTGCTCGGGCTGTCCGGCCTGTTCCTGGTGATGGCGCCGGCACTGATGGACAGCGGCCACGCAATCATCGAGCCGGGCTATGCCGGGTTCACCGTGGCCATTCTCGTGGTCGCGGGAATCAGCTGGTCGCTCGGCACCATCGTGCAGCGCCCGCTGCTGCGCCGCGTACCGGCGGAATGGGCGGCGAGCTTCCAGATGACGACGGCGGCGCTGGTGCTCAGCGTGCTGGCGGTGGGCGAAGGCACGCCCCCGCCTCATGACATCGGCACCACGCAGCTGCTGGCCTTCGGTTTTCTCGTGGTATTCGCCTCGGTGATCGGGCTGACCTCCTACATCAAGGTGCTGCGCACCTTTCGTCCTGTGGTGGCCTCGACCTTCGCCTATGTGAACCCGGTGGTCGGGGTGCTGCTCGGCGCGGCGCTGCTCGGCGAGGCTCCCGCGCCGATCTCGCTTGCCGGGCTGGTCGTGGTGCTGGTGAGCATCGGCATCGTGCTGACGCGCCGGACGTGAGGCGAGGCTTTGCGTTCCCTGCGGCCCCGGCTTCTCGCCTTGACGGTGGGGCCCGCCCATGCGATCCGACAGCGTGCAGAACCGGCGCCGCTTGCCGGTCACGGCCAGGGCGGGGCATAGCGCAGTCCGGTAGCGCGGAAGTTTTGGGTACTTCAGGTCGCAGGTTCGAATCCTGCTGCCCCGACCATCCCGCTGGAAATGCGGGGCTTTATCCCTCTGCGATCCGGGCGATTTCCTTGGGGCGGCGTGGGTGCCGCGGCCTCATTGGCGTTGCAAGAATGGCGGCTCCGGCTTAATCAGGTGCGGTCATGGCGTGTCATTCCTTGCTGGGGCCAAGGATTGGCACGGGATCGATCGCGGGGATTGGGGCCTGAGGCGCCGGCCGGCGCGCAGGCGCAAGGGTTCGGCAACAGCCGCACGGAGGGAGTGAGGCACATGGTGGCGCGCATCTACAAGCCGGCGCGGAATGCGATGCAGTCCGGCACGGCGAAGACCAAGCTCTGGGTGCTGGACTACGAACCCGAGCAGGCCCGGGAGGTCGAGCCGCTGATGGGCTATACCAGCTCCGCCGACATGAAGAGCCAGCTTCGCCTGCGCTTCGACAGCAAGGAAGAAGCGATTGCCTATGCCGAGCGGCACGGCATCG
The DNA here is from genome assembly GCA_964543245.1 of uncultured Starkeya sp. Taxonomy (GTDB): domain Bacteria; phylum Pseudomonadota; class Alphaproteobacteria; order Rhizobiales; family Xanthobacteraceae; genus Ancylobacter. Next base: position 15,947 of record CAZIXP010000070.1, read on the forward strand.
CCTATCAGGTCCAGGAGCCGCGCGAGGCGACCCGCCGCAAGATCGCCTATTCCGACAATTTCAGCTTCCGGCGCGTCGGCCAGTGGACCCATTGACGGCGCCGACTGTCGGGTAACCGGTGCCGGGCTCCCGGCCGCCGGCGGAGGCACACCCCGCCGGCCGAGCCGATGGTGCGTGTAGTCCCGGGTGCGTGTAAACCCGGCCGCGTAGCTCAGCTGGATAGAGCAGCCGCCTTCTAAGCGGCAGGTCGCTGGTTCGAGCCCAGCCGCGGTCGCCATCGCCCTGCCAGCGCGGATGGGCTGCCTTCTCTCACATGGGCCGTGGATCCCCGGTGCCGGCCGGCAGGACGATTCGACGGCGGACACCCAGGCGGGCGGCGCGCCCGGCAAGCGGGAGGCCGGGGCACGATGTGCAATCTTTACAGCCACACCAGCAATGTCCAGGCGCTCACCGATCTGGTCGGAAGCCTGAACAACGCCGCCGGCAATATGCCGGCCCAGCACGCCATCTTTCCGGACAACCCGGCCCCCATCATCCGCACCGGCGGCGATGGCATGCTCGAGCTCGCCATGGCGCGGTGGGGCATGCCCTCGCCGCCCAGCATCGCCGGCCCGCCTATCACCAACATACGCAACCTCGCCTCGCCACACTGGCAGGCCTGGAGCGGCCCGGCGCATCGCTGCCTCGTGCCGTTCACCTCCTTCAGCGAATATGCACCCGAACCGGACCCCGGGACCGGCCGCCGCGACATCGTCTGGTTCGCGCGTGACGAAGCGCGCTCGCTGGCGGTCTTCGCCGGGCTGTGGTGCCGCTGGACGGGGCGCCGCGGCACCAGGGCGGCGCCGGTGGACGGGCAGCACGAGCTGTTCGGATTTCTCACCTGCGCGCCGAATGCGGTGGTGGAGCCCATCCACCCGAAAGCCATGCCGGTGATCCTGACCACGGCAGAGGAGCGGGATGCCTGGCTTCGAGCCCCCTGGAGCGAGGCACAGGCCCTGCAGCGCCCTCTTCCCGCCGCGCTGCTCCGCATCGTCGCCCGCGGTCCTGCACGTCAAGATGGGGGAAGCGACATCCGCCCGGCGGGCAGCGCGGCCCCTCCCGCTCAAGGCTCCCTGTTCTGAAGGTTCAATTCATTGTACGCAAATAATTCATGTGTCGGATGATATTCTGCCCGACATTGTATGGTATTTTGATACGTCGCGCCCATCACCCACCGCCAACGTTCATTCGTGAACCGGACGCCCGCTTATGAACGCATGGTTGTACCCCGCCCTGGCGGCCGCCGGATTCGTGGCGCTTCTCGCGGGTCTGAGATTGTGGCGTCGTCTCGGCTCTTCCGAAGCTCCGGTGGTCTCCGCCCGGCTGCAGGGCACCAGCGTCGACGGCTGGTGGACCGTGCGAATCGAGCTGCAGGGTCGGCCGGATTCGGCGTGGGAAGCCTTCGAGATCATCGTGCGTGAGCCGGAGGATGCCTGCATCATCAGCGTACGCGATGCCATGCAGGCCAACGCATCGACCGGCCGCAACAACGGACGAACCGTGTTCGAGGAGATCGACGTGGTCCGTCTACGGGGACGCGCGCCGATGGCGCTCGCCACGGCCCCTGACGACGACATCGCCAACGAGTCCGTGCTGGTCTATACCCCGCCGGCCAACGAAGTGCGGCTGTTGTCGCTGGTGGTCCGGATCCGGGCGGCCCATGACACCGGCCCGATCATCGAGCTGCCGGTAACGGCCACCCTCCATGCCGATGCCTGAGGGCGGCGCCGTTCAGTCGGCCGGGAACAGGCGGTAGCGGACCCGGTCGCCGACGGCGATGCCCTTGGCGCGCGCCGTACCGCCCGCCAGCTCAAGCACCGCGCGGACCTGACCTTCGCTCGCGATGACGTCCGTCGAGAGCGGGGTGGTATTCTCCGCAATATTCGCAATGCGCCCGTCGGACGCTATGAACACCATATCCAGCGGGATATAGGTATTCTTCATCCACATGTAGACCGGCTGAGGCAGCTTGAAGTCGAACAGCATGCCGCTGTCCGGGCTGAGCTCGGTGCGGTACATCAGCCCGCGCTCGCGCTCCGCATCGGTCTGGGCGACCTCCACCTTGAAGTTCACCGTGCCCTTCGCGGTGCGGATGGCGAGGGCCTCGAACGTCGCGGCGCCCGCCGTGCCCGCTGTCGGCAGCAGCAGGACGAGGGCCAGCAGGGCACCGCATAGGCGGTGCAATTCGGCCCGGAACGGGCGGCGGAGCATGGCAGACATCATCAGGAACGCGGCGCCGGGGCGCTCTCCCTCAAGCGACCCGTCTCAATGGGACGACGGGGTCGCGGATCCATCAGGCCGCACCTCGGCCGCCATGAGCCCTTTGGGCCCGGGGCCGAAACGCACCAGCACCATCTGCCCCGGCCGCAATTCGGTCAAGCCGTGCCGGCGCAGCGTCTCCATATGCACGAAGATGTCGGCCGTTCCGTCGCCGCGCGACAGGAAACCGAACCCGCGCAGCCGATTGAACCACTTGACCACGGCTTTCTCGAAGCCACCCGTGGGCTGGACGGCCACATGGGTGCGGGCCGGCGGCAGCTCCGAATGGTGGAGCGCGGTCGACTCGTCCATGGACATCACCCGCAGCGCCTGGAAGCCGCGCTCCCGCGCCACGGCCTCGCAGACGATCCGCGCACCCTCCTGGGCGGTCTGGTAGCCGCCGCGGCGCAGACAGGTGACGTGCAGCAGCACGTCCCGCCCGCCATCGTCCGGAATGATAAAGCCGTAACCCTTGGAGACATCGAACCATTTGATGGTGCCGGCGATCTCGACCACGGCCTCGGTGGACGCCGCCTCGTGCAGATCGTCCCCGGTCTGCCCGCCCGGCTGATCCCCGCGCGGGCCGCGCCTCGTCAGCCCGTATCGGTGTCCAGTTTCATCGGACGCCATTCTGTCCTACGCCCCTGCCCGCTTCGCGGCGCCCGCACCGCCGCCGATTCCAGCCGGGTCAAGCATAACACCCGACGTCCCCGCGGAAACCTCAATTTGATTCGCCATTCACCGAAAACGCTCAGGCTTCAAGAGAAGTCGAACATATTGTCGAGAACATCCCCTATATCGACGCGCAGGACGAGATCGGCCATCGCATCGAGTTCGGTCGGCTCGCGATTGATGATGACCAGCCTTGCCCCCGCCTGCCGGGCCTCCAGCGGCAGCAGCGCCGCGGGATAGACCACCAGGGAGGAGCCTATGGCGAGGAAGACGTCGCAGTCCCGCGCCATGCTCCACGCCCGCCGCCATCGTTGCCAGCACGGTCTCCAGCGCCTGCCGCGCCGGCTT
>CAZIXP010000071.1:0-19236 GCA_964543245.1 uncultured Starkeya sp.
TGGCCGTCTCCGTGTTCACGCTGACCGCGGCGGGTGGCGTTTACCTGGGCATGCAACGGTTCGGCGGCAAAGCGGCCACGCCAACCAAAAAGGTGGTCACCGGCGTGGGCGACGGCGCTTCGGCCGAGTCGGTCGCCGCGGCCGCACTCGCGCGCCGGCTGCCGCGCGCCGGGGGGCCGGCGGCGAGCCCAACCTCACCCTGCGCGGCGTGGGGAAGGCGTTCGACAACGGCGTCACCGCCCTCGCCGGGCTCGACATGGAGGTCCGCGACGGGGAGTTCCTCTCCCTGCTGGGTCCGTCCGGCTGCGGGAAATCGACGGCGCTGCGGCTGATCGCCGGCCTCAGCGCGCCGAGCCACGGGGTCATCGACGGGACACGGCTGGCGGCGGACCGCCACTCCATCGGCTTCGTGTTCCAGGAGCCGACCCTGATGCCGTGGGCAAGCGTGTTCGGCAATGTCCACCTGCCGCTGCGGCTGAAGGGCCAGAGCCGGCGGGCGGCCGAGCCCGCCATCATGGAGGCGCTGGAGCGGGTCGGTCTCGCCGGGTTCCGCGATGCCTATCCGCGCGAGCTGTCCGGCGGCATGAAGATGCGGGTGTCGATCGCCCGGGCGCTGGTGACGCGGCCGAGCCTGCTGCTGATGGACGAGCCCTTCGCCGCGCTCGACGAGATCACCCGCTTCAAGCTGAACAACGACCTTCTCGCGCTGTGGAAGCAGCTCGGCTGCACCGTCGTGTTCGTCACCCATTCGGTGTTCGAATCCGTTTTCCTCTCGACCCGCATCCTGGTCTTCCAGGCCCGGCCCGGGCGGGTGGCGGCAGAGATCGCGATCGACCCGGAGGTGCCGCGCGACGAGGCGTTCCGCACCTCGGCGGACTATGTCGCGATGTGCCGGCGCACCTCGCAGGCGCTGGCAGCGGCCATGGGCGAGGATGCCGGCGAGAGCGCCGGCGCGGGCGGCTTCGCGTGAGCCCGCCGCGGCGAGCGCGCCCCGCCCTGCCGCCGGTCCGGTGGCTGATGCCGCTGCTGGTCGGCGTAGTGGTGGTCGCGGGCTGGGACCTTGTGGTGCGGCTCAACAACCTGCCGCCCTATGTGCTGCCCTCGCCGGAGGCGGTGCTGGCGACGCTGGTGAAGGATCGGGACGTCCTGTTCGCCTCGCTGCTCGTCACGCTGCGCATCACCGTGCTGGCGCTGCTGGCGGCGGTGGCCGGCGGCGGCCTGCTGGCGCTGGTCTTCGCCTCCGCCCGCATCGTCGAGCTGTCGCTGTTTCCCATCGCGGTGCTGCTGCAGGTGACGCCGATCATCGCCATCGCGCCACTGATGCTGATCTATCTGGCGCCGGACACCGCGGTGCTGGTGTGCGCCTTCATCGTCGCCTTCTTCCCCATCCTGTCGAACACCACGATGGGGCTGAATTCGGTGGACCCGAACCTGCGCGACCTGTTCGCGCTGTCCGGCGCCAACCGGCTGCAGAGCCTGCTGCTGCTGCGCCTGCCGGCGGCGCTGCCCTATTTCCTCAGCGGGCTGCGGATTGCGGGAGGGCTGGCGCTGATCGGCGCCATCGTCGCGGAAATCGCCGCCGGCTCGGCCGGCCAGGGCTCCGGCCTTGCCTTCCGGGTGGTGGAATCCGCCTATCGGCTGAACATCCCGCGCATGTTCGCGGCGCTGCTGCTGATCTCGCTCACCGGCATCTTCATCCACGGTGTGCTGAGCCTGCTGTCGTGGCTGGCGCTGCGCCGCTGGCATGAGAGCGCGCTGGACGCCGGGCGATGAGCGCGCTGCCCGACCTCTCCGGCCTCGCCGCCCCCCGCTATCGGCTGGCGGATGCGCGGGTGCCGGCCTGCCTGCTGCCGGACGGCCTCGTCCGGCAGGCCGGGCTGGCGGTGGATGCGGAAGGGCTAGCGCGGGTCGACATCGCGGTCGAGCACGGCCGGCTCGCGCGCATCGCCCCGGCGGGGCACCCGCCCCCGCCGGCCGGCGACGACCCGGCCGGCGCCCTGCCCCGCATCGCGCTGGGCGGGCGGCTGGTGCTGCCCGGGCTGGTGGATAGCCACACCCATCTCGACAAGGCCTTTATCTGGAGCCGCGCGCCAAACCCCGACGGCAGCTTTCAGGCCGCCATCGCCGCCGCCTCGGCGGACGCGCTGGCGAACTGGAGCACCGAGGACCTGCGCCGGCGGATGAACGTCGCCCTGCGCTGCGCCCACGCCCACGGCACCGTGGCGCTGCGCAGCCATCTCGACAGCTTCGGCGCGCAGACCGACATCTCATGGGGCGTCTTCGCCGAGCTGCGGACGGAATGGGCCGGGCGGGTCGCGCTGCAGGGCGTCAGCCTCTGCACCATCGACATGGCGGCCGAGCCCGACGCGCTCGCGCCGGTGGTCGCGGCGGTGCGCCGCGATGGCGGGGTGCTCGGCGCCTTCCTCTACCCCAGTCCAAAGCTCGCTGAAGGTCTGGAGGCGCTGTTCGACGCCGCCGAACGCCACGGCCTCGACCTCGATTTCCACGCCGACGAAACCCACGATCCCGCGGCCCAGGGCCTGCTCGCCATCGCCCGCATCGCCCGCCGCCGCCGGTTCGGCGGACGCATTCTGGTCGGGCATTGCTGCTCGCTGGCCGGGCAGGACGCGGTGCAGGTCGACCGCACGCTGGACGAGGTGGCCGGGGCCGGCCTCGCCGTGGTCTCTCTGCCGCTGTGCAATCTCTACCTGCAGGACCGCGCGCCGGGCCGCACCCCGCGCTGGCGGGGCGTGACGCTGCTGCACGAGATGAAAGCCCGCGGTATCGAGGTGATGGTGGCGAGCGACAATGTGCGCGACCCGTTCTATCCCCACGGCGATTTCGACATGATCGAGATCTGGCGCGAGGCCAGCCGCATCCTGCATCTCGACCACCCGGTGGGGGACTGGCCGCGCATCGTCGGCGCCACGCCGGCTGGCATTCTCGGCCTCGACGCCGGCACCCTGCGCCAGGGCGGCCGGGCGGACCTCGTCATCACCGGGGCGCGCTCGGTGCACGGCCTGTTCGCCCGGCCCGGCACCCCGCGCCTCGTGGTGCGGGACGGACGGCCGAGCGAGGCCCGCCTGCCCGACCTTGCCGAGCTGGAAGAGGAGATCGCCCGGCCATGACCGCTGAGGACACCAGCCCTCCCCCGCGCCCGGCTCCCGACAGCGCCGTCTATGACCTCGCCGCCCTGCGGGCCCGGCTCCAGGGCCTGCGTCTCGAGGACAACCCGGCCATCCTGCGCCAGAAGAGCCGCGACTTCTTCTGGTATTCCCCCGTTCTCAAGCGTCAGCTCGAGGCGGTCACCGCCGATCTCGTCGTCTACGCCACCACGCCGGAAGAGGTGGCGCGGGTGCTCGCCGCCGCCTTCGCGCTCGGCATTCCGGTGACGCCGCGCGGCGCGGGCACCGGCAATTACGGCCAGGCGATGCCGCTCGCCGGCGGCGTGGTGCTGGACCTCTCGGGCCTCGGCCGGGTGCTGGAGATCGGCCCCGGCTTCGTGCGGGCCGAGGCCGGCGCCATCATCGCCGACATCGACGCCGCGACGAGGGTCCATAGCGGGCAGGAACTGCGCCTGCACCCCTCCACCTACCGCACCGCCTCGATCGGCGGCTTCATCGCCGGCGGCTCCGGGGGTGTCGGCTCGATCACCTGGGGCGGGCTGCGCGATCTCGGCAATGTGCTGGCGCTCACTTTGCTGACCATGGAGGCGGAGCCGCGCCGGCTGCGCCTCTCCGGCGACGAGCTCGCCAAGGTGACCCATGCCTATGGCACCAACGGCATCATCATCGAGGTCGAGATGCCGCTCGCCCCCGCTCATGACTGGGTAGAGCTGATGGTGGGGTTCGACGGCTTCGGCGCCGCGGCGGCCTATGGCAACGGCCTCGGCGAGCAGGACGCCATCCTGAAGAAGCTGGTCTCGGTGATCGCCGCCCCGGTGCCGCAGGACTATTTCCTGCGCCACCGCAGATACCTTCCCGCCGGAAAGCATGTCGCGCTGGTGATGGTGGCGCCCATCTCGCTCGACGCCACCCTCGCCGTCACCACCCGGCACGGCGGGCAGATCCTGTTCCGCTCCGACACGCTCGGCCCGGAGGAGGCGAAGGGGCTGCCGCCGCTCTACGAGCTGGCGTGGAACCACACCACCCTGCGGGCGCTGCGGGTGGACCCCGCCATCACTTATCTGCAGACCCTCTATCCCTTCCCCGATCAATTGTCCCTGGTCGAGAGCATCCACGCCCGGCTGGGCGAGGAGGTGCCGGCGCATCTCGAATTCGTCCGGTTCGACGGCAAGGTCACGTGCTTCGGCCTGCCGCTGGTCCGCTTCACCACCGAAGAGCGCCTGGAGGCCATCATCGCGCTGCATGAGGCGGCGGGCATCCCGGTGTTCAACCCGCACCGCTACACGTTGGAAGAAGGCGGCATGAAGCAGACCGACGCCGCCCAGCTCGCCTTCAAGCGCGAGGCCGACCCGCGCGGGCTGCTGAACCCGCACAAGATGATCGCCTGGGAGGACCCGGCCTTCGACTTCGCCGCCGCACGGACCTATCTGTTTCCGGGCCTGCGGAACAGCTGAGCCGGAGAAGCCGAACCATGCGCGTCCTCCTCGTCTACTGCCATCCCGTGCCGGAGAGCTTCAACGCCGCGGTGCGTGATGCCGCGCTGCGGGGCCTTGCCCGCGCCGGCCATGAGGTGGACCTGCTGGACCTCTATGCCGAAGGCTTCAACCCGGTGATGGAGGCGCAGGAGCGGCGCGACTACCACACCCCCGGCACCAACCTGCTGCCCGTCGCCGACCATGTGGCACGGGTGAAGCGGGCGCAGGCGCTGGTGCTGGTCTATCCCACCTGGTGGTACGGGCCGCCCGCCATGCTGAAGGGCTGGCTCGACCGGGTGCTGATTCCCTATGAGACCTTCGGCATGCCCAAGCCCTATCGCCCGCTGGAGCGGCACCTCACCAATATCAGGCTGCTGGCGCTGGTGACGACGCTCGGCTCGCCCTGGTGGTGGTGGCGCTGGATCGGCCAGCCGGGCCGGCGGCTGCTGGCAGCGGGCATCGGCGGCATCATCGACCCGAAGGCGCGCCAGCTCTGGCTCGCGCTCCACGCCATGGACAGCGCGGGGGAGGAGAAGCGCCGCCGCTTCCTGGCAAGGGTGGAGGCCCGGTTCGCCGGCTTATGAGCTGCTTTCCCGGCACACGGTTCTCTTTGACGGCGAACCAGATTACGGCCATGGTGTGGCGTCTGGAACGCTCGGGGGCCACGGTGAAAGACACGCTGGACAAGAGCATCGGCCACAGGCTGCACCACGCGGCCCGGCTGCAGCGTGCCCTGGCGGCGCGCCACCTCACCGAACTCGGGCTGTTCCCGGGGCAGGAAACCGTCCTCAAGCTTCTCGCCGACACCGACGGGCGCACCATGACGGAGCTCGCCGCCGCGCTGCAGGTTCGTCCGCCCACCGCCTCCAAGACGGTGGGGCGGCTTTCCGCCCAGGGGCTGCTGACCCGGCGCGCCACCGATGGCGACGGCCGGCTGGTCCGGGTCTACCTCACGGAGGAGGGTCGCCAGCGTGCCGGCGCCATTGACGGCATCTGGAACAGCCTCGAGGACACCATGGTCGCCGGCCTCGACGGCAAGGACCGAAAGCGCCTGCGCAAGCTGCTGCGCAAGCTGGAGAAGAACCTCGCGCTGACCCTCGGCGCCGCCATCCCCACCAGCACCGAGCCGGAGGAGGACGAGGCGCCGGAGGATGTCGCCGACGACGCGGCCTGAGCCTGCCGCCGGTTTCGACGAAGGCCGCACTCGCGCCGGCAGCCCGGCGCGCCTATAGAGGCGGTCGCCGCCTCGTTGCGAGAATCCCGCGTGCCCGTGCCCCCCGCCCCCGACGCCCTCCCCGCCCCCGCGCCGCCGGCGGCCGCCGCCTCCTCGCGGCTGGCGGGAATCGGGCTGATCTGCGCCGCCTTCTTCGTCTTCGCCGTGCTCGACGCCACGGTGAAGTGGCTCGGCAGCCACCTCAACGCCATGGAAATCGTCTGGGCGCGCTATATGGGCCAGTTCGTGCTGTCCTGCGCGGTGCTGAACCCGTGGGTGACGCCCGGGGTGTGGCGCACCGGGCGCCCGGTGCTGCAGGTGGTGCGCTCCCTGCTGCTGCTGGGCACCACGCTCGGCAATTTCTACGCGCTCCAGTATCTCCAGCTCGACCAGACCATATCGATCACCTTCTCCATGCCGTTCTTCGTCGCCCTGCTGGCGGGGCCGATCCTCGGCGAATGGATCGGCCTGCGGCGCTGGATGGCGATCATGGTCGGGTTTTCCGGCGTGCTGCTGGTGGTGCGCCCCGGCGTCGCCGACATCCACCCCGCCATCCTCGCCTCGCTGGCCAGCGCGGTGTGCTACGCGCTGTACAATGTGACGACCCGGCTGCTGGCGGCGACGGATTCCACCGCCACCACCATGTTCTATTCCTCCTCGCTCGGCGCCGGCCTCACCAGCCTGACGCTGCCCTGGGTCTGGAGCGCGCCGGAGGGTGCGGCGGTGCTGGGCAACCTCGCGCTCACCGGGCTTTATGGCGGCATCGGCCATCTGCTGCTGGTGCTGGCCCACCGGCGGGCGCCGGCGGCGGTGCTGGCGCCATTCCTCTACACCGAAATCATCTGGATGGTGCTGGCGGGCTGGGTCATCTTCGGCCAGACGCCGACGCTCTGGACCCTGGCCGGCGCTGGCGTCGTCATCGCCTCCGGGCTCTACCTCATCACCCGCGAGCGCGCCGACCGCGCGGACCGGGCGATCGAGGCCACGGTGGGCGACTGAGCCCGCACCCTGCATTCCGCGGCCGCGGCCGCAGCGAGAGGAGAGCCTGCCATGGCCGGCGACGACACCCGCCCCGACCTTCTCCAGACCGGGCCGATGATGGCGATGATCGAGGAGCAGCTCGCCCGCCATTTCCGGGTCCACCGGCTCGACGCGCCGGACGGCGAGGCGATGCTGGCGGAGGTCGGGCCGCGCATCCGCGCGGTGGCGACCGGGGTGGGCTCGACGGCGGGCGCCCGCAACCGCGTCACCGGCGCCCTGATGGACCGGCTGCCGCAGCTCGAGATCGTCGCCAATTTCGGCGTAGGCTATGATTCGGTCGAGGCGGAGGAGGCCGGCCGGCGCGGCGTCGTCGTCACCAACACCCCGGGCGTGCTCGACGACGAGGTCGCCGACCTCGCCGTCGCGCTCACCCTTTCCACCGTGCGCCGGCTGCCGCAGGCGGAGCGGCACCTGCGGGCGGGCCTCTGGCCGGCCCGCGGCTTCCCGCTCTCGCCGACCCTGCGCGACCGCAGTATCGGCATCGTCGGCATGGGGCGGATCGGCCGGGCCATCGCCCGCCGGCTGGACGGCTTTGGCCGGCCGATCGCCTATCACACCCGCCGGCCGGTGCCGGACCTGCCCTATCCCCATTACCCCGAGCTCGTCGCGCTCGCCCGCGATGTGGGCGTGCTCATCGTCATCGTGCCCGGCGGGGCGGAAACCCATCACATGATCGACGCCGCCGTGCTGGAGGCGCTGGGGCCGCAGGGCGTGCTCATCAATGTGGCGCGCGGCTCGGTGGTGGACGAGCCGGCGCTGATCCGAGCGCTGCAGGACGGCACCATCGCCGCCGCCGGGCTCGACGTGTTCGAGCATGAACCCAACGTGCCCGCCGAGCTGATCGCACTTGATAACGTGGTGCTGCTGCCCCACGTCGCCTCGGCGACCCATGTCACCCGCAACGCCATGGGCCAGCTGGTGGTGGACAATCTTCTCGCCTGGCTGGACGGGCGCCCGCCGCTGACGCCGGTGCCGGAGACGCCCTGGCCGCCGCGCCCTCGCTGAGTCCCCGCCAGCGCGGGCGCGGCGGGGCCGGGCGCCCCCACGGCCCGCGTCGCAAGGTAACTGGCGCCGCTTCAGTTCATCGTCGTGACGCATTTTCTTCGGGCCCGCCCGAGCCCACGCCGCTCGAAATGCCATGGATCGTATCCGGGGAACCCACGTTCACCGGATACAATCTAGGTTGTTGTTCTGCCGCATTTTCTTCACGCGAACCGGAATCCACTTCGCTCGAAAATGCCCTAAAGTGTCGGCCGTTTCGCCGGAGCCGCGCATGTTCCGTTTCCGCCCGCTTGCCGCAACGGCGCTCGGCCTTGCGGCCCTCGCTGCCCTCTTGCCGGCGGCGGCGAGTGCCGCCGGGCCCAGCACGGCGCCCGCCCGCGCCGCGCCGGATGCCCCCGGGCCTGCCGCGCCGGATGGCGGGGCGGCGCTGGCGGGGCGCTACCGCCTGACCAATGCCGATGGCGACCGCGCCTGCCCGCTGGTGCTGAAGACCGCGCCCGCCGGCAGCGGACGCTACGGCGTCGAGCTGGACCAGCCGACCTGCGCCGAGGCCATCCTGTTCACCGCCGATATCGCCGCCTGGCGGCCGGGCGCGGGCAATTCCATCCTGCTGGAGAGCCGGCAGGGTCGGCTGATCGCCGAGTTCACCGAGGGCGTCGCCGGCACCTGGGAGGCGCTGCGCGAGAATGACGGGGTTTATTTCCTCATCAACCCCGCCCTCGCCGAGCCGAGCCGGGTGCCGGAGCCGGCCGAGCTCGCCGGCATCTGGAATCTCGGCCGCACCGATGGCGGCACGACCTGCCGGGTCGAATTGAAGGGCGAGGCGGCCCCCGACGGCCAACGGCCCGCGCTGGCCGAGCCCGCCTGCGCGCCGCTGTTCGGCCGATTCGCGCTGCAGGGCTGGCGGCTGGACGGGCCGGACCTGCTGCTGCTGGCCCCCAGCGGCGCGCCGCTGCGCTTCGTGGCGCAGGAAGAGGGCGGATGGGCCAAGGTGCCGGCCGGCAGCCGGCCCCTCGCCCTCACCCGCCCCTGAAGGCGCGCCTATTTCGGCGGCGCCACCACCTGATAGACCACGCTCGTGCCGGAGAAGCTCGGCTGATACCAGCGGTTGCCGCAGCGGCGATAGCCGACCCCGTCGACCTTCTCCGCGCTGCAGCTCGCCGGCAGCCGGTAGGCGACCGAGCCCAGCGGCGCCGTGCCGGTCAGGGCGTGGTCGTCATTTTCCCCGCCATTGCTGCCGGTGCCGAAGAAGCCGGGCCAATAGCCGCCGGGGGGATGGAAGGCGGTCGGCCCGGGCGTCAGCGCGTGGTAGGCGCCGCTGCCGTCGGCGTCGATCTCGCGGGTTGCGGGCGTGCCGGCAACGCTGCCAAAACCATGGCCGCCGAAACCGCCGCCAAAGCCGCCCTCGCTGCCACCGCCGGTGCCGCCGCCGCCGAAGCCGCCGCCCGCCATGCCGCCGTCGCCACCATGGTCGCCGCCGTGGTCGCCGCCCCCGCCGCCGCCACCATCGCCGCCGCCTCCTCCGCCGCCATGGGCGAAGACGGGGGCGGGCCGCAGCGCCGCCGCCGGCAGGGCGAATGTCGCGAGGGCGAGCAGCGCGCCGGCCACCCCGCGGCGCCGCGCCGCCCGATCACCTGCCCGAGCGCTCATGGCGTGCCTCCCACCGTCTCGTCCGCCGCGCGGACCTTGATACGCGTCATCTCCGGGCCGGGCGTGAAGACGAAGGCGGCGTCCGCCGGCTCCACCTCGCGCCAGCTCAGCACCGCGTCGAAACGCGGCCAGTTGGGGTGCCGCAGGTCGACGAAGGCGTATTTCAACGGCAGCGGCGTCGCGCCGTCGGCGATCCACACCTCCCAGTTATAGCCCGGGCTGCGGAAGGCCCAGTGCGTGGCGGCGGCCCCGCCCACGCTCGACGCGCCGACCCGCAGCGCCTTCTCCACCAGCCGCACCGGGGCGTCCGGGGTGCCCCAGTCGAACAGCGCGACCAGCGGTAGCCGCAGGCCCGCCGTGCGGGCTGCCTCGATCAGCGCCTCGGTGATGGTGGGGCGCGCCGCGAATTCGGCGAAATAGCCTTCCTGCGGCGCCACCACCACCAGCGAGCGGCCATCGAAATAGAGGCTGCGTTCCATCAGGTCGGTGCGGATGTCGAGCCGGAACCGGTCGGGGCGGCGGACCTGGTAGTGCAGCGTGCCGGCGATCTCCACGTCCTGCCCGTCGTCGAGCACGGATTCGGCCGTGGTCGCCGCGGACAGGTCGAAGCTCTTGAGGCCGGCGAGATAGCTGCCCATCCGCTGCAGCGCCGCCAGCGCGGCGGGGTCGACGGCGGGAGGCTGGGCGGGCGTTGCGGGGGAAGGCGTGGTGGCGGCAGGCGTTGCGGCGGAGGGCGCCGGCGGCGCCTCCTCGGCCCACGCCGGCATCGTGCCGCACAGCAGCGCCGCGGCCAGCAGCGCCGCCGCACGGGTGCCGCGCGGGGCACCTCGTCCGGGTCTGAACATGACGTCTCCCTCGGGGAACCGATGGCCGACGTATGGAACGCCGGAACCCGGCACCCTCATCTCACACCACCTCTGCGGGCGGCGTTGCAGTCTGGCACGAGCGCTGCCGCTCCGTCATCCCTCCTTAGCGGCGGATGAGCGGTCAGGACGCCGCGCGCTGGAACAGCTGGAGGACATTGCCGGCGGGGTCGACCACGGTGAGGGTGCGGCCATGGCTGCCCATGTCGCGGGTGCCGACGATGCGCATGCCCGCCTCGGCGAGGCTGCGGGCGCGGGCGTCGAGGTCGCCCACCTCGAACACCGCCACCGCCCCGGCCGCGCCTTCCGGATATTCCTGCCGCGAGCCCACCGCGAAATTGGAGCCCCCCGCGTCATACTGGACCCAGCGCTCGCCATCGACGAATTTCGGCACGAGGCCGAGCAGCGTCTCGTAGAAATGGCGGCTGGCCGCGATGTCGCTTGCGGCGACCACGACGTTCTGCAGCTTTCGGATCGACATGTTCGGCTCCGCATGTCGGCGGCAGGCGCCCGCGCGCCGCCGCCGGGCTCAATAGACGGTCCAGCCCGCATCAGCGACGATGAGAGCGCCGTTGAGATAGCGAGCCTCGGAGGAAGCGAGGAACACCGCAACCGGGGCGATGTCCTCCGGCTCGGCCTGCGGGGGGCGGGTCGCCAGCCCCTTCTGCCGCAGCGCCCACCCCGCCTCGGAAGGCGGCGCCCCCGCCGCGAGGCTGGTCTTCACCGAGCCGGGCGCGACCGCGTTGCAGCGAATGCCCTGCGCGCCATAGGCCGTGGCGACGGCGCGCGTGAGCCCCAGCAAGCCGTGCTTGGAGACGGTGTAGCTGAAGCCGCCGCGCCCGCCCTGCACGCTGGCGATGGAGGCGGTGTTGACGAACACGCCCCGCCCGCGCGCCAGCATGGCGGGCAGCGCGGCGCGGGTGAGGCGCATCGGCGCGGTGAGGTTCACCGCCATGATCTGCTCCCACAGCGCGTCGTCGGTCTCGTCCAGCGGCATCATCCGGTCGAGCAGGCCGGCATTGTTGCAGACCACCTCCACCGGGCCGAACCGGGCTTCCGCCGCCGCCAGCATGGCGCCGATGGCGGCCGGCTCGGTGAGGTCGGCGCGGTGGACGGCGAGGCTCTCCGGCGCCGCGACCGCCTCAGCCAGCGCCGCCAGCCCCTCCGCCGCGCGGTCGACCGCGAGCACCCGTGCCCCCGCCGCGACGAAGGCCGCCGCCATGGCCCGGCCGATGCCGGAACCCGCCCCGGTGATCAGCGTCACCTGTCCATCCAGCGTCGTCATCGCCCCCTCGCCTCCGGTTGCGCCGCGTCAGCCGGCGGCATGGAAGGCGCCGCCGCGATAGACCAGCGCCGGCCGCTCGGCCGCGGCGATGCGGGTCGCGGCGACGGCGCCGAGGAACACGGTGTGGGTGCCCCAGTCCAGCCGCTGGATCACCCGGCAATCGAACGCGGCCAGCGCATCCGCCAGCACCGGCGCGCCGGTCGCCAGCGTGTCCCAGCGCCCGTGGAGAAAGCGCTCCGCCCCGCGCACGCCGCCCCGGCCGGCGAAATGCTCGGCGAGGTCGCGGTGTTCGGTGGCGGTCACGTTGACGCAGAAGGCGCCGGCGCCGTCGATGGCGCCGTGCCCCTCGGTGGTGCGGTTGACGCAGACCAGCAGGGTCGGCGGCTCCGCCGACACCGAGCACACCGCGGTGGCGGTCAGCCCGCGCGGGCCATCCGGCCCGGCGGCAGTTATGATGGTGACGCCGCCCGCCAGCTCGCGCATCGCGGCGCGGAAATCGGCGGGGGCCGCCACCCCGGCCGCACCGGCTGCCGCGAGTGTCGTCTCCGCCGCGCCCATGGTCGTGATGCCCATGGCCGCAGCACCCGTGCCTGTCGTGTCCGTCGTCGCCATGGCCGCCCCCTGGAGCCTTTTCGAGCGAAGTGGATTCCGGTTCGCGTGAAGAAAATGCAGCTCTAGGCCTCGTGCCCGAGATAGGCGCTGCGCACCCGCTCGTGGTTGATGAGCTCCAGCCCGTGCCCGGTCAGGGTGATCTCGCCGCTTTCCAGCACGAAAGCCCGGTCAGCGATCTCCAGCGCGCCATAGGCGTTCTGCTCCACCAGCAGCACCGTGACGCCCTCGCGGTTGACCCGGCGCACGGCGTCGAGCACGAGGTCGACGATCTGCGGGGCGAGGCCCATGGTCGGCTCGTCCAGCAGCAGCACGCGGGGCTTCGCCATCAGCGCCCGCCCCATCGCCACCATCTGCTGCTCACCGCCCGACAGCGTGCCGGCCAGCTGGCGGTAGCGCTCGCGCAGGCGCGGGAACAGCTCCAGCACATGCTCGAGGTCGTGCTTCTGCGCAGCGTGGTCGGTGCGGGCATAGCCGCCGATCTCGAGATTTTCCGCCACGCTCATGCGGCCGAACAGCCGGCGGCCCTCCGGCACCTGGGCAAGGCCGTGGCGCACCCGCTCATGCGGGGGCAGATGGGTGATGTCCTCCCCGCCCAGCATCACCGTGCCGGCCCGCACGTCGCGCAGGCCGCAGAGCGCGTTGAGGATGGTGGTCTTGCCCGCCCCGTTGGCGCCGATGATGGTGGCGATCTCGCCGGGCTCCACGGTGAAGCTCGCCCCGCGCACGGCGGCGATCTGGCCATAGGCGACGGTGAGGTCGCGGACCTCGAGTGCCTTGCTCATGCGATCCTCGCTTCCAGCCGGGCGGCGGGGGCGACCGGCTCCAGCGGCGCCGGCGCCGGGCCGGTCGCACCGGAGCGGCGGCCGAGATAGGCGGCGATGACGCGCTCGTCGGCCTGGATTTCGGCGGGCGAACCCTCCGTCAGCACCGCGCCGCGGTCGAACACGGTGATGCGCTCGGCCACCGCCATCACCACCCGCATGTGGTGCTCGATCAGCACCACGGTGACGCCCAGCCGGTCGCGCACCCGCTCGATGAGGTCGACCAGCGCGCGGCCTTCGGTCGGGTTCATGCCGGCGGCGGGCTCGTCCAGCATCAGCAGGCGCGGCCCGCCGACGAGGGCGCGGGCGATCTCCAGCCGGCGCTGGTCGCCATAGGGCATGTTGCGGGCGAGAAGGCCGGCGCGGCGGGGAATGCCGACGAAGTCCAGCATGTCGAGCGCCCGCGCCTTCGCCTCCCCCTCCTCGCGGCGGAAGCGCCCGGAGCCGGCGATCGCTTCCCAGAAGGTGGCGTGGAGCCGGCGGTGCTGGCCCACCAGCACGTTTTCCAGCGCCGTCATGTTGGGGAAGAGCCGCACGTTCTGGTAGGTGCGGGCGATGCCGTGGCGGGCCACCACATGGGCCGGCAGCCCGTCGATCCGCTCGCCCGCCAGGGTGATGCGCCCGCTGGTCGGCGGCACGAAGGCGGTGATGCAGTTGAAGGCGGTGGTCTTGCCCGCCCCGTTTGGCCCGATGATGGCATGGACCGCGCCTGGCGCGACCGAGAGGTCGACGTTCTGGATGGCGATCATGCCGCCGAACGCCTTCTTCAGGCCGCGCACCTCCAGCAGCGGCGATGGCGTGGAGACCTCACGCATGGGCATTCTCCGGCTGGGCATTCTCCGGCTGGGCGTTCTCCCGCGCATGGGCCGCGGGCCACAGCCCCTCGGCGCGCACGTGCATCATCGCCACCAGCGCGATGCCATAGAAAAGATAGCGGAACTCGCCGAACTCGCGCAGCAGCTCCGGCAGGCCGATGAGGACGATCGCCCCCACCAGCACCCCGGGCAGCGAGCCGAGCCCGCCGATGACGAGGATGGCGAGCACGTTGATGGACACCAGTAGCTGGAAGGAATGGGGATAGACCGAGCCGATCAGCGCGGCGAACACCGCACCCGCCGCCCCGGCGAAGGCGGCGCCGATGGTGTAGGCGAGCAGCTTGGAGGCCACCGGGTCGATGCCCAGCGCCTGCGCCACGTCCTCGTCCTCGCGCATGGCGAGCCAGGCCCGTCCGATCTTGGCGTGCTGCAGCCGCCAGGAGACGAAGGCCACCACCGCCGCCAGCGCCAGCGCCAGGTAATAAAGCGAGGCGGGGGATTTCAGCTCCAGCCCGAACAGGCTGGGGTGGCGGATCTCGATGATGCCCTGCGAGCCTCCGAGATAGGGCCCCAGCGCGTCCGACAGCACCAGCACCCGGATGATCTCGCCGAGGCCGAGCGTCGCCATGGCGAGGTAGTCGCCCCGCACCCGCAGCACCGGCAGGCCGAACAGTAGCCCGGCGCAGGCGGCGAGCACGATCGCCACCGGCAGCGCCAGCCAGAACGAGACGTCGGCCACCGCCAGCGGGCCGGAGGAGCACATCAGCGCCACCGTATAGGCCCCCACCGCGAAGAAGGCGACGAAGCCGAGATCGACCAGCCCGGCGAGGCCCAGCTCGATGTTCAGCCCCATGCCCATCAGCATGTAGAGCGCCACCAGCATCGCCACCTGCGCCACGAAATCGTTGGTCACCAGCGGCAGCACCAGCACGCCGACCACCAGCAGCGCCAGCCCCAGCCGGGAGGCGCCGGAGCGCGGCACCCCCGCGCGGCCGGCGGACAGGCGGCCGCGCAGCAGGGAAAACCCCGCCCCCGCCGCGAACAGCACCGGCGCCGCGCCGGGATTGAGGCCCGAAGGCCCGAACAGTTCGATCTCCGGCCCGGTGAGATCGGGCAGGTTGTCCAGCATGCTGGCGAAGACGTCGCGGAACAGCCCGGCCACCAGCACGACGCCAAGCCCGGTCGTCACCGCCCGCCGGCCGGCCGGCGGCAGCAGGCCCACCGCCGCCCCGAGCCCTGCCAGCAGCGCCCCCAGCAGCGGAAGCTGCGCCAGCGCCTGCCCGGAGGCGACCGGCGCGCCGAGGCTCAGCGCCCGCGCCAGCGCCGGGCTCGCCGCCACCAGCGTGGCGCGCAGGTTCACCGAGACGGTGAGCCACACCAGCAGCGAAAGGCACGCCCCCGCCACCGCGCCGGCGACCAGCCCGTGCAGCAGCGCCGCGCCCGCGCCGCTGCGCCCGTCGCGCGCGGCGCTGTAGCCGGCGGCGAAGACCATCAGCCCGCAGGCGATCTGCGAGAGGGTGAGCAGGTCCTCGACGACATGGCGCTTGTCCATCGCGGCATAGGCGCCGATCAGCGCGAAGGCGACCAGCGCCGCGCCGGCGATCAGCCCCAGCCGCGCCGCTTCGGCCAGCGGCGCCCCGCGGCGGCGGGTGACCTTGAAGGAGGAGGTGACGGTGTTGAACGACATGTCGCCTCCTCACGCCCGCTTGGCGGCGAGCCGCTCGCCGAGCAGGCCCTGCGGCCGGAAGATGAGGATCATCACCAGCATGCCGTAGCCGATCACGTCCTTGAGCTGGTAGGGCGCCGGCAGGCCGTAGCCCTCCAGGATCAGCGCCGGGCCGAGCGCCTCGGCAAGGCCGAGCACCAGCCCGCCGAGCAGCGCCCCGCCGAGATTGCCGATCCCCCCGAGGATGGCGGCGGCGAAGCCCTTCACCCCGAGGAAGAAGCCCATGAACACGGTGATCTGCTTGAAGACCAGCGCATAGAGCACGCCGGCCACCCCAGCCATCGCCCCGCCGATGGCGAAGGTCGCGACGATGACGGCGGAGACGTCGATGCCGACCAGCGCGGCGGCGTCGCGGTCCTCCGCCACGGCGCGCATCGCCTTGCCGAGCCGGCTCAGCTTCACCACCGCCAGCAACCCGGCCAGCACCACCAGCGCCGCGGCGAAGGCCACCACCTGCGGGATCGGGATGGTGAGGCCGAAGGCCTGCACCGTGCCCTCCATCCAGCCGAAGCCGGGATAGGCGCGGTTGCGGGTGCCGAACAGGCCGCGGGCGGCGTATTGCAGGATGAACGACATGCCGATGGCGCAGATCAGCGGCGCCAGCGAGCGCACATGCAGGAAGGGACGATACGCGATCCGCTCGATGGCGATGGAGACCAGCGCCCCCGCCGCCATGCCCGCCGCCAGCACCAGCGGCAGCGCCAGCAGCGGCCACGCGCTCACGATGCCCACGTCGTTCAGCGCGCCGGCGGCGAACAGCCCGGCGAAGGAGCCCACCATCATCACGTCGCCATGGGCGAAGTTGATCATGCGCAGGATGCCGTAGACCATGGTGTAGCCGAGCGCGATGAGCGCGTAGATGCTGCCGATGGTGAGGCCGAACAGCGCGAAGGACGCGAAGTCGGCGGCGGAGTAGGTGCCGGCGGTCAGACCGCCGGCGAGACCCACCAGGACGAGCGCCGCGACGCCGAGGCGAATGGCCAGGAGGACGATGTCGACCCAGGTCGACCGCCGCAGCCATTCGGCGATGGCGCCGGGCTCCGTCGCGGAGCGCGCGGCGTCGCTCACGGATAGATCCGCTTGGGGTTCTTGCCGGGAGCGAAGCTGGAGGTGTCGTCGCTGGTGAACTCCCAGATCGCGTAGGTCGCCGCGCCGCAGTCGCCATTGGCGTCGCAGGTCAGGGTGCCGGTGAGCCCGTCGAGGCCCTTGGTCGCCATCAGCGCGTCGTGCAGCGCCTGCCGGCCGACATAGAGATTGCCCTCGGCGTCGCTCTGGCCGACCGCCTTGATGGCGGTGAGGGTCAGCAGCGCGGCGTCATAGCCATAGGCCGAGAAACCGCCGATCGGCGCCTCGCCATATTCCGCGGCGAAGGCCTTCACGAAATCGGGGAACCGCTTCGAGAACAGGTCGGTGGAGGGACCGACGATGGTGAAGCCGACGATCTTCGGGCCGACCGCCTCGATGACATTGGCGCTGAACACGCCCTCGCCGCCGATGACCTTGGTGTCGGCGAGGCCGGCGACCTCGTCCTTCTGCCGCATCAGGAAGCCGACCGAGGAGGTGAAGACCGGCGTGAAGATGAGAGCGGGCTTCTTGGTGGCGATGCGGGTCAGCACCGGGCGCAGGTCGGTGTCGCTGGGCGAGATCGCCTCGCTGGCGACGATGGTGCCGCCCTTGGCGGCGAAGTCCTTCTCGAAGGCGCGGACAAGCTGCTCGGTATAGGGGCTGCCGTCGTGGATGGTGGCGGCGGTCTTCAGGCCGAGCACGTCATAGGCGTAGTCGGCGGTGAACTTGGCGCTCTTCAGGTCGTTCGGCACCACGCGCTGGAAGCCCTTGAAGCCGTCCGGCCGGTCCGGCGCGGTGAGCGCGGGGGCGGTGGCGCCGATGGCGACGCTGGGGATGCCGGCGCGCCACAGGATGGGGGCGCCGACGCGGGCGCCGGAGGAGCAGCTCGGCCCCAGCACGGCGAGGATCTGCTTGTTGCCGGCCAGCTTGGTGGCGGCGGTCTGGCCGCCCTCGGCGGTACACTGGGCGTCCTCGCCGAGCAGCTTCACCGGGTGGCCGAGCACGGCGCCGCCAAAGTCCTTGATCGCGACCTCGGCACCGCGCAGCTCGTCGATGCCCTGGTTGGTGTCGCCGCCGGACTGGGAGGAATAGCCGCCGATCAGCACCGGCTGGCCTTTGGCGATCTTCACCACCCCGAGCGGGTCGGTGACGGGGCCGAGCGTCTCCGCCCGGGTCGGCGCGGTGGCGAGCAGCACCGCGGCGAGGCTCGCCGCGGAGAGCAACAGCTTCTTCATGTCGGTCCTTCCTCTGGTTGGGAGCGCGCGGCCTTTGGCGGCCGCGTCGTTTGGTCGGCAGGCCTGGTTCTTTCCGGCCCGGCGCCGTCGCCGGGGCACGTCGTCTCCTTCCCCGGCGCGGGCGCCGGGGGCACGTGTCGTTCCCGGATGCAACCGGTCGAGGCGCGCGGGCGGGTGCCGCGACGCCTCACTCCGCCGCGGCGGGCACGCGGGTCCCGATCGCCGCGAGCGGCCCCACCTCGCGCTCCACCAGCGGCAGCACCTCGGCGCCGAACCGCTCCAGCGAGCGGCGCGCGCGGGCCACCGGCATGTCGCCGAACTGGAAGAAGCCGTTGTAGTGCTGCGGGTTGAGCCGGCGGATTTCCGCCACCAGCTTCTCCGCGACGAGATGGGGGTCGCCGATCAGCAGGTTGTCGCGGAACGTCTCCAGCGGCGGCTCGTCGGGAATCGGGTCGGCGACGACGAAGGAGCCGTCCAGCGTCAGCACGTTGGAGCGCAGCCCGTGGACCATGCGCCCGACATAGCGGGCGCGCTCGGCCGCCTCCATCGCCTCCGTGGCGCTGTCGGTCACGTGGATGTACTGCTGCAGGGCGACGGGCATGGTGGGGCCGTCGAGCCCGGCCTTCACCCAGGCCTCGCGCACCATCTCGGCAATGCCGAACAGCGCCGGGGTGCCGCGCCAGCCGGCGGTGATGAAGGGCACGCCGCCCCATTTGGCGATCGCCTTGAGGATCGGGGGGTGCGGCGAGGTGCAGTAGATCGGCGGCAGCGGCTTCTGCACGCCCCGCACGGTGAACACGCTCTCGGGAATGGCGATGTGCTGGCCCTTGAAGACCGCGCGGCCCTCGGTGAGGGCCTGCTCGACGATCGACCAGTATTCCAGGAAGATCTCGGTCTTCCTGGCGACATCGGCGCCGTAGCGGTCGAATTCATAGGCCTGGTAGCCGGTGCCGACGCCCAGCACCGCGCGGCCGCCGCTCATCTGGTCGAGCAGCGCGATCTCCTGCGCCACCCGCATGGGGTGGTAGAGCGGCAGCACCACCACGCCCGCGCCGAGCCGGATGCGGCTCGTCTGGCCGGCCATGTGGGCGGCCATCATCAGCGGCGAGATGCAGACGGAATAGTTGGTGAAGTGGTGCTCGGCGAACCAGGCGATCTCGAAGCCGATCTCCTCGGCCAGCTTCACCATGGTGCGGGTGTCCTCGATCACCCCGCCGACGCCGCCGGGATTGTCGCGCAATCCCATGAGATTGAAGATGCCGAAATGCATGTGGCTTGGTCCGTGGGTAAAGCGGGAAAGGGGCCCGG
>CAZIXP010000072.1:0-19159 GCA_964543245.1 uncultured Starkeya sp.
GCCCTCTGCCTCGCAGCCCTCGTCTCATGCTGGCTGCGTTGAGTCTCGACCCTAGGCCTGCCGGCCGGCGCGGCTTCGGAGCGGCGCGGGCCGATTTCCTCTCGCAACGGCGGCAACTCACACGCAAACGTCATCAAACAATAGGGGAGAGGGCGAGTTGGTCCCGTAAGACCGCGCACCTTGGCAGTCGAGGGCCGGCACACGGAGATCCATCCATGAAAGCCCTCAACCTCATCACGCTTCTGCTCGTCATCATTGGCGGCATCAATTGGGGCCTTGTCGGCCTTGCGCAGCTCGATCTGGTCGCCGCCCTGTTCGGTGGCCAGGACGCCACGCTGGCCCGTCTCGTCTATATCCTTGTCGGCCTTTCGGCGGTCTGGCAGCTCGTGCCGTTGTCGCGCGCCATGAGCCATGACGAGCCCGCCGCCTTGCGCGATCGCTCGCTCTGAGGCTGTGGCCCGTCGTTCCCAATAAAAAGGCCCGCTTGGCATCGAGCGGGCCTTTCCCTGTCCGGCCGGGCGGGGCTTCAGCCGTCGAGCCGGCGGAGTAGCCCGCGGTAGATTTCGTCATCGTCGCACAGGCCGGCGAGCCGGCCGAGATTGTCGACCAGCAGGATCGGCAGGTCGGTGTGCCGCTTCAGCTCGATCGCGGCTTTGAGGCGAAGATCGACCGGGGCGACAATGCAGTCGGCCTCCTGCGCCCGCTGATCGTCGATTACGCCGGCATCGCCGTCGGCGGCGGCCATGACGCCGGACCGGCCGTCGAGCTCCAGCGCGATCGGGCGGTTGTCGCCATCGACCTTGACCCGCACGCGGCCGTGCTTGTCGAGCACGACGCTGTCGCCTTCTCGGGTGAGGGTCGCGGCGGGCCGCATCACCGCCGTGCCCCGCAGCACATTGAGCGGGTTCATGTGCTTCACGAATTCCGCAACATAGGCATTGGCCGGCCGCAGCAGGATGTCCTCGGCCGTTCCGGCCTGGACGATCCGCCCGCCTTCCATGATCGCGATGGTGTTACCAAGCTTCAGCGCCTCGTCGAGGTCGTGGCTGACGAAGACGATGGTCTTGTGGATGCGCTTCTGCAGGTCGAGCAGTTCGTCCTGCAGCTTGTCGCGGATCAGCGGGTCGAGCGCCGAGAAAGGCTCGTCCATCAGCAGGATGTCGGCATCGGTGGCGAAGGCGCGGGCGAGGCCCACGCGCTGCTGCATGCCGCCGGAAAGCTCGTGGGTGTATTTCCCCGCCCAGTTGGTGAGGCCGACCATGGCGAGCTTCTCGTCGACGATCCGGTTGCGCTCCGCCAGCGGCGTGCCGCGCAGCTCCAGCCCGAACCCGACATTGTCGCGCACCGTGCGCCAGGGCAGCAGGCCGAACTGCTGGAACACCATGGAGACGGTGTGCATGCGGATGTCGCGCAGGGTTTCCTCGTCGCAATGGGCGACGTCGACCGCCTTGCCGCGGTGTTCGACGATCACCTCGCCGCGCGCCACTTCGTTCAGCCGGTTGATGGCGCGCAGGATGGTCGATTTGCCCGAGCCCGATAGGCCCATGAGCACGCAGATCTGGCCGCGTTCGATCTTGAGGCTGACGCCGGCGGCGCCGAGCACGGCGCCTGTCTCGGCCAGAATCTGGTCGCGGGTCCGGCCCTCGTCGATGAGAGCGAGGGCGCGCTTCTGCTGGGAGCCGAAGACGATGTCGATGTTGCGGAATTCGACGGCGGACATGGCTTGCCCCTCAGCTCTTCTTGGCGGGCCGCTCGGGCCGCTTGCAGACGCGGTCGAGCACGATGGCGAGCACCACGATGGCGAGACCCGCCTCGAAGCCCATGGCGATGTTGACGGAGTTCAGCGCCCGCACCACCGGCTTGCCCAGCCCGTCGGCCCCGACCAGGGCGGCGATGACGACCATGGAGAGGCTCAGCATGATGCACTGGGTGATGCCGGCCATGATGGTCGGCAGCGCGTAGGGCAGTTCGACCTTGAAGAGCAATTGCCGCTTGGTCGCACCGAAGGCCTTGCCGGCCTCGTAGAGATTGGGCGGCACCGAAGAAATGCCGAGATGGGTGAGGCGGATCGGCGCCGGGATCGAGAAGATCACGGTGGAGATGAGGCCCGGCACCGCGCCGAGGCCGAACAGCACCAGCGTCGGGATGAGATAGACGAAGGTCGGGATGGTCTGCATCAGGTCGAGGATCGGCCGGATGGCGGTGTAGAGCCAGGGCCGATGCGCGGCGGCGATGCCGATCGGCACGCCGATGACCACGCAGACCAGCGTGGCGCAGAGGACCAGCGACAGCGTCTCGATCGTCGCCTGCCAGTAGCCGAGATTGGTGACGAGCAGCAGGGCCCCGACGATGAAGACCACCAGCCCGATGGAGCGGTGAACGAACCACGCCGCGACCGCGAAAAGCCCGATCAGCAGCAGGGGCGGCACGAACAGCAGTGCCGCGGTCAGCCCGGTGATGAGGTTGCCGAGCACGAGCGAGACGAAGTCGAAGAAGGCCTGGCCGTGCTCGGTCAGCAGATCGACGAAATTCTTGAGCCACAAGCCCAGCGGGATCTTGTGCTCGGTGATCCAGTCATACATCGGGCGTTCCCCATCGCCAGCGTAAGGTCGGGTGCAGGCCGGCGCCCTCCTCGATGGAGGAGGGCGCGCAAGCCACGCGCGATCAGAGCTTCAGGCTCTTGCGGACCGCCGGAATGGCCGGCTGGCCGTCGATGGTGGTGACGCCGTTCAGCCAGGCTTCCCAGGTCTTCGGGTTGTCCTTCAGCCACTTCTCGGCCGCCTTGGGGGCTTCCATGCCGTCGAACAGGATGTAGCCCATCACCACGTTCTCATCGTCGATCGAGAACTTCAGGTTCTTGATGAACTGCCCGACATTGGGGCACTCGGTGGTGTAGCCGGCGCGGGTGTTGGTGTAGACGGTGGCGCCGCCATAGTTCGGGCCGAACACGTCGTCGCCGCCCTCGAGATAGGTGATCTTGTACTTGCTGTTCATCGGGTGGGGCGCCCAGCCGAGGAACACGATGGCTTCCTTGCGCTTGGAGGCGCGCTCGACCTGGGCGAGCATGCCCTGCTCACTGGATTCGACGAGGTCGAAGCCCTTCAGCCCGAACTTGTCATCCTTGATCATGTCGAGGATCAGCCGATTGCCGTCATTGCCGGGCTCGATGCCGTAGATCTTGCCGCCGAGCTCGGTCTTGAACTTGGCGATGTCGGCGAACGACTTCAGGCCCTTGTCATAGAGATAGGTCGGCACTGCCAGCGTGTATTTCGCGCCTTCCAGGTTGGCACCGATCACCTCGACGCTCTTGTCGTCGCGATAGGGCTTCAGGTCGGCTTCCATGGTCGGCATCCAGTTGCCGAGGAAAACGTCGATGTCCTTGGTCTGCATCGACTTGTAGGTCACCGGCACCGACAGGACCTGGGTCTTGGTGGTGTAGCCGAGGCCGTCGAGGATGGCGGAGGAGATGGCGGAGGTGGCGGTGATGTCGGTCCAGCCGACATCGGCGAACTTCACCGTCTTGCAGGCGGCGGGCTCGGCGGCCTGCGCCGACTGGAAAGCAGCGTCGCGGAGGAAGGGGGCGGTGAGGATCACCGCGCCGAGGGCCGCGGTCGCGAGAAATTTCAAGCTGCGCATCGTTCGCTGTTCCCGTTCAAGAGCGCTCTTGCCGGTGGCCGGACGGTCGAGGCGGGGGCGTCCCGTCCTGCACTCCCGGTCCGGCGGTCATCGGCATCGTTCAGTGACACTGTTGCCTGCTGCCACCGACATCATCCTGATCGGTCGATGGGTTGCCAGCAAGTCGGCCCGTGAGGGGCTCTTTTGAATGGCTATTCAAAAACGGAACCGGCGGTTTGTCACGCGCAATTTTCATTCAGAAATTCAACGTCAATGCGCGTTTGCGCGGCATTGCGGCATAAGGTCGACCACAAACATGACGGCGCGAGCCGATGCCGGGGAGGGGCTTTCCGGACGGAAGGCTTTGTGTATTATTTGCCCGTTCAATTAATCCCGTGACGAGAGGTGATGGATGCCGTCCATGGCGGAGGCCCGGCGCACGGCCCAGCGCGAGGAGGAGATCCGCCGCCGCGAGCCGGAGGATGTCCGCCGTCGCCAGCTCATCGAGGCCACCATCGATTCGCTGGCCGAGGTCGGCTTCAACGCCTCGACCCTCGCGCAGATCGCCCGCCGCGCCGGGGTCTCCCCGGGCCTCGTCGCCCATTATTTCGGCGACAAGGACGGGCTGCTGGAGTCGACGCTGCGCCATCTCGCCCGCCGCATCGGTCGGGGCGCGGCCGTGCGGCTCGCCGCCGCCCGCTCGCCGCGCGACCGGGTGCAGGCGGTGATAGACGCCAATCTGGCGCCGGAGGAATTCGATCAGCGTTCCTGCAGCGTCTGGCTGGCCTTCTGGGGCCAGGTCCTGCATTCGGAGCGGCTGCGCCGGGTCCAGAAGGTCTACCAGTCGCGCATGCTCTCCAACCTCACCCACGATCTCCGGCCGATCGTCGGGCCGGCCGAGGCCCGCCGCCTCGCCATCGCGATCGCCGCCGTCATCGACGGCCTCTGGCTGCGCTCGACGCTTTCCGCCACCGGCGAAACCGACGCGATCACCGCGCGCGCCATCGCCACCGCCTTCGTCGACGGCCAGATCGCCCGTCTGCCCGCCCATCCCGCACCTGGATGCCCTTCCATGCCGAACACGCCCACGCTCCACCGCAACCACATCGGCGGCCGCTATGTCGAAGCCGCCACCGGCGAGAGCTTCGAAACGGTCAACCCCGCCACGGGCGAGATTCTGGCGCGCATCGAGCTCGCCGGCGAGGCCGAGGTCGAGGCGGCGGTCGCCGCCGCCCGCGCCGGCCAGAAGGTCTGGGCCGCCATGACCGGCGCCGAGCGCGGCCGCGTGCTCAAGAAGGCGGCGGACCTGCTGCGCGCCCGCAACGAGGAGCTCGCGCGGCTGGAGACGCTCGACACCGGCAAGCCGATCCAGGAGACGATCGCCGTCGACGTGCTGTCGGGGGCCGATTGCCTCGATTATTTCGCCGGCGTGGCCGCGACGATCTCGGGCGAACATCTCGATCTCGGCCCCAGCGCCTTCGGCTACACCCGGCGCGAGCCGCTCGGCATCGTCGCGGGCATCGGCGCCTGGAACTACCCGCTGCAGATCGCCTGCTGGAAGAGCGCGCCGGCGCTTGCCTGCGGCAATGCCATGATCTTCAAGCCGGCCGAGCTGACCCCGCTCACCGCGCTGAAGCTCGCCGAAATCTTCGCCGAAGCCGGCCTGCCGGACGGCGTGTTCAACGTCGTGCAGGGCTTCGCCGACACCGGGCGGCTGCTGACCCGCCATCCCGCCATCGCCAAGGTGTCGCTGACCGGTGAGGTCGGCACCGGCAAGAAGGTGATGGCCGACGCGGCGGCGACGCTGAAATACGTCACCCTCGAACTCGGCGGGAAATCGCCGCTGATCGTGTTCGATGACGCCGATCTCGATGATGCCGTCTCCGGCGCGCTGCTGGGCAATTTCTATTCGGCCGGCGAAGTATGCTCGAACGGCACCCGCGTCTTCGTGCAGGAGGGGGTGCGGGCCGCTTTCCTTGAGAAGCTGGCCGCCCGGGTGGCGAAGATGAAGGTGGGCGACCCGCTCGATCCGGACACCCATGTCGGGGCGCTGATCTCGCTGGCGCATATGGAAAAGGTCCTCGGATATATCGCCAAGGGCCGGGCTGAAGGCGCCAAGGTGCTGGTCGGGGGCGAACGCGTCACCGCGGGGGCGCTCGGCCGCGGCGCCTTTGTCGCCCCCACCGTGTTCGACGGCTGCAGCGATGCCATGAGCATCGTGCGCGAGGAGATTTTCGGCCCGGTGATGACCGTGCTGTCCTTCCGGGAAGAGGACGAGGTGGTCGCGCGGGCCAATGACACGCCCTTCGGCCTCGCCGCCGGCGTCTTCACCCGCGATCTCGCCCGCGCCCACCGCGTCATCGCGCGACTCGAAGCCGGCACCTGCTGGATCAACGCCTACAACATCACGCCGATCGAGCTGCCGTTTGGCGGTGTCAAGCAATCCGGTCTTGGCCGCGAGAACGGCCGCGCGGCGATCGAGCACTACACCCAGCTCAAGAGCGTCTACGTCAATCTCGGCCGCGTCGAGGCGCCGTACTGAGGGGAGCCGGCATCATGAACGCCATGTCGGGCGAGTTCGACTACATCATCGTCGGGGCGGGCTCCGCCGGCTGCGTCCTTGCCAACCGGCTGACCGAAGACGGCCGCAACCGCGTGCTGCTGCTGGAGTTCGGCGGCTCCGACCGCTCCATCTTCATCCAGATGCCGAGTGCCCTCTCCATTCCCATGAACATGGAGAAATACAACTGGATGTACGAGACCGAGCCGGAGCCCGGCCTTGCCGGCCGGCGGATGCATTGCCCGCGTGGCAAGGTGCTCGGCGGCTCCTCCTCGATCAACGGGCTGGTCTATATCCGCGGCAACCCGCTCGATTTCGACGGCTGGGCGGCGCAGGGCGCGCAGGGCTGGGCCTATAAGGACGTGCTGCCCTATTTCCGCCGGGCCGAGGGCCGGCGTGAGGGGGGCGATGCCTATCGCGGCGCCGACGGCCCGCTGAAGACCACCTATGGCGCGCTGAAGAACCCGCTCTACCACGCCTTCGTCGAGGCGGCCCGGCAGGCAGGCTACCCCCTCACCGACGATGTCAACGGCCAGGCCCAGGAGGGGTTCGGCCGCATGGACATGACGGTGAAGGACGGCGTGCGCTGGTCCACCGCCAACGCCTATCTCAAGCCGGCGCTGAGCCGCCCGAACCTGAAGGTGGAGACCCACGCCCGGGCCCGCCGCATCCTGATGGAGGGGCGCCGGGCGGTCGGCGTCGCCTATGAGCAGGGCGGCCGCACCGTCGAGGTGCGGGCGGCGCGGGAGGTGATCGTCTCCAGCGGCCCGATCGCCTCGCCGCAGCTGCTGAAGCTCTCCGGCATCGGGCCGGCGGCGGAACTGCGCGATTTCGGCATCGATGTGGTGGCGAACCGGCCCGGCGTCGGCGAAAACCTGCAGGATCACCTCGAATTCTACTTCCAGCAGGCCTGCACCCAGCCGATCACGCTCTATTCCTCCATGGGCCTGTTCGCCCGCGGTCAGATCGGGTTGCGCTGGCTGCTGCGCAAGGACGGGCTCGGCGCCACCAACCATTTCGAGACCTGCGGCTTCATCCGCTCGCGCCCGGGCGTGCCCTATCCCGATATCCAGTACCACTTCCTGCCGCTGGCGGTGACCTATGACGGGCAGGGGCTGGCGTCGGAGCACGGGTTCCAGGCCCATGTCGGGCCGATGCGGACCAAGAGCCGGGGCTGGGTGAAGCTGCGCTCGGCCGATTTCCGCGACAAGCCCCGGGTTTTCTTCAACTATATGAGCCACGAGGACGACCGTATCGAGATGCGGGCCTGCGTGCGGCTGACGCGGGAGATATTCGCGCAGAAGGCCTTCGATCCCTATCGCGGCCGGGAGATTCAGCCGGGGGCGGATGTCACCAGCGACGAGGCGATCGACCGTTTCGTCGCCGAGAAGGCGGAGAGCGCCTATCACCCCTCCTGCAGCTGCAAGATGGGCGACCCCGCCGATCCCATGGCCGTGGTGGACCCGCAGGCGCGGGTGATCGGGGTCGAGCGGCTGCGGGTGGTGGATTCCTCGATCATGCCGTCGGTGACGACGGGCAATCTCAACGCCCCCACCATCATGCTGGCGGAGAAGGCCTCCGACCATATCCTCGGCAGGCCGATGCTGGCGGCGTCGAATGCGCCGTATCAGCAGGCGGAAAACGGGCGGGTGGCGCAGCGCTGAGGGGGCGAACGGGCGGCCCCGGCCGCCCGATCCCGTCGAAACCGTCGGCTTCTGCCGGATTCAGCGGCGCAGCACGCCGATCTCGCGCAGATGCGCGAGAATGTCCCGCGCGGCCTCAGTGGGCGTCGGGTTCACCAGCAGCCGGCCGCCACCGGCCGCCGCTTCGGTGGCGGCCTTCAGCCGGTCGGCGGCGGAGGCGCCCGCGGCGCTCTTGGCGATGAGCTTCGGCCGCCGGCGATAGGCCCGCTCCTCGGGCGCCGGCACCGGAGACACCGCTTCAACCCCTTGCACGGCCGTGATTTTCCCCCGCCGTGCGGCGGCGAAGGTGAAGGGCAGGGCGGGCGGCGCGGCGGGGTGGACGGTGAGAATCGCCGGCAGCCGCAGCACCACCCGGCGCCGCGCGCCGCGCGGCAGGGCCTGCTCGACGGCCAGCAGACCCTCGCCCCCCGCTTCCAGGCGCACGACATCCGCGAGGATCGGCAGGCCCAGCTCACGGGCGAGGGCATAGGGCAGCAGGCCGCTGTCTTCGCCGCCCTGCGCCTGCCGGCCGGCCAGGATGAGATCCGGCGTGGCCGCCGCGAGGGCGGCGGCAAGGCTGGCGAGCGGATCCGAATTCTCTTTTATAGTCAAGAGGTTGAGGGTGGAGAGGCCATGGCCCAGCGCGTCGGCGACGCCCTTCGCCGTCGGGCCGGCGTGAAGCCCGCCCACCTCGGTGGACAGGCCGCACGCCAGCCGCAGCGCCTGCAGCTCCACCGCCGGGGGGCAGGGGCGGGCGGAAACGGGATGGCGGCCGGCTGAGAGCAGGACGGTGATCTTCATTCCCGCGTCTCCTCGGCTTCCAGCGCCGCCAGCAGCGCCGGCATGACCTGCTGCGCGTCGGCGACGATGGCGAGGCCCGCCCGTTCGATCATCGCGGCGTGAAGGTCGGTGTTGACCGCCACCACATGCTCGCAGCGCGCAACCCCTTGCAAATGCTGGGGTGCGCCGGCGATGCCGAGGGCGAAATAGCACGTCGCGTCCAGCACCGTGCCGGAGGCGCCGACCTGCGCCGCGCGCGGCATCAGCCCTGCGTCGCACACCACGCGGCTGGCGCCCGGGGTGGCCCGCAGGGCCGCGACCACGGCGCGGAACCGCTCGAAATCGGTGATGCCATTGCCCGCCGACACCACGAATTCCGCCTCCGACAGCGGCACCGTGGCGGGGTCGGCGGGCACCACCATGGCCGAGACGATGGCCCGCGGCGGCGCCACGACATCGTCCAACCCCTTGATGTCACGGGCTTCTCTCGGCGCGCCGGCATAGGCGGCGACGGCGTCGGCGGTGAGGCTGACGAGGCGCGGGGGGGCGGCGCGCTGTTCCACCCGGCGGCCCCGCGCGGCGCGGCTCACCGCCTTCGCGGTGAGGCTTTCGGCGCTCGCGAAGAGCGGCTCGCCCAGCGCGGCGGCGACCCGCCGGGCGAGATCGCCGCCCTCTGGCGTTTCGGGGAACACGGCGTGCCGCACCTTGAGCTGCCGCAGCGCCGCGGCGAGCGCGGCGGCCCGGCCTTCCGGGTCGAAATCCGTAGCGCCAGCAAGGATTTGGGCGCGGTCCGCGCCGGCGCTCCCCAGCTCCTCCACCGGCCCGCCGGGCAGCGCCACCACCGCCCCGCCGCCTTCCGCCAGCAGCCGCGCGGCGCCCAGAACCTGCCGGTCATGGGCGGTGAGCCGCCCGCCGGGGGCGTCGGGAACCGCCGCGACGAGGAAGGCGGGGTCCTCCACCACCACGATCCGCGGCGGTGCAGTGGGTGCGATTTCCGGTTCGATGAGGTGGACGATGTGTCCATCCTGTCCGGTGAGGCCGAGCGGCCGCAGCGAGCGGTCCAGCCGCCGCCGGGCCGGGCCGGGGACGAGGGCGGCTTCCGCCTCCGCGCGGGGATCGCGCCGGGGCCGGCCGGCGGGGCTCGGCGCGGCCGCGGCGGCGGCGCGGTCAAGCCGGGGACGGGCGGTGCCGGCCACCAGATGCAGAGCGCGCTCGGCGCGGGGGTCGCGGCGGGTCCGGCTCATGCCACCGTCTCCGGCTGCCGGCCGCCGTTCCATGTGCTGCGGGCGGGGGCGGCTTCCACCGCCATCAGCACCAGCTCGGCGATGTCGCGCACCTCCGCGCGGGCACCGGTGACGCCCTCCAGCATGGCGGTGCATTGCGGGCAGGCCACCGCGACGATGCCGGCGCCGGTCGCCGCCGCCTGCTGCATGCGCAGATCGGGAATGCGGGTCTCGCCCTCGATGTCGCTGAGGGGCGCGCCGCCGCCCCCGCCGCAGCACATGGAGCGGCGGCCATGCCGTGCCATCTCCACCCGGTCAAGGCCCAGCCGGTCGAGCAGGCGGCGGGGGGCCTCGACCTCGCCATTGTAGCGGCCGAGATAGCAGGGGTCGTGATAGGTGACGCCCGCCAGCGCCAGCGCCCCGGGGGCGAGGCGGCCCGCCGCCACCAGCTCGTCGAGGAAGGCGGTGTGGTGCACCACCTCGAAGACGCCGCCAAAGGCGGGATATTCGTTGCGCAGCACGTGCAGCGCGTGGGGGTCGGCGGTGAGGATGCGGGCGAAGCGGTAGCGCTGCAGGGTCGCGACATTCTCCCGCGCCAGCCGCTGGAAGGTGGCTTCGTCGCCAAGCCGGCGGGCGAGGTCGCCGCAGTCGCGTTCCTCGGCGCCGAGCACGGCAACATCGACTTTCGCCAGATGCAGCAGCTTCAGCAGCGCGCGCAGGCTGCGGCCGTGGCGCATGTCATAGGCGCCCTCGCCGAGCCAGAGCAGGATCTCCGCCTCGCCGCGCGCCGAGATGAGCGGCAGCGGCGTGCCGGCGGCGAAATCGGTGCGGGCGGCGAGCGGGCGGCCCTGCGCGTCGTCGGCATAGCGCAGCTCCGCCAGCGCCGGGGCGGCCTTCTCCGGCACCGCGCCGAGCTCCAGCGTCTGGTGCCGGCGCAGCCCGACGATGGCGTCGACATGCTCGATCATCATCGGGCATTCCTCGACGCAGGCCCGGCAGGTGGTGCAGGACCACAGCGTGTCGGGATGGATCATCGCCTCGCGGCCAATGATGGGCTGGTCCGGCCCGCCCCGCCCGGCGACCGGCCGGGCATGGGGATAGGGGCTGCCGGCATAGGCGGCGTTGCTGCCGCCGGGCTCCAGCGTCGCGACGAGGTCCTGGATCAGCTTCTTCGGGTTCAGCGGCTGGCCGGCGGCGAAGGCGGGGCAGGCCACCTCGCAGCGGCCGCACTGGATGCAGGCATCGAAGCCGAGCAGCCGGTTCCAGGCGGAATCGGCCGGGGTCCCGGCGCCGAGGCGCGGGGTGTCGAGATCAAGCGGCACCAGCGCGGTCTCGCGCCGCCCCTCGAAGCGCCCGGGGCGGGGATGGGCGGCGAGGTGCAGCGCGCCGGCGACCACATGGCGCATCGGCCCGCGCTCGATCTGGTTCACCAGCCCGAGGCCGGCGGCGGCGGCAAGCCACAGCCCGGTCCAGCCGAGCGGCCAGAGCCAGCCGCCGCTGGCGCCGTCCAGCGCCACCAGCAGCGCGCCGGCGGCATAGCCGATGAGCAGCAGCGGCAGGAAAGCGAAGCGCCCGCGCGAGAGCCGCGGCGGCGTCACCGGCACGCGGCGGCGCCGCACCATCGCCCCGCCCGCCAGCATGGCGGCGAAGAGCAGCGCGACCACCCCCCAGAACAGGCGCGAGCCGCCGAGTCCCGGCAGCGGCGACAGCAGGATCAGCAGCGAGCCCGCCAGCAGCCCGCCGGCGGTGAGCGCGTGCATCCGCGCGGTGAAGGGATCGCGCCCCACCACATGGTGGACATCCACCAGATAGCGCTTCGGCAGAGCGCGCAGCCCGGCGACCCAGTCCACCCGCGCCGGCCGGCCCGCCCGCCACAGCCGCGCCCGCCGCACCGCCGCCACGCCGGCAAAGGCGGCGAGGGCGTAGAGCACCAGGGCGAGGGAGAGGGTCGTGTCGGTCATGGTGGCGGCGCGCGTCCGTGGGTTCTGGCCGCGCCCGGCGGGCGCCGGCCGAAGCTGGGGCGGTTCAGAGATGCCGGCCGGCCGCAAGGGGCCGGCGGGGCCTCAGATATCCTTGCACAGCCGCAGCGCGTCGTAGATCGCCGCGTGGATGTTGCGCCCGCTCCAGGCATCGCCGATGCGGAACAGGGCGAAGCCGCCCGTGCCGAGCGCGGGCTGCGGCGTGCCGGCGACGAGGGCATCGAGATCGGTCTCACCGTCATTGGCGGAGCGGGCCCGCAGCTCGCGGAACAGCCCGTCCACCGGCAGCACGCCGTAATCGGCGACGACGCGGTCGACGACGCGTTCCTCTTCCGCCTCGGTCATGGTGTTGCGCAGCGCCGCGATCAGCCGGTTGCCTTCCGGGTAGACCTCGATCAGCTCCATGTTCGGGCTCATCACCACCCCGAGCTTGTAGAGCTCGCGCAGATGCACCGGCTGGTTGGTGGTGCCGACCTCTTCCGCGATCATCCGGTCGTGGGTCGCCATCTCGACGAGGCAGCCGCGCTTGGCCAGCACCTCGGCGGTGGAGGCGGCGTTGTGGCCGCCGATCTCGTCATAGAGCAGCACGGTGCCGGTGGGCTCCACCGCGCCGGTGAGCACGTCCCAGGTGGTGACGACATGCTCGGCGCCCTTGGCATAGCCCTTTATCGGGGCGCCGCCGGTGGCGAGGATCACGACATCAGGCGCTTCGGCCAGGATGGACTCCGCGGTGGCCTCGGTGCCGAGGCGCAGGTCCACGCCCTTCTTCAGCACCTGGGCGTGCAGCCAGCGCGGAATGCCGGAGAGCGCCTCGCGCCAGGTCGCCTTCGCCGCGATGTTGATCTGGCCGCCGACCTTGTCGGCCTTTTCGAACAGCACCACGGCATGGCCGCGCTCGGCCAGCACGCGGGCGGCTTCCAGCCCGCCGGGGCCGGCGCCCACCACCACCGCCTTGCGCTTCACCGGCGCCGGCGGGATGACGTGGGGCATGAAGGCCTCGCGGCCGGTGGCGCCGTTCTGGATGCACAGCGCGTCGCCGCCGACATAGATACGGTCGATGCAGTAGCCGGCGCCGACGCACTGGCGGATGTCGTCGTCCCGGCCCTCGATCAGCTTGTTGACGAGGTGGGGGTCGGCGATGTGGGCGCGGGTCATGGCGATCATGTCGACATGGCCCTCCGCGACGGCGCGGGCGCCGGTGGCGAGGTCGGTCACGCGCTGGGCGTGGAAGATCGGCACGTCCACCTCGCGCTTGATCGCGCTCGGCAGGAACAGGAACGGCGCCACCGGGAACGACATGTTCGGCAGCGAGATGGCGTGGGAGATGTGGTCGCGGGCCTGCCCGCCCAGCACGTTGAGGAAGTCGACCAGCCCCGCCTTCACATATTCCGTGGCGATGGCAACGCAGTCCTCATGGCTGAGGCCGTCGGCGATCATCTCGTCGCCGGACATGCGCATGCCGATGACATAGTCCGGCCCCACCGCCTCGCGCATCGCCTCCAGCACCTCGCGGCCGAAGCGCATGCGGTTTTCCAGGCTGCCGCCGTAGTCGTCGCTGCGCTGGTTCACCGAGGGCGACCAGAACTGGTCGATGAGGTGGCCATGGGCGGCGGAGACCTCGCAGCCGTCGAGCCCGCCTTCCTTGCAGCGGCGCACCGCGTCGGCGAAGCTCTTCACCACGCGGCGGATGTCGTTGCGGTCCATCTCGCGCGGGATGGTGCGCGAGGCCGGCTCGCGGCGCGGCGAGGCGGAGATGGTGGGAAACCAGTTCTCGGTGTCCCACTTGGTGCGCCGGCCCATATGGGTGAGCTGGATCATCAGCTTGGCGCCGTGGGCGTGTACGCGTTCGGCGAAGCGCTGGAAATGCGGGATCACGCTGTCGTCGGCGACCGAGATCTGCGCCCAGGGCGCGGCCGGGCTGTCAATGGCGACCGAGGAGGAGCCGCCGAACATGGTGAGCCCGATGCCGCCCTTGGCCTTCTCGGCGTGGTAGAGCTGGTAGCGCTCCTGCGGCTTGCCGTCCTTGCCGTAGCCGGGGGCGTGGGAGGTCGACATCACGCGGTTGCGGATGGTCAGGCCCTTGATGGTCAGGGGCTTCAGCAGGGCGTCGGCATTGGCGATCATGGCGGGGAAACGCGCTCCTCGGGCAACCATGCCGGAAACATGGCGGCACGATAGGGGCGGGGGCACTCTGGAGACAGAATAATTCCGCCATCGCGCCGGTAGCTTTGCGACCGGCCCGCGCGCGGCGGCTTCAGCGCCAGTGCATGCGCAGCAGCGCCGGCACCGCCAGCGCCAGCACGATCAGCGCCAGCGGCACGGAAAACACGAAGCCGACATAGTGGAAGCCGAGCGCGCCGATGACGCCGCCGCTGAAGAAGGCCAGCAGGAAGCAGGTGAGCAGCTTGAGCTTGTCGCGGTCGGCGACGACCTCGGGCGCGCCGTCGCGGCGGCGCAGGCGGTTCACGTAGAACAGCTTGCCGAGCTCGATGCCGAGATCGGTGACGATGCCGGTCATGTGGGTGGTGCGGATCTTGGCGCCGGAGAGCTTGGTCACCGTGGCGTTCTGCAGCCCCATGATGAAGCACAGCACCGCCACCGCCGGCACGAAGACGAAGACCGAGGCCTGGGCGTGGCCGCCGAGCACGCCGAAGGCCAGCAGCAGCAGCGCCTCCAGCGTGAGCGGCAGGGCATATTCCTGCCCGGCGCGGTGGAGCCGGGCCCAGTTCACCATCACCGCCGAGGTCGCGGCGCCGGCGAGGAAGGGCAGCAGCGCGCCGAAGCCGGCGATCACCAGCCCGGAGGCGCCGACCACCAGATTGTCGGCCATGCCCGAGACGATGCCCGACATGTGCGAGGTGTACTGCCCCACCGCCAGCAGCCCGCCGGCATTGGTCGCCCCGGCGACGAAGGTCATGACGAGGCCGAGCCGGGCGTCCGCCAGCGGGGTGCGCTCGGCGCCGAGCATGTCGGCCGACAGATGGGAGTAGCGCGCGGCGAGGTTGCGCGTCTCGAAGGGCCGTTGCGGGGCGTTCATGGGTCGGGCGCGGCGTTCTGTGTGCGGCGCGGCCGGCCCGCGAGGCGGAGCCGGTGCGCCGGCCGGCTGCCCGGCGGGTCGACGTGGAGCAAAGTGTCGCGCCGAAGGGGCGGCATGTGCAAGTGCGAACTGTACGCCGCATGCCAGCCCTGCGGCTTGATCTGGCGCAGCCCCGGCTCCGCGGGTCTGGCGCAGGCCCGCCTCGGCCGCCTCAGGGCACGGAGCGGTCCTCCCGCGGCGGGCGGCCGAAATGCCGGGCATAGGCGGTGGAGAAATGCGCTGCCGACTGGAAGCCGCAGGCCACCCCGACATCGGTGACCGAGAGCGGCGAGAGCCGCAGCAATTCGCGCGCCCGTTCCAGCCGCAGCGTCATCTGGTAGGCCGCCGGGGTGGTGGCGAGGTGGCGGCGGAACAGCCGTTCGAGCTGGCGCACCGAAACGTCGAGCCGCGCCGCGATGGCGGCGACACCCGGCGGGCCGGCGCCGCCGGCGGCGTCCACCGCGCCCTGCATCAGCTTCACCGCGCGGGCGAGCGTCGGGTCCGGCAAGGCCCGGCGCGGCCGGGCCGGGCGCATGGCGCGGGCCCCAGGCCGCGGTTCGGCCGGCGGGTCGCGGTCGAGGATGAACTGCTCCGACACCTTGTCGGCGAGGGCGCGCCCGCCGCGCGCCTCGATCAGCGCCAGCATCATCTCCAGCGGCGCCACCCCGCCGGTGCAGGTGAGGCGGTCGCGGTCGATGACCCAGGCGTCGGCGACGAAATCGATATGCGGGAATTCCTCGCGGATGGCGGACAGGTTCTCCCAGTGGATGGCGCAGCGGTGGAAATCCAGCAGCCCGGCATCGGCCAGCACGAAGCTGCCGGTGCAGAGCGCGCCGAGCGCGGTGCCGCGCCGGGCCAGCCGCCGCAGCATGTCCTCCAGCCCCGGCGTCACCGCGTGGCGCACATCGACGCCGCCGCACACCAGCAGCAGGTCGAGCGGGCCGGCCTCCGCCAGCGCAAGAGTGGGGCTGAGAGTGAGGCCGTTGCTGGCGACGGCGGGGGCGCCGTCCAGCGTCGCCACGCACCAGCCATAGAGCGGGGCCTCGGCGACGTAGTTCGCCATGCGCAGCGCCTCCAGCGCATTGGCGCAGGCGATCATCGAATGGTTGGGCAGGGTGAGGAAGCCGATGCGCCGGAGGGCGGAAAGGTCGTGCTCCTGGGCCATGGGCGTCTCCGGTCGAGGCTTCGTGATGTGCGGGGGTATGTAAATGCCCGCACAGTGTCATCGCGCGGCACCAATGCTGCCCAAGATTCGCCGCGTGCGCTGCCGTGAATAGAGGCTCCTTCAGGGGAGATTCAACATGACCGTCACCTTGGCCGCCCCGTTCCACCTCTCGTCGCGCAAGCTCGCGGAAATCGGGCTGCAGGTTGCGTTCTGCGTGGCGCTGGTCGGGGGCACCTATGCGCTGACGCGCGATCCCGCCCCGGCCGAGGCGCCCAAGGATGCCTCGCGGCTGATCGCGCCGGAAGAGGAGGGCGCGTACGGCCTGGCGCAGAAGGGCGACCGCCTCGCCGCGCTGCCACCGGCGGACGCCGCGCCGGCCCTGGCGCCGGCTGCCGCCGCGCCTCTCGCCACCGCGCCCGTTGCCGCCGCCGTGACCCATGGCGCCGTCGCGCCGGCTACCCCGTTTGCGCCGCCCGCGCCGGCCCACGCCGCGGCGGCGACCGAGCCGGCCGCTGTCGCCGAGACCGCGCCGCTGCCCCCGGCCAAGCCGCGGCGGCTCAGCGTCACCACCACCGCCGTGCCGCTGGAGCGTTCGGCCGCCCCCGTGCCGCTCGCCGCGAACGCCGCTCCGGCGGCTGCCCCCGTTCCCGCTGCCACCCCGCGCGTCGCCGCTCCCGCGACCGTGCCGGGCGCTCCCGCGCCGCTCGCCGCCGCCGAGCCGCTGCCCCCGGTCGATCTCGCGCCGGCGCCGGCCGCGGCCAAGCCGGCCGAACAGGGCCTGTTCGGCCTGCCCACGGTCCAGCAGGTGTTCGACAAGACGGTGAACGACACCAATGAGGCGCTGGGCAAGATGAAGCAGGCGATGCAGCAGGTCATCCCGGTCGGCCAGTAGGCCGCGGGATCCTCCGCTCCGCCGCCGCTCGGCGGCGGCCCGCCGGGCTCTCCGCTCAGCGGTCGACGACGAGGTCGCTGGTCGGCTTGGAGCAGCAGAGCAGCGCCATGCCGGCGTCGATCTCGCGCTGGCGGATGCCGCCCTGGTGCTTCATCTCCACCGTGCCGGAGGTGATCTTCGACTTGCAGGTGCCGCACAGCCCCTTCGAGCAGGAGGAGGGCAGCCGGATGCCGGCGCGGCGGGCAATGTCCAGCACGAAGCGGTCGCCCGGCACCTCGATGGTCTTGCCGGACTTGGCGAAGGTCACCTGATAGACCGGCACCGGCGCCGTCTCGACCGGGGCTACCTCGACCGGGGCCGCCTCTTGTGCGGCCGCCTCGACCGCCCCCGCCAGCGTCTCCACCGCGGCCTCGCCGTCGTTCTTCGCCTCGGCCGCGCTCACCGCGGCGGCGACTTCCGGCTCGGCGGCGGCGAGCTCCTCGAAATTGAAGCTCTCCTCATGGTGCCGGGCCATTTCGAAGCCGGCTTCCTTCAGCAGCGCCCGCACCGCCGCCATGAAGGGCGAGGGGCCGCAGACGAAGACCTCGCGCTCCAGGAAATCGGGCGCGATCAGCTTCAGCATCGCCAGCGAGAGCCGGCCGCGCAGGCCGGGCCACGGCTCGCCGGCGCTGTCGCCCTCGCACACCGGGGCGAGGCGGAACAGGCCGGGCTGGTTGCGCGCCATCAGCTCCAGCTCGGTGCGGAAGATGATGTCGGCGGGCGAGCGCGCGGCGTGGACGAACACGATGTCGCGCGGCTCGCCGAGATCATGGAAGGTGCGGGCCATCGACATCAGCGGGGTGATGCCGCTGCCGCCGGAGAGGAACAGGTATTTCGGCGCGGCGGCCGGCGCGGCGCCCTCGCCGAAGCAGGTGAAATCGCCCATCGGCCCCACCGCCCGCAGGGTGGAGCCGACTTTCAGCGTGTCGTGCAGGAAATTCGACACCGGCCCGCCGGGCATCCGCTTCACGGTGATGGCGAGGGTGTGCGGCCGGGTGGGGGCGGAGGCGATGGTGTAGCAGCGGTTCACCGCCTCGCCGCCGATCTCCACCTCCAGCGTGATGAACTGGCCGGGGCGGTAGCTGAAACGGGCGGGCGTGCGCGGCGCCAGCACGAAGCTGCGCACGTCGTGCGTCTCCTGCCGGATCGCCCGCACCACCAGCACGTCGTCCACCTCCGGATTCCACAGCGGCAGCTCCGGGGCCAGCAGCGGGGCGGCGGCTTCGCGCGCGAGGGTGGTGGGGCCGGTCATGATGCGGTTCCTCGGGGTGGGAAGGTCACGGGCAGGCGCAACGGGCGGGTGAAGAGAGGGGCGGATCGGCGGCGCCGGCATGGCGGACCGCACGCCGACGCGTCCCCCGCGCCGCCCGAAGGCAGCGGGAGGACGGCCGGTTCTGCCGGAGAGGGGACGCGGCGGCTCAGACGTCGCCGCGGCCGGAGAGGTGGGCGTCCATGCGCTTGATGTACCAGTTGCAGAACTTGTCCACGAGCATCTCGGTGTGGGGCGAGTAGGGGCCGGGCTCATAGGCCGGGCTGCGCGCGCCCTCCTGGCAATAGCCCACCAGCGTCGAATCCTGGTCGTTGGTGGCGTCCCACACCCCGGTGAGGTTCTCGAGGTCGTAATCCACGCCCTCCACCGCGTCCTTGTGGACCAGCCACTTGGTGCGCAGCAGCGAGCGCTCGGCGTCGAGCGGCAGCACCGAGAACACCACGGCATGGTCCGACATGAAGTGATGCCAGGAATTCGGCTGGGTCCAGAAGTGCAGCGCGCCGTGCTTGGGGTCGTTGATCTTGCCGAGCAGCTTCTTGCAGGCGGCGCGGGTGTCGGCGGTGTGGCTCTCGCCGTCGCCGGCCAGCGGCAGCCGCTCGGTGCGGAAGCCGGTGGCCATGTCGTCGAGGTGCTCCATCATGGAGGAGGGGAAGCCGCAGCTCTCCCACTCGCGGTGGCTGGCCTTGAGCAGCTTGCCGTAGTTCTCCGCTTCCTGGCGCTCGTGCTCGTCGAGCTCCTCCGGGGCGAAGCCGAAGCCATAGGCGAAGAGCGGCACGGTCAGCTCGGGATGGTTGCCCGCGCAGTGGTAGCACTCGCGGTTGTTCTCCATGGTGAGCTTCCAGTTGCCGGGCTCGATGATGTCCTTCTCGAACGCGACC
>CAZIXP010000073.1:0-1053 GCA_964543245.1 uncultured Starkeya sp.
CCGGGTCGAGCGCACCCGGCGCGGGGCGGGCGCCGCGGGCGGCACCGACCCCGCTCCAGTCCGCGGTGACGCGCGGCATCATCTGGCCGCGGGTGAAATCCGCCCGCAGCCTCTCCCCGGCGAGGAACTGGTGCGGGGCGATGAGGGCGCGCCCATCCCGCCCGCGCCGGCGCGCCAGCCAGGCGAGCGGGCTTTCGGCGGGGTCGACCGTCACGGCGGGCTGCGGGAGCAGCGCGGGGCCGGCGGCCGGGGAGCGGGGAAGCGACATGGGAATCTCCGGTGCAAGGGGTGGCGGGCCGGGGGGCATCGGCCGGGGTTCGCCCGCGGGATGCCGGCACGGCGGATGGCGCGCGGCTATCAATCCTGAATTTAGGACTAAAGCCTTACTATCTGTACACCCGCACCGGCTGTGGTACAAGCCTATGGTGCATATGGTGCGATGCAACCAATAATTCTGCCGTGGGTTGCACACAGGGGCTGGACAACTCCTGTCGAATTGTAGGATTTTCATCTCTATTGATCCTACATTCGCGGAGTCGCCATGCCTGCCCCTGTGGTTCCCGTTCATTGCCGAGGTCGCCTGCGGGCTTGCCGCGCCCACGACCCCGCCACCCTTGTCGCGGCGCGGATGGAGACGCTGAAGCCCTTCGTCGGCGCCACGCCGGAGGCGCGCCGCACGGTTCTGTCGCGGCTGCTGCGCGAGGAGCGGCGCGCGGCGCTCACCGGCGCCGGCTATGACGCCGTGCGTCATGCCGCGCTGCGGCGGCTCCTGCGCGACATGGCGTGAAGCGAGGGGATGTGAATCGACATGGCGTGAGCGACATGCGTGAAGCGCCCCGGCGCGCAGCCCCGAAACGACGACGGCCGCCGCAGCCCGGGGGCGCGGCGGCCGTCCATCCGATGAAAGCGCGGCCTCGCCGTCACGGCAGGCCGGGCCGCAGCCCCGCCGCCGAAGGTCGAGCCGTGCGGGCGGTCAGCGCGCCGTGCGGCGGCGCTGCTGGCCGAGGCCCATCTGCTTGGCCAGCGCCGAGCGGGCGGCGGCGTAGTTCGGCG
>CAZIXP010000073.1:1063-5559 GCA_964543245.1 uncultured Starkeya sp.
GACCATCGTGTAGTCCGGCGGCAGGCCCCACTTCTCGCGATACTGCTCAGGCGACATGTTGTACTGCGTGCGCAGGTGCCGCTTCAGCGACTTGAACTTCTTGCCGTCCTCGAGGCAGACGATGAATTCGGGCGACACCGACTTCTTCGGCGGCACCGCGGGCTTCAGCGGCTCGGGCTCCGGCTCGGCCTCGCCCCGGCTCAGCCGGGCAAGGGCGCCATGCACGTCGGCGAGCAGGGCCGGCAGGTCGTTCGCCGCAACAGAATTCCTGCTCACATAGGCAGAAACAATGTCTGCCGCGAGTTCGATATAGCTTTCGTTTTCTGCGGAGTCGCTCATGATCCGATCTTCAGCGTGCGTGGTGGACGCGTGACTTGACAGGGGTGCAACAAATTCCCTGCCCGACGACATTGGATCATCAACGTCTGGCAGGAAAACCCACAATCGGTTTGATAGATTTATTCGCGGCAGATCGCAAGATTTTTTAGATGCAATTCCCGTTCAACTGAACGTTGGGTGGCATTTTTCACACCGAAATGACGGTAACGCGAAACTTGATGTCCACAGGGCACGATACAACAAGCGTGCCAGCCACTTGAACGGCGCGAGCCTTGCGGCGCCGGGACCGCTTGACTATCTCCAGCCACGACCCGCCCGAGGAAAACGAACCATGACCGAAGCCCTCCATCGCCCCAAGGTCGTGAAGACCGACGCCGAGTGGCGCGCCCAGCTCACCCCGGAACAGTACGAGGTCACCCGCGGCCACGGCACCGAGTGCGCCTTCTCCGGCCCGCACCTCGCCCAGAAGGAGCCCGGGCTCTACAGCTGCGTCTGCTGCGACGCCCCGCTGTTCCGCTCCAACGCCAAGTTCGAGTCCGGCACCGGCTGGCCGAGCTTCTTCCAGCCGGTCTCGCGCGAAGCGGTGGTCGGCATCGAGGACCGTTCCTATGGCATGCGCCGGGTCGAGGTGCGCTGCGCCACCTGCGAC
This sequence comes from uncultured Starkeya sp., assembly GCA_964543245.1. GTDB lineage: Bacteria > Pseudomonadota > Alphaproteobacteria > Rhizobiales > Xanthobacteraceae > Ancylobacter. Next base: position 2,052 of record CAZIXP010000073.1, read on the forward strand.
GCCCATCTCGGCCATGTCTTCCCCGATGGGCCCAAGCCCACCGGCATGCGCTTCTGCATCAACGGCGTGGCGCTGAACTTCACCGCCGACGAGGTGGCGGCGTGAGCGCGCAGGCTTCTGCCCCCGCGCACGCCCCGCTGGTGCGCAGCTTCCACGGCCAGACCCTGGTCGACCCCCATGCCTGGCTTCGCGCCGAGAACTGGCGCGAGGTGATGCACGATCCCGCCGTGCTGGCGCCCGACATCCGCGCCTTCCTGGAGGCGGAGAACGCGGCGGCGCAGGCCTGGTTTGCCCCCCATGCCGAGCTGCGCAGCCGGCTGGTGGCCGAAATGCGCGGCCGCATCAAGGAAGACGACAGCTCCGTGCCGGCGCCGGACGGGCCGTTCGCCTACTACACCCGCTTCCGCGAGGGCGGCCAGCACCCGCTGGTCTGCCGCCGGCCGAGCGCGGGCGGCGAGGAGGCGGTGCTGCTGGACGGCGACGCGCTGGCCGCCGGCACCGCCTATTTCCATTTCGGCGAGGCCCGCCACGCCCCCGACCACGCCCGGCTGGCCTGGTCGGTGGACGACACCGGCTCGGAATATTACACGCTGCGCATCCGCGACCTCGCCACCGGTGCCGACCTGCCGGACCTCATCGCCGAGACCACTGGCGGGCTGGTGTGGGGCGCCGACGGCACCCACCTCTATTACGTCCGCCAGGACGCCGAGCACCGGCCGAGCTTCGTCTACCGCCACGTGCTCGGCACCGATCCTGCGAGCGACGTGCTGGTCTATGAGGAGCCGGACAAGGGCTTCTTCGTCTCGCTGGGGCAGACCCAGTCCGGCCGCTTCGGCCTCATCGAGTGCGGCGACCACGAGACCAGCGAGGTCCACCTGCTCGACCTCGCCGACCCCGCCGCCGCCCCCCGCCTCATCGAGCCGCGCCAGGAGGGGCTGCGCTACGGCGTCGAGCACCACCCGGCGCTGGACGGGGTGGAGAGCCTCGTCATCGAGACCAATGCCGACGCGGCCGAAGACTTCAAGCTGGTGGTCGCCCCGCTCGCCGCCCCCGGCCGGGCGAACTGGCACGACCTGGTACCCCACCGGCCGGGCCGGCTGATCCTCTCCCACACCGCGCTGCGCCACCATCTGGTGCGGCTGGAGCGCGAGGACGGGCTGCCGCGCATCGTGGTGCGCGAGATCGCGACCGGCGCCGAGCACCCCGTCGCCTTCGCCGAAGAGGCCTATTCGCTGGGCCTCGACGCCGGCTTCGGCTTCGACAAGACCACCATCCGCTTCAGCTATTCCTCCATGACCACCCCCGCCGAGGTGTGGGACTACGACATGGCCAGCGGCGAGCGGGTGCTGCGCAAGCGGCAGGAGGTGCCCTCCGGCCACGATCCCGCCCGCTACGTCACCCGCCGGGTGCTGGCGACCGCGACCGATGGCGAGACCGTGCCGGTGTCGCTGCTCTTCGCCCGCGACACCCCGCTCGACGGCACCGCGCCCTGCCTGCTCTATGGCTATGGCGCCTACGGCATCTCGATCCCCGCCGGCTTCTCCACCGCCCGGCTCTCGCTGGTGGACCGCGGCTTCGTCTTCGCCATCGCCCATATCCGCGGCGGCACCGAGAAGGGCTGGCGCTGGTACCGCACCGGCAAGCTGGCGGACAAGGTGAACAGCTTCACCGATTTCATCGACGTCGCCGAGCATCTGGTGGCGGCGAAGATGATCGCGCCGGACCGCATCGTCGCCCATGGCGGCTCCGCCGGCGGCATGCTGATGGGGGCGGTGGCCAACCTGCGGCCGGACCTGTTCGCCGGCATCGTCGCCGAGGTGCCCTTCGTCGACGTGCTGAACACCATGCTGGACGACACCCTGCCGCTCACCCCGCCGGAATGGCCGGAATGGGGCAACCCCATCGTCGACGCGGAGGCGTTCCGCCGCATCCGCTCCTATTCGCCCTACGACAATGTGGAAGCCACCGCCTACCCCGCCATCCTCGCGCTGGCCGGGCTCACCGATCCCCGAGTGACCTATTGGGAGCCGGCGAAGTGGGTGGCGCGGCTGCGGGAGCTGCGCACCAACGACGCCCCGCTGCTGCTGCGCACCAATATGGAGGCGGGCCATGGCGGCGCGGCCGGCCGGTTCGACCGGCTGGAGGAAACCGCGCTGATCTATGCCTTCGCCATCGCGATAGCCCGGGCCTGACTCGACAGGCACAGGACCGGGGCTGAGCCCGGCGCGCGCGACGCGCCGCCCGGGACCGGCGGCGGGGTTCGGAGAGGAACGACCCGCCCGCGGCGGCGGCGTTCAGGGAGGAACGGCCCGCCGGCGGCGGGCCGTCCGGGCTTACTCGGTGCGGGCCGCGCCGGTGACGTGGTCGCGCAGGTCCTGGATCGAGGCGAAGCGGATCACCCCGTCCGGCAGTTCGGCCTCGATGGAGCCGTCGGTATAGAGCGAATAGGCCATGCCGCCGATGATGCCCGACTTCAGCACCACGGGACCGGACTCCTCTTCCTTCGCCTCCTCCGGCTCCGGCGCGGCAGGTTCGGCCGGGTCGGGGCGGTCGCTGTCGGCCGGCTCCGGCGCGGCCGGGGCGGCGAACGGGTCGACCGGCTCCGCGCGGGCCGCGCGCGGCGCGAACACCGCGGACAAATCCTCATCCTGACCGGCCGGTTCCGCCGGCTCGGGCGCCGGCGGCTCGCCCCGCCCCGGAGACGACGTGGCGGCACCGCCGCCACCGAAGGTGCCGGCGAAGGGGTCGCCCGGCAGGTCGGAAGACCGGCGGACCGCCGGCTCGGCCGAGGGCTCCGCCGCCACCGGCGCGGCTTCCCCACGCGACTCCGCGCGGGATTCGGCCGGAACCGGCTCGGCGACCGCGACGCTGGCCGGCGCGGCGTCCGGTGCGGCCGGCGGCTCCGTCACCGGCGCCGCGACCGGGTCGCGACGGCGGAACCAGGACGGCAGCTCCGGCCGGAGGCTCGGGCGGGCTTCCGGCTCCTGGGCCGGAGCGGCATCCGGCTCCGGCAGCGGCGCCTCGGCACGAACAGGCTCGACCCGCGCGGAATCGGGGCGCGGGGCTTCCGCACGGCCGGGCACCTCGGCGCGCAGGGGGCGCGAGAAGGGCGGCGGCGCCGGCCGCACCCGCGAGGGCTCGACCAGCGGCAGGTCGGCACCAAGGGCCGGCGCGGCGCGGGCAGGCTCAGGGCTGCGCTCCGGCGCCCGCAGGAAGTCCGGCATGCGCGGCTCGCTGCGGGGCGGCTCCGAACGCACGGGCTCGGGACGCACGGGCTCGGGACGCGGTGCCTCCACCCGCGGCGGCGGCACCGGCTCGCGGGCGGGAAAATCCGGGATCAGGCGCTCGTCCCGCGCCGGCTCGCTGCGGGGCGGCTCGGGCGCCCGCACCGGTTCGGCCGGGCGGGACGCCGGGTCGGCCGCGCGCGGCGCTGCCCGGCTCTCGGGCACCCAGTCCTCGTCCGGGTCGGCCTCCGGGTCGGCGCCCAACGCCGCGACCGGCTCCGGCG
>CAZIXP010000073.1:5569-19004 GCA_964543245.1 uncultured Starkeya sp.
CCCGAATTGGCATAGGCGGTGGATGCAGCCGCCGACCGGCTCCGGCGCGGCGGCACGGGGAGCGGAGCGGGAGACGGGCCGGGAAACGGGCTCAGCCTCCGCCTCGGCCCGCGTCTCACGCTCGGCCTCGTCGGCGATGGCCTCGACCGCCCCGACATAATCGCCTTCCTCCGGCTCGAAATGGACCGCGCCTTCCAGCCGCAACTCGATCCGCACCAGCGCCCGCAGCACGAAGCCGAGCGCCATCAGCACGAGGCCGCCGACAAAGGCGAAGCCGTTTATTACGATCAGCACGTTGCCGAAGGTGGACTGGTAGACCGCGAAGCCGTTGAAGCCGAAGGCGGCGCCGACCAGCGCGATGGCGATGCCGAGGCCGATGATCACCGCACCCATCACAGCCTCCGGCCGCAAGGCCGCGGCGCACGACCCGCACCCCCGGCGACATCTCGACGCGCCACGCCCGTCCTGCGGCGCGCGGCGCTGCCCGTCTCCACCATTCTACCCTCGTCCATTCTCAAGGCCCGGCCGGCGATTGCGGACGGGCGCAGGCATTGATGCCCGATTATGTATGAAAATCGCAAGCTATGTGGCTTTTGGTTGTCCGTCCCCGCGGAGAGACTTATCTAGTCTCGCGCCGCCCCGATGGTGCCAGCCGGAACCGCCGGGGACGCCTCATTCCGAGGGTCAGCCCGCCGAGCGGTACGGCCACTCTTATTTGCGGAGAAAGCTTCGATGTCGTTCACGCTTCCCGACCTGCCCTATTCCTACGACGCGCTCGCCCCGTACATGTCGCGGGAGACTCTGGAATACCACCACGACAAGCACCACCTCGCCTATGTCAACAATGGCAACAACCTGTTGAAGGGCACGGAATTCGAGGGCCAGTCCCTCGAGGAGATCGTGAAGGGGTCTTACGGCAAGAATGCCGGCCTGTTCAACAATGCCGGCCAGCACTACAACCACCTGCACTTCTGGAACTGGCTGAAGCCGAATGGCGGCGGCGCCATCCCCGGCGAGCTCGAGAAGAAGATCGTCGAGGACTTCGGGTCGGTCGACAAGTTCAAGGAAGACTTCATCCAGGCCGGCGTCACCCAGTTCGGCTCCGGCTGGGCGTGGCTGGCGGTGAAGGACGGCAAGCTGGTCGTCGCCAAGACCCCGAACGGCGAGAGCCCGCTGGTCTCCGGCGCCACCCCGATCCTCGGCGTCGACGTGTGGGAGCACTCCTACTACATCGACTACCGCAACCGCCGTCCCGACTACCTCAAGGCGTTCGTCGAGAACCTGGTGAACTGGGACTACGTCGCCGAGCTCTATTCCAAGGCCTGATCGCGCAGCCCCGCCGCAGGGCGGGCCGATCCGGAACGGCCGCGCCGTCGCCCCCCGGGGCGGCGGCGTTTTCATGAGCGGGAGCCGCCGCCCGCGGCATCGCCGCGACGAACGCCGGGCGACCGGCCTCAGCCGCCCGGCCCGCCGGAACTGCGCGGCCGCCAGCCGCGCGGGGCCGGGGGATAGCCCTTGGTGCAGTAGTCGTTCCAGAACTCGAACTGCCAGGCCGAGCGCCACTGATACAGCCAGTTGTCGCATTCCGCCTTGCTGCGGAAGCAGCCCTCCACCGTCTTGCCTTCGATGAAATCGAAGTTCCACGGGCTCTGCCGCCGGCCGGTGAAATGGCCGTACCACAGCTCGGCGCCCGCGCTCTGGCGGGCCATCGCCTCGCAATTGCCGCCGGGAAAGGTGCCGGTGAACGTCTGGGCCCCCGCCGGCACGGGTGCTCCCGCCAGCGCAAGGGCAAGGGCAACGGCAGCCCCTCCCGCCGATGCCGCCTGCGGCGCGGCGCGCCTGATCCTCATGGCCGATCCTCCCTGCCCGCCGCGGTCCCAGCCGCCGCGCGCCTGGAACCGGATATAGCGCCGCGCGGGCGTGCCGGCGAGCCGTCAGATCCAGCGGATCCAGCGCATCAGCAGGGCCATCGCCACCCCCATGCCCACCACCAGCGCCGTCACCAGCCAGAAGCCGGAGGGATTGTCGGCCGCCGGAATGCCGCCGACATTCATGCCGAGCAGGCCGGTGACGAGGGTGAGCGGGGCGAACACCGCCGTCACCCCGGCGAGGATGAGCATGGACAGGTTCATCTGCTCGGCCCGGCGTTCCACCAGCTGGTCGTGGATCACCGCAGCGCGGTCGCGCACCGAATCGAGCTCCTCGGCGAAGCGCGTCACCCGGTCGGCGGCCTCGCGCAGGCGGTGGCGGTCGCGGGCGGCGAGCCAGTCGGCGTCTTCCAGCGCGAAATGGTTCAGCGCCTCGCGCTGGGGGGCGATGTAGCGCCGCAGGATGATGGCGATGCGCCGCACCTCCGACACCTTGGGACTGAGCGCGAGGCGCGCCGGGCTCATCGCCAGCTCCTCCAGCTCGTCGGCCTGTTCGGCCAGGGTGTTGACCACGGTGTCCATGCGCTCCACCAGCCGCATCGAGGTGTCGGCGATGAATTCGCCCGGCGTGCGCGGCATGCGGCCACGGGCGAAGGCGTCCTCCAGGTCGGCCAGCGCCGAGAGCTGGCGCTTGCGCACCGAGATGATGCGGTGCGGCTCCACCCAGATGCGCAGCGAGTGCATCTCGTCGGGCAGCGAATAGGGCATCAGGTTGATGCCGCGCAGGTTGAGGAAGGCGCCGTGCTCATAGAGCGCGCAGCGCGGCCGGGTCTCGTCGGCCACCAGCGAATCGGCGATGCCGAGGTCGATGCCGGCTTCCGACAGCAGCCAGGGCTGCTCGCGCCCCTGCAGCAGCTGGAGGTGGACCCAGATGAAGCCCTTCGCCGGGCGACCCTGCGCCCGGATCTCCGGCCAGCCGATACGGCGGCCCCCGCCCGCGCCGTCGAAGGCCCAGGCCGTCACCAGCCCGTCTAGATCGTGATCGGCCACGCGCGCTCCCCATCCTGCTGCCGGTAGATGGATTCCCCGCGCTTGATGACAGTTTCGTAACAGCCGGCCGCGGCGATGGCGCCTTACGCAGGGTCCTCGCCGCCGGACACCCGCAAAATTCCGCTGCGGTCCAGCCGTGCCAGCGCATCGGCGACCTTCACCCCGCCGACGCTCAGCCCCGGCGCCAGCTCGGCCAGCGGCACCAGCGCGAAGGCGCGCTCCATCATCCGCGGGTGCGGGATTTCGAGATCGGGCTCCGCCACCACGTCGTCGCCATAGACCAGTATGTCGATGTCGATGGTGCGCGGGCCGAAGCGCACCTCCTTGGTGCGGTCGCGGCCGAAGGCGTGCTCGACGCCGAGCACCATGTGCAGCAGCTCGCGGGCGGACAACTCGGTCTCCACCGCCACCACCATGTTGAGATAGGGCCCCTGCGGCACCGGCCCCCAGGGCGGGGTCTCGTAGAGCGAGGAGCGCCCGACGATCTTCAGCCCGATCCGGGCGATGAGGCCGACCGCCTTCGCCATGGTGCCGGCGCGGTCGCCGAGATTGGAGCCGAGGCAGAGATAGGCGGTGCGCTTTTCCACCGCGCGCGGGCGCCGGACGAAGAATTCAGGCGGCACGGAGGATCGCCTCCGTCACCCGGGCGGCCTGCACATGGGCGGCGACGTCATGCACCCGGAGGATGGCGCAGCCGGCGGCGATGCCGAGCACATTCGAGGCGATGGTCCCCGGCAGCCGCTCCGTCGGGGAGGCCGACACCACCTTGCCGATCAGCGACTTGCGCGAGGTGCCGAGCAGCAGCGGGAAGCCGAGCCGGCCGATCTCGCGCAGCGCCGCCAGCGCCTGGAGGTTCTGCTCGAAGGTCTTGCCGAAGCCGATGCCGGGGTCGAGCGCGATGCGGTCGGGCCGGATGCCGGCGCGGGCGGCGCGCTCCAGCGCCTGCTCGAAGAAGGCGATGATGTCGGCCACGATGTCGATGGCGGGATCGACGGTGGCGCGGTTGTGCATGGCGACGACACCGGCATCATAGGCCGCCGCCACCCGCGCCATGTCGGGGTCGCCCATCAGCCCCCAGATGTCGTTGACGATGGCCGCGCCCGCCTCCAGCGCCGCCTCGGCGACGCGGGCCTTCTGGGTATCGATCGAAATCGGCACCAGTAGCTGGCGGGAGATTGCCTCGATCACCGGCAGCACGCGGGCGAGTTCCTCTTCCTCCGCCACCGGGGTGTGGCCGGGGCGGGTCGATTCGCCGCCGATGTCGAGGATGTCGGCGCCCTCCACCACCAGCTGGCGGGCATGGGCGGCGGCGGCGTCCACCTCGAAATTGCGCCCGCCATCGGAGAAGGAATCCGGCGTGATGTTGAGGATTCCCATGATCAGCGTGCGGTCGGCATAGGGCAGCGTCAGCCCGCGGGCGTCCATGAGGCGATCCGCCGGAGGGGTCAGGGCTGTGGCATGGACAGGAGAGGCGGACATGCGGCGGGGATCCCGTTCGTTCTGCCTCCAAATTGCGCGGCTCGCCGGCGAAGGCAAGAGCGGGCGGGCGCCAACTGCATCCAGCCCGGCACCAAGGCGGAACGGACGGGTTGCGCGAGGCCCGCCCGCTGCGCTCTATAGGCACGCCGGAAGGCACGCTGGCCACTGGCCGGCGCCGTGCCGCCGGTTCGGTTGGCGGCCGGGTGCGGCGGAGGTTTCCATGGGCGGCGACAGCGGCGGCAATATCCTTGTCGGCAAGAGCCCGGCAAAGCCGGAAGTTCTCGCGCTGAAGCTGGCGAACCGCCACGGCCTCGTCACCGGCGCCACCGGCACCGGCAAGACCGTGACGCTGCAGACGCTGGCCGAAGGCTTCTCGCGCGCCGGCGTCCCGGTCTTTGCTGCCGACATCAAGGGCGACCTCGCCGGCCTCGCCGCGCCCGGCGAGGGGCAGCAATGGATTCGCGCGCGCTGCGCCGAGATCGGCATCCCCTACCAGGCCGATTCATTCCCGGTGACATTCTGGGACCTTTTCGGCGAACAGGGCCACCCGGTGCGCGCCACCGTCACCGATATGGGCCCGCTGATGCTCGCCCGCATCCTCGGCCTCAACGAGGTGCAGGAAGGCGTGCTCAACGTCGCCTTCCGGGTGGCGGACGAGCGTGGCCTGCCGCTGCTCGACCTGAAGGACCTGCGGGCGATGCTCGCCTTCCTCTCCGAGAACGCCGCCGCCCTCACCCGCACCTATGGCAATGTCGCCCCCGCCACGGTCGGCGCCATCCAGCGCCAGCTTCTCGTGCTGGAGACCCAGGGCGCCGGCGCCTTCTTCGGCGAGACCGCGCTCGACATCGCCGACCTGATGCGGGTGGACCGCGCCTCCGGCTACGGCACCATCAACCTGCTCGCCGCCGAGCGGCTGATGCAGGCGCCGCGGCTCTACTCCTCCTTCCTGCTGTGGCTGCTGTCGGAGCTGTTCGAGAAGCTGCCCGAGATCGGCGACCCCGAGAAGCCGAAGCTGGTGTTCTTCTTCGACGAGGCCCACCTGCTGTTCGACGGCGCGCCGAAGCCGCTGCTGCAGAAGATCGAGCAGGTGGTGCGGCTCATCCGCTCCAAGGGGGTCGGCGTCTATTTCGTCACCCAGAACCCGCTCGACGTGCCCGACATCGTGCTCGGCCAGCTGGGCAACCGGGTGCAGCACGCGCTGCGCGCCTTCACCCCGCGCGACCAGAAGGCGGTGAAGGCGGCGGCGGAAACGTTTCGCGACAATCCCGCCCTCAACGAGGCCGTGGTCATCACCCAGCTCGGCAAGGGTGAGGCGCTGGTCTCGCTGCTGGAAGGCAACGGCGTGCCCTCCATGGTGGAGCGCGCCCTCATCGCCCCGCCCTCCGCCCGGGTCGGCACCCTGCCGCCGGAAGAGCGCGCCGCGCTCATCGCCCGCAGCCCGCTGGGGGCGACCTATGCCGAGCCGGTGGACCGGGACTCCGCCTTCGAGATGCTGGCGCGGCAGGTGCAGGACACCGCCCCGGCCGATGCCCCGCCGGTGGAGCCGGAGGCCGGCGGCGGCGGCTGGCTCGACGGCGTGCTGGGCGGCATGCTCGGCGGCGGCTCCCGCCGCGGCCGCATGGGGCTCGGCGAGCAGGTCGCCCGGCAGGTCGCCCGCGAGGTCACCAACCAGGTGACCAAAGCCATTCTGCGCAACGTGCTGGGAGGTCGCAGCCGGCGCTAGCGCAGCGGCCGTCCAAGCCGGCCGCGGCGCCTCCCGACGACATTCCCACCAAACGCCCCACCTTTTCCCGATCGCCCCGGCCCACCGGCCGAGCCCCGCCGAACAAGGACACGCCCCATGGCCGACCTCGCCCCGACTGGTCACGACGCCGAACCCGATGCCGAGCTCGAGGCCGTTCTGGCCGCCATCGATGCCGATCTCGATGCGAGCCTGGAGCGGCTCTTCACCTTCCTGCGCATCCCCTCCATCTCCACCGATCCCGCCTACAGGGCGGCGTGCCGCGAGGCTGGGCAGTGGCTAGTGGACGATCTCGCCGGGCTCGGCCTCGCCGGCGGCCTCAACGAAACCCCGGGCCATCCCATCGTCACCGCGCGCAGCGATTTCGGCGCGCCGCGACGGGTGATGTTCTACGGCCATTACGACGTGCAGCCGGTCGACCCGCTGGAGCTGTGGAACACCCCGCCTTTCGAGCCCACCATCGTGACCGCCGAGGACGGCACCAGGCGGATCGTCGCCCGTGGCTCCGCCGACGACAAGGGCCAGATCATGACCTTCGTCGAGGCATGCCGCGCCTTCCTGAAGGTGACGGGCAAGCTGCCGGTGGAGGTGACGCTGATGCTGGAGGGCGAGGAGGAATCCGGCTCGCTCAACCTGCCGCCCTTCGTCGCCGCCAACGCCGCGGCGCTGGCCGCTGATCTCGCCCTCGTCTGCGACACCGGCATGTGGGACGCCGCCACCCCGGCCATCACCGTCTCGCTGCGCGGGCTGATGCATGAGGAATTCGTGGTCCACTGCGCCGACCGCGACCTGCATTCCGGCTATTATGGCGGGGCGGCGCAGAACCCGCTCCACGTCATCGCGAAGATCATCGCCGACGTGCACGGCCCCGACGGGCGGGTCACCATTCCCGGCTTCTATGACGAGGTGCGCGAGACGCCGGACGAGGTGAAGGCGCAGTGGGCGACGCTGGGCCTGACGCCGGAGAACTTCCTCGGGCCCATCGGGCTTTCCGTGCCCTCCGGCGAGCAGGACCGCATGCTGGTGGAGCTGGTGTCCTCGCGCCCGACCTTCGAGGTCAACGGCATGTGGGGCGGCTATATCGGCGCCGGCAGCAAGACCGTGATCCCCGCCATCGCCACCGCCAAGATCTCCTGCCGGCTGGTGGCCGACCAGGACCCCGTGAAGGTGCGCGACGCGGTGCGCGCCTTCATCCGCGCCCGCATCCCGTCGGATTGCTCGGTGGAATTCCTCGGTGGGGAAGGCAGCCGCGCCGTTGCCGTGGCCCATGACAGCCCGGACCTGAAGAAGGCGGCGGCGGCGCTGGGCGCGGAATGGGGCACCCCGCCCGTCACCATCGGCGAGGGCGGCTCCATCCCCATCGTGGGGCATTTCAAGAAGGTGCTGGGGCAGGACACGCTGCTGGTCGGCTTCTCGCTGGACGACGACCGCATCCATTCGCCGAACGAGAAATACGACCTCACCTCCTTCCACAAGGGCATCCGCAGCTGGGCGCGCATCCTCCACGCGCTGGCCTGACACGCGGGCGGTGCCGGAGGTGCGGGTGCCCGGGGCGCCGGCCGGAGGAGCCGGCCGCGGCGGCGGACGGGGAGCCGGCCGCGTCAGGCGCCGGCGACGGTCGGTCGCGGCCGGCGGTGGACGGGAGGGCGCGGGCGACGCCGCCACCGCCGGGCGCCGACAGCCTTCATGTGGCACTGCGACAAAAGCGCGCAGTCTGGAAAGCTCAGCACTGGCCGCCCCGCGACAGCCGCCGCCGTGAGGGCAGTCCGGCGAGCCGGGACCGGGGAGCCGGCGAAGGAGGTTGGGGGAGTGGGCGCGCGAGGATGCCGCGAGGGGCGCGGGCGCTGGACCCCGTCGCCGCCGGCCTCGGGCTCAACGACGGCCCGGACACGCCCGGCGGAAGGGCCGATCGCCCTGCCCGCACACATCACACCCGAAAGGTACAGCGCGGTGGGGAAATGGACACATCGTCCACCTCACCGCACTGACCGGCTACGTTGGGATGGCTGCCGTCGCGACCGTCGATTTTGCATTTTTGCAATGCCGGGGCGCAGGGCGGCGCGGCGAACCACGGGATGGATATGACGGGGCCCCCGCCGGCAGGGCGGAGGCGCGGAAGCCGATCAATGTAACGGCCGAATCGCGGCCGCGCCTCGACAGCGCGGCAGGGCCAGCGCCGGTGCCGCGGTCATAACCTCTTGCCGCGTCGTCAGATTTGGCGATCGAAGGCGCGGCCCCAGTCGTTCACCTGCCGCTCGGCTTCGTCCTTGGCGATGCCGTAGCGCTCCTGAAGCACGCCTTCGAGCTCCTCGCGCTTGCCATTGAGGCGGTCGAGATCGTCATCCGTGAGCTTGCCCCACTGCTGGCGGACCTGCCCCTTCACCTGCTTCCAGTTACCTTCGATGCGGTCCCAGTTCATGACCTGTCTCCTGCGTTGGCGGGCCCGCCTCGTCACGCGGTAGCCCGGCTGCTAACATCGGGACATCAACGCCCAAGCGCCGGATTCGATCCCTTGCGAGCCTCGCCAACCGTAGCCGGATGCCCCCTGCGCCGGGTGGCGCGCAGCGCTCTCCGTCGAAATTACCGCGCATATCCAAGGGCTTGCCGCGCATGACCCCGCACCCGGCGCCCTCCGTCGCCGAGCTGGCGGAGGGCATCGCCGCCGGCACCCGCAGCGCGCTCGCGCGGGCGATTACCCGCGTCGAATCGCGCCGGCCGGACCACCGGCGCGAGGCGGAGGAGCTCGTTCAGCGCATCCTGCCGCGCAGCGGCGGCGCGATCCGGGTGGGGATCACCGGGGTGCCCGGGGTCGGCAAGTCGACGACCATCGATACGCTGGGCATGCAGCTGCTGGAGCGCGGCCACCGCGTCGCGGTTCTGGCGGTCGACCCCTCCTCCTCCCGCACCGGCGGCTCGATCCTCGGCGACAAGACCCGCATGGCCCGGCTCGCCGCCGATCCCCGCGCCTTCGTGCGCCCCTCCCCCTCCGCCGGCACGCTGGGCGGCGTGGCGGCGCGCACCCGCGAGACGCTGCTGCTGTGCGAGGCCGCCGGCTTCGACGTGGTTCTGGTGGAAACGGTGGGCGTCGGCCAGTCGGAAACCGCCGTCGCCGAGATGACCGACACCTTCCTGGTGCTGATGCTGCCCGGTGCCGGCGACGAATTGCAGGGCATTAAGAAGGGGATACTGGAACTCGCCGACATCGTCGCGGTGAACAAGGCGGATGGCGGCACGCTCGATCGCGCCCGCGCCGCCGCCGCCGAATACGCCGCCGCGATGCATGTGCTCGGCGCCGATGGCCCCGATGGCGCGGTCCCGGTGCTGACCTGCTCGGGCCTCACCGGCGCGGGTCTCGACGCGGTGTGGGAGGCGGTGGAGGCACACCGCCGGCGGGGCCTTGCCAGCGGCGCCTTCACGCAACGCCGGCGGCGCCAGCAGGTGCGGTGGATGTGGGCGCTGCTCGACGAAAGGCTGCGCGCGCATCTGGCGAGCAATCCGCGCTTGCGCGCCGAGGTGCCTGCGCTGGAGAATGCGGTGGGCGAGGGCAGCATGACACCCTCCGCCGCCGCGGAACGGCTGGCGACGCTGCTGCGGCTTTGTCCCTACTAATTTGCCGCCCTATATCAAAAGACAGGGTGGGGGCGCGCGAATGGCTCTAATCCTGTCGGCACTTTGGAACAAAGGGCCCGGGTTGCCCGGCCCCATCAGAAACTGGAAACGATGTCAGAATCCGCCCGCTCCTTGGAAGGCAGCCGCATTTTCATTCTGGAAGACGAGTCGCTGGTGTCGATGATGATCGAGGCCATGGTCGAGGAACTCGGCGGCGTCGTGCTGGCGTCCCACACCCAGTTGCAGCCGGCGATGGACTTCATTGCCCACCATCACTCGGAAATCGATGTCGCCGTGCTCGACGTCAATCTCGGCGGCACCCGCAGCTATCCCGTCGCCGATGCCCTGCGCAGCCGCGGCGCCCCCTTCGTGTTTTCCACCGGCTATGACGACGGCGCCATTCCCCCGGAATGGCTGGATTATCCGCGGGTGCGCAAGCCGTTCCAGCTCGACGAACTCGCCGACGCGCTGAAGGCGGCGCTCGCCACCGCGGGCTGAGCGGAACAGATGACGCGGCGGCCGCGCATCCTCGTCACGGGGTTCGGCCGCTTTCCCGGTGCGCCCGTCAATCCCAGCGCCGCCCTCGCCGTGCGGCTGGCGCGCTCGCGGCGGGCAGGCCCGGCGGGCGCCGATGTGACAGCGCTGGCGCTGCCGACCGAGTGGGCGCTGGCGCGGTCCTTCCCTCGCCTTCTCGACCGGCAAGCCCCCGATATCGTGCTGATGATCGGGCTCGCCGCCCGCCGCAGCGCCCTCTGCCTCGAAATTCAGGCCGCAAACCGCCAGGGCGGACGCCCCGACGCCGCACGCCGGCGTCCCGGGCCGGGCCGGCTAGAGCCGGACGCGCCGCCCGCCATCCCCTGCCGCGCGAAGCCCATGCCGCTTCTCGCGGCCCTGCGCCGGGCGGGACTGCCGGCGCGGCTTTCGCGCGATGCGGGCGGCTATGTCTGTAACGCGCTCGCGCTGCGGGCCTATCTCTGGGCCGCGGAGCAGCCGGGCCGCCACGCCATCTTCGTGCATATTCCGCGACCCCGCCCAAGCCTTGGTCTCGCAGAGATGGCGCGCGGGCTGGAAGGCGTGCTCGCCGGCCTCAGGGCGCAGGCGCGGGCGGCGATACCGTGATGGGGATGGCGCTATAATAGGCGGCGAGAGCGGCAATATCGCCGTCGCTCAGATCCTTGCTGACGAGGCTCATCATCTCGTTGCGGCGCGCGCCGGAGCGGAAGTCCTCCAGCGCCTTGACGAGATAGAATTCGACCTGCCCCGCAAGGTTTGGCGCCTCGGGGTGTTTCGACAGGCCATCCAGTCCATGGCACACCGCACATTGCGCCGAGGCTTTGGCGCGCCCCGCGGCGGCCTCCTGCGCCGCGGCGGGTGCCTGCAAGGAGAGCAACGCAAATCCGGCGAAGATAAAGCGGGTTGTCGGCAGGCTTTTCATCAGCAGATGTTTCCCGGAAAGGCCGCCACGGCCAGAGGGGCCGTGGCGGAGGCTGCATTGCGCTCAGTTGCTGCCGTAGGAGATACGATAGATCGCCCCCGACGTGTCGTCGGACACCAGAAGCGAACCGTCGTTGAGCTGCGCCACCGAGGCAGGACGGCCGAGATATTCGCCATTGGCGGTGAGCCAGCCTTCGGCGAAGGGCTCCGTTCCCGCCGCGGTGCCGTCGTCATTGTGGGGGGTGAACATCACCCGCGCGCCGACCGGCTTGGTCCGGTTCCAGGAGCCGTGCTGCACCGAGAAGATGCCGCCGCGGTACTTCGCCGGAAACTGCGAGCCGGTGTAGAAGGTCATGCCGAGATCGGCGGCATGGGCCACCATCTCCACCTGCGGCTTCACCGAATCCGCCGGCGGGGTCTGGTCCTTGTATTCGGCGGTGCGGACCGAGCCGCCGCCGAAATAGGGGAAGCCGAAGGTCTGCCCGGCCTTCTCCGCGCGGTTCAGCTCGCCCGGCGGGATGTCGTCGCCCATGCCGTCCACCTGGTTGTCGGTGAACCACAGCGTCTTGTCCTTGGGGTTGAAGTCCAAGCCGACGGAATTGCGCACGCCCCAGGCATAGACCTCACGGTTCTTGCCGTCGCGGTCCATGCGGACGATGCCGCCGATGCCCTGCTTCTGGAACAGGTCGAATTTCTCCGGCGGGAACACGTTGAAGGGCTGGCCGAGCGTTATGTACAGCTTGTCGTCCGGCCCGATGCGGCACACCCGGGCGGTGTGATTATAGGACTCTTCCGAGCGGGGGATCAGGTCGCCCTGCTTGACCACCTGGAACGCCGCGACATCCGGCCCCTCATAGAAGAACTCCGCCGCCGGGAACAGCAGCACCCGGTTCTGCTCGGCGACGAAGAGGAAGCCGTCCTTGGAGAAGCACACGCCGTGCGGCAGCTTGAACTGCACCGACGGCGCGAACACCTTCACCTCGTCGGCGACGCGATCCTTGTCGCGGTCCGTCACCGCCCAGACCTTCGACTTCCGGGTGCCGACGAAGACGACGCCGGTGGTGGGACCCACCGCCATCTCGCGGGCGTCCGGCACGATTGCATAAAGCGAGATCTTGAAGCCGTCCGGCAGCTTGATGCCCGAGAGCGTCTTGTTGAAGGCGTCCACGCGCGGGCCGGTCTGCGGCACCGTCTCCATCTCCATGGAGGCGCCGGTGGACTGGAAATTGGAGAGCTTCTCCATGTTGTCCGTCGCCTGCGCGGCAGCGCCGGTGATGGCGGCGGCAGAGAACAGCATGGTCGTGGCGAGCAGCGAAGCTGCCGGACGCCAATGGCGCCGGTTCAAACGCATCTTCTTCCTCCCAGGTGCCCAGGCCTCGAACGGGCCGGTTGACGGAGCGGACGCTAGCACAGCGGGAGGAAACGTTAAGTCAGCTTACGTTACCGTTCTGGGCTTTTTATGCGAAATGACGCCAATGTCGCGATATGTGCTAGCCGGATACTACAAGTCATTATTCATTATTCCAAAAATCAATGAAGGATACTTTCGATCATTATGGCACTGCAGCACGATTCCCGCACCGCAACATCCCCGCACACCGCCCGGGATTCCTGCTAAAGGATGCCTGCCGTTCTAAAGGAAGCCTGCCGTTCTCGCCGGGATACAGCCGTGACCATCTACCTGCCGATCGCCGAACTGCCGGTGAACATCTTCACACTTCTGGCCATGGGGATCGCGGTCGGCTTCATCTCCGGCATGTTCGGCGTGGGCGGCGGCTTCCTCATGACGCCGCTGCTGATCTTCCTCGGGGTGGCGCCGGCGGTCGCGGTGGCGAGCGTCAGCACCCACATGGCGGCCTCCTCACTGTCGGGGGCGCTGAGCTATTCCCGCAAGGGCCATGTCGACTACCGCCTCGGCGGCATGCTGCTGATCGGCGGCCTGACCGGCACGCTGGGCGGGGTGCTCGCCTTCATGGCGCTGCGGCGGCTGGGCCAGCTCGACCTCTTCATTGCGATCTCCTACATCACGCTGCTCGGCACCATCGGCACGCTGATGGTGAGCGAGAGCCTGCGCGCCCTGCTGCGGAACTGGCGCGGCGAGCCGGTGCGGCTGCGGCGGCCGGGCGCGCATCCCTGGTTCCTGCGGCTGCCGCTGAAGATGCGGTTCCGCCAGTCGCGCATCTATGTCTCCGCCATTCCCGTGGTGGGCATCGGTTTTTCCATCGGCTTCCTCGGCTCGCTGATGGGCATCGGC
>CAZIXP010000074.1:0-15432 GCA_964543245.1 uncultured Starkeya sp.
CGCGCCGCGGCGGCGCGATGGAACGGCGTGAAGACGCGGAACGGCTCGCCCGCCTTGGTCGCCACCTCCCACGGCTCGTGCAGCAGATGGGCGCCGTGGCTGTGCACCTCGATGCCGGCGGCCTTGAGCTGCGCCTTCAGCCCGCGGTCGAGCGCGATGCCACCGGCATCGTAGCGCCGGTTCCAGTGGACCGCGGCGATGCCGGCCTCGGCGACGAGATCGGCCACCACCTCCTGCGCCGGGCCGCGCCGCAGCACCAGCCGCCCACCCCTGGCCGCGAGCCGGGCGGCGAGGTCGGCGAGGGCGCGGCCCAGCCACCAGCGCGCCGCCCCGCCGAGCGGGCGGATAGCGGGACTGACGGTGTCGAGCACGTACAGCGCCACGAGCGGCCGACCGCTCGCCAGCGCGGCGGTGAGGCCGGGATTGTCGGCGAGGCGCAGATCGTCGCGGAACCAGAACAGGGCAGGGCGGGTGTCGGGCATGGCAAGGTCCGTGGGGTCTTGCTGTTACGCTGGCGCGGCGGCGGCGGATTGGCGAGGCGTGCGCGCCGGGCGGCGCAAGGCTCGCTGCGGGACGGCGCGCAAAGGGGCTGGACGCCGGGCCGGGCCGGAGGCAGGCTATCCCGAAGGTGCAGGCGGCAGGCCGGGAGGCGGGAATGAAGGCGGGTTTCATGCGCAGCCGGCGGGCGGGCTTCATGCCGGGCCTCGTGCCGGGCCGGCGGACATGCGGAGCCGTGATGCCGGCGGCCGGGGCGGCGTGCCTCGCCTTGACGCTGGCGGCATCGGCGGCGGCGGCCGCGCCGACCACCACGCTGAAGCCGGACAGCAATGTGTTCATGCCGGTGGCGGTGCGTTGCCCCGACCAGAATGGCGGGGTGTTCGAGGTGGTCTCGCGCGACACCAGCGGCGCGGCGGAACGCCTGCGCATGGTCTATGACCATGGCGAGCCGGTCCGCGTGCTGGTGGCCTATGCCTTCTTCGGCACCTTCGAGGAATCCTACGTCATCGATATCGCCGCGCTGGCGGATGAGGCCGACGAGGACGGCGCCTCGGTGGCCACCTATGCCTCCGACGTCGAGGCCAGCGCCTGCCTCGCCGACCCCGACGAGCGCCAGCAGACCCTCCGGGAGTTCGAGCGCAACCGGCTGATGCTCGCCGCGCCCGAATGAACCGCCGGCCGGAACCCCGCCGGGTCAGGCGGGGCCGGGCGACGTTCCGCGATCAGGCGACGTTCTGGGCGCTGTCGGCATAGTCGCGCTCCTTGAAGCGTGCCGGCGGCGCCGCGGTGCGGGCCGAGGAGAGCACCCGGCAGATGCCGTTCTGCTCCACCACCGTGCCGCAGCTCGAGGCGAAGGCCGGGCGCGGCAGCAGGCGGCTCTGGCCGAGCTCCATATGGACGTCGACGAGGCAGTCGACGAAGCGGCGCGCCAGCTTGAAGTCGGCCGCCGCGGGTCCCATCATCGCGGTGACCGGGTTGACGATCCGCACCAGATCCGGCCGCAGCGCCCGCAGCGTGCCGGCGGCGAAGAGCGGTTCCGCCGTGTGGTCGAGGACATAGCCGATATTGCGGCCGGACAGGATGAGCGCGAGCTGGGACTGGATGCCCAGCCCGATGTCGCCGCAGGTCACGCCGTGGCGGGTGCGCTCGGGGTGGTAGTATTCGAGGTGGCCGCGGTTGCAATAGGCGGCGGATTCGATGTCGGCTAGCGTCAGCTCGGCGTCCGGCCGCCCGAAGAAGGGGTGGCGGTCGCTGCAGCACATATAGCCCTGCTCGTCGAACAGATGCTCATAGGTCAGCTGGGGGAACTGGTCGTTCACCAGCCCGATGCCGACATGCACCATGCCGTCGGCCACCCGCCCGGTGAGCTGGAAGCCGAGCATCACCTCCATGCGGAAGCGGACATTGGGGTAATATTCCGAGAAGCGCTGGATGGCGTCGTGCAGCCGCGCCGAGGGGTTCTCGACGATGCCGTCCTGGATGCCGACGCACAGCTCGTAGGAGGCGCTCTGGTTGATGTTCGAGGCCCGCTGCTTGAAGGTCTCGACCGAGGCGAACAGCTCCTTCGCCGCCTGATAGACCGCCTCGCCCTCGCGGAACAGCTTGAAGCCCTTCGGCCCGCGCCGGCACAGCCGGGTGCCAAGGCGTATCTCCAGCGATTTCAGGTTTTCGCTGAGAGTGGACTGGGAGAGATTGAGCGCCGCCTGGGCGGCGGTGAAACTGCCTTCCTCGACGATTGTGCAGAAGCACCGCAGCAGCTTCAGGTCGATATCGTAGATCTGACTGATGTTCGACATGGCCTCGCCTCTCTGTGATCGTGCGCCCCCCCGAAACGCGATCGGTTCTGCCTAGCAAATTGTGCGCCGCGAAGGCGGCATCCGGCTGCGGCGGGTTTCTTTCTGCACAACATTCTATCTGCGCACGAAAATGCCCAGATATTGAGCGATGGTGCCGCCCCTGCCCATTGCGCGGCCACGAAGCCGCCGGACCATGGCCCGGGCGATTGGCGATGGTTCGGCGGGCGCGGGTCGGACTAGTCTGCCAGCGTCAATGCGTGGCTGTGCGGAGTGCTTCATGAGTGCCAAGCCGTTCCATCTCGGGTGGTTCACCAATTTCGCCGTGGACGAATGGACCCGCACCTTCACCGGTGGCGGCGGCGACCCGTGGGACGGGCAGTTCTATGTCGACATGGCGCGGGCCATGGAGCGGGCCTGCTTCGACTACATCATGCTCGAGGACACGCTGATGATCTCGGAGGCCTATGGCGGCACCACCGAGGTCTATCTCAAGCACAACATCATGGGCCCCAAGGCGGACCCCTCGCCGATGGCGGCGCTGATCGGCGCCGCAACCACCCATCTCGGCGTGGTGGCGACCTTCTCCACCATGGCCTACCCGCCCTTCATGCTGGCCCGGCTCTGCGCCACGCTGGACAACATCTGCAAGGGCCGCTTCGGCTGGAACATCGTCACCACCGGCGAGGATCTGGCGGCGGAGAATTTTGGCATGGACAAGCTGCCGCCCCGGCAGCAGCGCTACGACATGGCCGACGAATATGTCGAACTGTGCAAGCAGCTCTGGGCGAGCTGGGAGCCGGACGCGGTGGTGCGCGACCTCGCCACCGGCACCTATGCCGACTACACCAAGGTCAAGCCCATCCATTTCAAGGGCACCTACTACAAGAGCCGCGGCCCGTTGAACTGCGTGCCGGCCATTCAGGGCCGCCCCGCCTTCGTGCAGGCCGGCGGCTCGCCGCGCGGCCGGCAATTCGCCGCCATGACCGCCGACAGCATCATTGCCCCCTCCATGGGCGTCGCCGGGCTGAAGGCCTATCGCGACGATGTGCGGGCGCGGGCGGTGGCCGGCGGGCGCGACCCGGACGAGATCAAGGTGCTGTTCGTGGTGGCCCCCATCCTCGGCGAGACCGAGGAGGAGGCGAAGGCCAAGGCGGCCCGCATCGCCGATGCGCCGGACTATTGCGAGAAGGCGCTGGCGCTGATTTCCGCGATCACCGACATCGACTTCCAGAAATTCGACCTGGACAAGCCGCTGCCCGAGCAGCTCACCACCAATGGCGAGCAGGGCTCGCTCGACGCGTTCCAGCAGTGGGGCACCGGCAAGACGCTGCGCGAGCTGTGCCGCGACCAGCTCTCGCGCGGGCTGGACGGCCTCGTCGGCACGCCCGAGCAGGTGGCCGAGCGCATGGGCGAGGTGATGGCCGAGGTCGGCGGCGACGGCTTCCTCATCACCCGGCCCTTCACCTCCAACATCAGCCGGCAATATATCCTCGACATCTGCGAGGGGCTGGTGCCGGCGCTGCAGCGCCGCGGCCTCGCCCGCACCCGCTACACCAAGAGCACGCTGCGCGAAACGCTGCGGGAGTTCTGAACGCCGTCGCGACGGCCAACCGGAGAAGCCCATGAGCGCGACCGACCCGCGTGACGCCGCGGCCGCCCTGGCCGGCGAGCCCCTCTCGGCAGCCGTGAGCCGCGACCTCTACCGCGGCGGCATGGCCAAGCTGCCGGCGGCGGTGAACATCATCACCAGCCTCGGCGAAAACGGACGCTGCGGCTTCACCGCCTCGGCGGTGTGCTCGGTCACCGACAGCCCGCCTACGCTACTGGTGTGCGTGAACCGCACCAACCAGTCGCACAAGGCCATCGCCGCCAGCCGGGTGCTGTGCGTCAACACGCTGGCGGGGCCGCACCACGAGGCGCTCTCCATGGCCTTCGCCGGTGGGGTGAAGAACATGGACGAGCGCTTTGCCGCTGGCGAGTGGACCACCCTGGTCACCGGCGCCCCGGTGCTGGCGGAAGCCACGGTCGCGTTCGACTGCCGGGTGACGCACATGGCCGAGGTCGGCACCCACGACGTGGTGTTCTGCGAGGTGCTGGGTATTCACGAGGGCGGGGCGGCGGAAGGGCTGGTCTATTTCGGCCGGCGGTTCCACCATCTCGCCTGAGGCGCGCGGCGCACCGAATCCCCGCCGCGCCGAATCCCGCCGCGCCAGCCCCGCCGTTCCAAGGAGTCGCCGTCCATGACCGACACGCCCGCCCCCATCGACATCAAGACCTTCTGGCGCACGCTGGGCGAACGTGCCACCGGCATGACCATCGTCACCGCGCAGGGCGACGAGGGGCCGGCCGGCTTCCTCGGCCTCTCCGCCACCCATGTCACCGCCGATCCCCCGACCCTGCTGGTCTCGATCGACGCCAAGACCAGCGCGCTCGGCCCGGTGCTGGCGAAGAAGCATTTCGCGGTCAACTTCCTGCCCGCCGAGGCCGGCCATGTCGCCGATGCCTTTTCCGGCAAGGCGGGGCTTTCGGGTGCCGACCGCTTCATCGACGGCGAGTGGGAGCCGCTCGCCACCGGCGCGCCGACGCTGAAGACCGCGCTGGGCGTGTTCGACTGCGTGGTGGACCAGGTGGTGGAACGCGGCAGCATCTCCATCGTCATCGGCACGGTGGTCGGCGCCCGCTCGGCCGGCACCGGCGAGCCGCTGCTGTTCTTCCGCGGCAAGACGCTGGCCGGTTTCACCCCGCCGGCCGCCTGAGGCGCGGGCCGCGGCAGGCGCTGCCGGTGCGTTCTTACAGCAATCAAACCGCCAAGGCCGCGCGGCGGGAGGTGATCCCGCCGCGCGGCATCGGCGCAGCGACCCAGCCCTCGGGGCGATGCCCCGTCCCGCGCCGATGGCGAAGGGACGTCGCCGCACGATAGGGGAGGGCAAGGGCGCCGCCTTTCCGGTTCGCCCGGCCGGCGCGGGCACGCACCGGCTGGGAAGGCCGGCGTCAGTGCAGGATCTGGGCGAGGAAGCCGCGCAGCCTTTCGCTCGCCGGGGCGTCGAAGAAGCGCGCGGCGTCCGCGCTCTCGACGATGGCGCCGCGGTCCATGAACACGCAGCGGTCGGCGACGCGGCGGGCGAAGCCCATCTCGTGGGTGACGCACAGCATGGTGACGCCGCTCGCCGCCAGCTCCTCCATCACCGCCAGCACCTCCTTCACCATCTCCGGGTCGAGCGCCGAGGTCGGCTCGTCGAACAGCAGGATGCGCGGCTCCATGCACAGGGCGCGGGCGATCGCCACCCGCTGCTGCTGGCCGCCGGAGAGCCGGGAGGGGTATTTGCCGGCATGGTCGGCGAGGTGGACGCGCTCGAGATGCTTCAGGGCGAGCGCCTGCGCCTGGGCCTTGCCGAGGCCGCGGTTCAGCCGCGGCGCCAGCATGCAGTTCTCCAGCGCGGTCAGGTGCGGGAACAGGTTGAAGTGCTGAAACACCATGCCGACTTCCTGCCGCACGTCCTGCACGGTGCCCTCGTCGCCGGTGAGCTCGATGCCGTTGACGACGATGCGGCCGGCATCGTGCCGCTCCAGCGCGTTGAGGCAGCGGATGAAGGTCGACTTCCCCGAGCCGGAGGGGCCACAGATCACGATCTTCTCGCCGCGCCGCACCTCGAGGTCGACGCCGGCCAGCGCGGCATGGTCGCCATAGCGCTTCACCAGGCCGGTGACGGACACGGCGATCGCGGGATCGGGGACGCGCGTCACAGCACGGGCCTCCGGAAGCCGAGGCGGCGGGCCGGCGGCGAGGCCGGGGCGGCAATCTCGCCGGCGGCCAGGGCGACCGCCGCGCGCTGCTGCGCCCGCTCCTGCGGCGGCACCGCATTGTGCCGGTCGAGCCAGCGGCCCCAGAATTCGAAGCCGATGCGCAGCACGTTGACGAAGGCCCAGTACAGCGCCGCCGCGCACAGGATGGGGGTGAAGGGGTCGTAGGTCTGCTCGAAGATGGAGTTCGCCACCGCGGTGAGGTCGGTGATGGTGACGACGGAGACGATGGCGGTGCCCTTGGTGAAGCTCACCACCTCGTTCTGGTAGGCCTTCAGCCCATAGCGCATGGCAAGCGGCATCTTCACCCAGATGAAGACGTTGCGCCGCGAGATGCCGAGCGCTTCGCTGGCCTCCACGATGCCATGGGGCACCGCGTTCAGGCTGCCGCGCAGCACTTCCACCATATAGGCGGCGTGGTTGAGGCTGAAGGCGAGGATGGCGCAGCCGAAGGCCGAGCCGAACAGCACCCAGAGCGGCCCCTCGCGCAGCATCCGGATCTGGCCGAAGCCGTAATAGACGAGATAGAGCAGGATCAGCACCGGCGCGCCGCGGAAGAAGACGACGAACAGCTCCGCCGGCAGCGCCAGCCAGCGCCGCGGCGACATCCGCGCGAAGCAGAGCGGGAAGGCCAGCACCAGCCCGAACAGCAGCGGCAGCGCGGTGATCAGCACCGTCACCTCAAGGCCGCGCAGCAGCGCCGGCAGGCTTTCCCAGGCGAGGTCGAGATCGATCGGCAGCGCGTTCATGCCCGCACCCCCGCGTCGCCGCGCCGGGGGTCGCGGCGCAGGCCGCGCTCCAGCCGGATTTCCAGCCGGTCCGCCAGCTTCAGGGTGATGGCGCTGAACACGATGAAGAACAGCGCGGTGGCGATGAAGAAGACGAAGGGTTCCTTGGTCGCGCCCGCCGCGACCTTCGCGCTCGCCACCAGGTCCTGCAGCCCGGCCAGCGACACCAGCGGCGTCTCCTTGAGCATGAAGCTCCAGACATTGACGAGGCCGGGCAGCGCCAGCCGCAGCGCCTGCGGCAGGATGATCTTCACCCACATGACGGCCGGGGGAATGGCGAGGGCGCGCGCGCCCTCGAACTGGCCCTTCGGCAGGTTGCCGATCGCCCCGCGCACCAGCTCGGCGATATAGGCGGTGTAGACGATGGTGAGGGCGGCGACGCCGGCGCCGAAGGGCGAGATGTCGATCGCCGCCCCGGCGGCACCGAACACCGCCGCCAGCATGGCGCTGCCGCCATAGAAGATGAGGAAGATGACGAGCAGCGACGGCACGCCCATGAAGATCGAGGCGTAGACCCGCCACAGCCCCTGCACCAGCCGGTTCGGCGACAGTGTCAGGATGCCCACCAGCACGCCGAACAGGAAGGCGAGGGCGAAGCTGGCCAGGAACAGCTCCAGCGTGATGAGCGCCCCCTGCCCGAGCTGGCGGAGATAATCGGCGAACTCGGGAAGGGAGAGATGCATCATCGGCCGGCTCCGGGGTGCTGCCTCGCGATCAGTTGGTCTTGTCGCAGGCGGCCTCGGCGCTGAGCGTCGCCACCGGCACGTACTTCTTGCGGATGGTGGTGTAGGTGCAGTCCTTGATCATCGAGGCGAGCGCCTCGTTGACCCGCTTGACCAGTGCCTCACTCTTCTTGGGGAAGATCCAGCTATAGCCGCGCTCGGCCTCCGGGATGGCGGGGTCGCCCAGCCAGTGGTCGCCGCCGGTGAGCATGTAGTCCTTGCCCTCGGGCTTGGCGATCAGCTCCAGCGTCCAGTTGATCTTGGAATCGAACACCGCGTCGAGCCGGCCGGCGAGCAGGTCCAGCTTCATTTGGTCGGGATTGTCGTAATAGACCTCCACGAAGGTGTCCTTGCCGAACATCTTGTGGATGTAGGGCACCATGGAGGCGCCGCGCTGCAGCGCGAGGCGGATGCCCTTGCCGGTGACGCCTTCCTTGGTGAGGGTGTAGTTGCTGTCCTTGCGCACCACGAAGGTGGCGGGGTTGTAGACGATGGGCATGGCGAACAGCGCCTTGTCCATGCGCTCGGGGGTCGGCGAGATCTGGGTGACGATGCCGTCGAACTTGCCCTGCAGCATGGAGGGGATCAGCGCCTTGAAGTCCATGACCACGATCTCGCAGTCGGCGCCGATGCGCTTGCACATCTCGCGGGCGAGCTCCGGCTCCATGCCGGTGAGCTGGCCGGAGGAGTCGACGATCGAGAAGGGGGGATAGACGCCTTCGTTGCCGAGCTTGAGCTTCTCGGCACGGGCGCTGCCCGGCGCCGCGGCCAAGGCGAGCGCGACGAGGGCGGCGACACCGCAGGCAAGCCCGCGGGGACGGCGGAGGCGGTGGGTCGAAAGCAGGCCTGAGATCATCGCGTCGGTCCCTGTCGTGCGGGGGGAGGGGCTTGGGGCGGAGAGGCTTGGGGCGGAGAGGCTGGGGCGGAACGGGGGTCAGAACTCCAGCAGGTTGTCGCGGAGCTGCTCGTGGGCGTAGCCCTTGCGGGTGAGGCCGCGGCGCTGCAGCACCGGCACCAGCCCGTCCATGATGGTCGCCACCGAACGCCGGCTGACATCGTTGAGCGCGATGAGGAAGCCGTCGCCGCCGACCTCCTCCATGATCTCGCTCATCTGCGCGGCGACGCTGTCGGGCGTGCCGTAGACGTCGACGCAATAGCCCTGCGAGGTGTGGTCGATCATCGCCTCGCGCAGCGGCTTGTCGCCGGCGCGGGTGAGGAACTGCGAGAGGCTCGACTGGTGGCCGTTGGTGGTGAGGGTGAGCTGGCTGACCGGGGTGTCGAGGTCGAGGCCGGAAAGATCGAGATTGGTGCTCCAGCCGAACCGCGCCATGCGGGCGTCGAGATGGGCGGCGGACTGCACCCGGCGCTGATCGGCGAAATACTTGGCCTGGTCCTCGGTCTCCGCGACGATGGGCGAGAACAGGAACAGGATCTTGCAGCTGTTGGGGTCGCGGCCCATCGCCGCCATCTGGCTGCGGATGTCGTCGCGATACTGCTTCATCGCGGCGACGCCGTTCGGCGCGGCGACGATGGTGTCGGCATGGGTGGCGGCGATGCGGCGCCCGCTCTTCGAGCCGCCGGCCTGCGCGATGACCGGAATGCCCTGCGGGCACGGCCCGGAATTCAGCGGCCCGCGCGAGGCGTAATACTGGCCCTTATAGTCGATGGTGTGGACCTTGGCGGGGTCGATCAGCACGCCGTTCTCGCGGTCGTCGAGAATGGCGCCGGGCTCCCACGAGCCCCACAGCCCCTTGACGATGTCGATGTACTCCTCGGCCATGACATAGCGCTGGTCATGGTCCGGCAGCTTGTCCATGCCGAAATTCTGGGCGGAGTAGTCCGAGCTGCCGGTCACCATGTTCCAGCCGGCGCGGCCGCCGGAAATCTGGTCCAACGAGGAGACGATGCGGGCGGTGAGGTAGGGATGGTAGGCGAAGGTGGAAAGGGTCGGCACGATGCCGAGCCGCCGGGTATTGGCCGCCATCAGCGTCGCCACGACGGAAGGTTCCTGCCGGGGCACACAGATGCCGCCCTTCAGGAAGATGTCGCGGGAATCCTGCCAGTTCTGGCCGATATAGATCGAGTCCTCGATCAGGATGTAGTCGAAGCAGGCCCGCTCCATCCCCTTGACGAGGTCGACGAACATGTCGGCCGTCATCCATTCCTGCGCGATGTTGCCGGTCCACGGCTCGCCCCAGGCCTGGATGCTGGAGCCCTGGAGGAACCAGGAGAGATGAAACGGATTGGCCGGCATCGACGCACCTTCATTCCTTGCTGCAACGGCGCCGCCGCGGGTCCGCGCGTCGACGATGGGCAGAGGGTAAGGTGCGGAGGCGCGGCGGGAGTATCGCGAAGGGGCGAAGTTCAGTTCGTCTGCCCTGCCTGTAGGCGCGCCTAAAATTTAATCCGTTGGCGCCATCGCGGCGGCAGCACCGGTGTGCCGGAGCAGGGCGGCGGCCAGGGCGAGGCCC
This sequence comes from uncultured Starkeya sp., assembly GCA_964543245.1. Taxonomy (GTDB): domain Bacteria; phylum Pseudomonadota; class Alphaproteobacteria; order Rhizobiales; family Xanthobacteraceae; genus Ancylobacter. The sequence continues at coordinate 10,077 of CAZIXP010000074.1, forward strand.
GCCCAGGCCCCCGCGCTGCTGGCAAGGGCGTCGCTCACATGCGGATGCCGGCCGGGTGCGAGGAACTGGAGCAGTTCCATGAGGGTCGCGAGCGTCGGCAGGCCCATGAGCAGGATGGCGCGCGGGCCCGGGCCGCGCCGCCGCGGCCAGCCGATCCCCAGCGGCACCGCGGCGAGGAAATAGGCGAGGGCATGTTCCACCACCCCCGGCGCGCCGGTGCGGCGCAATTCATGGGCCGGCAGCAGCGACAGCACGACGATGAGGATGAGCGCGCCCGTGCCGGCCAGACGGCACAGCCTCGTGGTGCGGGAGTGGTGAAGGACGGCGAGGATGGCGCGACTCGGGGCAGGGGGCTGTACGGCAATGGCGGGACGGGACCCGCAACCTGCCCGCCGGCGCCGCCGCTGTCGAGCCCGCACGACGTCCGTGCCGCAGGCGGGCTATCGAAGCGCCGTTCGCGGCTGATCCCGCCGGCCCGACGGGCGCGCCGCCACGCTAGCGGGCATGGCGTCCGGCCGGGCGATGAACCCGGCCGGAACGAACAGACGTCAGTCCGGCAGCTTCTTCGCCATCTCCAGATGGTGCTTCAGCTCCGGCAGCACGCTCCCCGCCCATTCCTTCAGAGCGGCGTTCTCGCCGCCCTTGGCTTAGCGCTCGAACAGCGAGACCGCCGCCTCATGGGCATCGATCTGGTCGTCGCGGTATTCCTTGTCGAAGTCCGGGCCGTTCAGCTTTTCGAGGTCGGCGAGCTCCTCCTGGTGCTCCTCGTCGAGCGCGACCGGGATGGTGCCCTCGGCCTTGCCGGTGCCGACCAGCGCCTTGAGCTGCTCGGAGGTCTTGCGGTGCGCGGTGATCATGTCGGCGGCGAACGCCTTGGTCGCGGCGCTGCCGCGTTGGCTGGCGAGTTCGCTCGATTCCAGCTCGAACATGTCGCTGATCGCGGCCTTGGTGATGAAGTCGGCGGTGGAGGGGCTGATCCCCAGCGTCGCATTCACCCCGGTCTGCTCGGCCGTCGACTGCGCGGCTGCGGGGCTCGACGCCAGCAGCAGCGCGACGAGAAGATGGGTCGATTTCATGGGTCGTCCTCCGGGGTCGGTTCCGGGGGAGAACAGCCGGCGCGCGACGAAGGTTCCGACGAAGGTCCCGATGTAGCCTCCGGTGCCGCCCGCCCGGCCGGCGCGCCCGCGGCGGGCTCCGCAGCCGCCCGGCCCGCCGCCGGCACCTGCGCACCGTCGAAACCGCCATCATCGGCGACGCCGCGGCTTGATTGCAGCGAAGCGCTCCGCCAATTTCTACGCGTGGGTGGTGCGGGGAAACCATGGGCTGGGCGTTCTGGGGAGCAGGGGTCAAGGATGGCATTCTCGCGGTCGCGCAGATCATCACCCAGGATTACGTCCCGGGCCTCATAAGCCTTGCCCTGTTCGCGCTGATGCTGGGCCTGCTCGTCGCCATGGGCGCGCAGGCGTACCGCCGGATCGCGCTGCTCGACACCGCGACGCGGCGCGTCGAGGCCGCGGGGGATGCCGCCGGCTTCCAGGCCCAACTTCACGACATCCTGCGTGATATCCGGGACAGCGGCGGCGCCAATGGCCGCCATCTCGCCGAGAGCTTTGAAGAATTTCGCGAGACACTTATCGAGCCGGCGCGCCAGGGCGAGGGCCATGTGCGCAATGGCATCCGCCCGTCCGCCTTCTTCAATCTCGACGACCTCCATATGGGGCTCGGCGGCTGGCGGACATGGCCCGGCCTGTTCGTCTCGATCGGGCTGCTCTGCACCTTTTTCGGCCTGATCGCCGCGCTTGCCCAGACCCAGGTCAGCCTGGAGGCCGGCGGCGGCGATCAGGCGGAGATGATCAACGCGCTCGAAGGCCTGCTGCGCACGGCCTCGGCCAAGTTCATCATGTCGGTCACCGGCCTGTTCTGCTCCATCGTCTTCGGCGTCGCCTACCGCAACGTGAGCGGAAGGCTGGAGCGCGCGGTCGCCCGGCTGGCGCACGCGCTCGAACAGCGGATGGACTTCGTCAGTCTCGAAGCGCTGGCGGATCAGCAGCTCGCGGCCATCAGGGAACAGACGGCGCAGCAGCAGCTGCTGAACCTCCAGCTCATCGCCGAACTCCGCAAACCGTTCGAACACATGACGGCGACCGGCACGCAAGCCATCGGAACTCGTCGAGCTGTATCAGTCCGTGCTGTCCGACACGGCGGCGGGCGCGGGCGACGGCCCGGCGCCGCCCGATAACCCCGATCTCGTCACGACGGAACTCGCGCCTGGGGTCTGCCGTCTGGCGCTGAAGGGCGGCGGGGCGAGCATCATCGTGACCCGCGGCATCGACCCGGATGGCATTGCGCCCGGCCTCGCCGCGGAGGATGCCGCCCTCATTGCCCTGGCCGCGCCGGCACCGTCGCGGGGCACGCCGCGCCTGCCGGTTTCCCGCCTCCCCGACGCGTCGCTGTGGCCGGACTATATCGTGCCGCATTGATGGCCCCGCATCCGGTTCTCCCGACACGGTGGCGGCCAATGGCGGGCAAGAGGAACGCGCGGGATGGGATGGCTCTGGCTGATCCTACCCGTAAAGCGGGCGGAGGCTGGAAATGAAATTATCCAGCACATTCAAGGCGTAGAGAGAGTGATCTGGGAGAGGTCGAGCCGCCCCGGAAACGGGGGAGTGGCTCCCTGAGCAGGACTCGAACCTGCGACCATTCGATTAACAGTCGAACGCTCTACCAACTGAGCTATCAGGGAACATGGCCGCCTCGCGGGGAGGCATCGCCGTCTGTGGGGGGGCGTATAGCAACGCCGGGCGGGTTTGTGAAGCCGCCCGGCGTCGATTTCCGGGGATGGTGCAAGCCTCGGGGCAGCACCTGTGGATGGCGCCGCGCTCCCCGCCGGTCAGGCGAGCAGGCGCTCGCGCTGGTCGGCGAACTGCAACTGGTGGAAGTTGAAATAGCGGCCGCGCCGCGCCAGCAGCTCGTCATGGCGGCCGAACTCGACCACGCGGCCGCTGTCGACCACGCAGATACGGTCGGCATTCACCACCGTCTGGAGGCGGTGGGCGATGACGAGGGTGGTGCGGTCGATCTGCAGCGTGCGCAGCGCCTTCTGCACCTCGGCCTCCGATTCGCTGTCGAGCGCGGCGGTGGCCTCGTCGAGCAGCAGGATCGGCGCGTTCTTGAGGAAGGCGCGGGCGATGGCGATGCGCTGGCGCTGGCCGCCGGAGAGCTGGGTGCCGTGCTCGCCGACCTTGCTGTCATAGCCGTCGGAGAAGCCCATGATGAAGTCGTGGGCATGGGCGTTGCGCGCGGCCTGCTGGATCTCCTCCAGGCTGGCGCCGGGCCGGCCGAAGGCGATGTTCTCGCGGATGGTGCCGGAGAACAGGAACACGTCCTGGCTGACATAGGCGACCTTGTCGCGCACCGAACGGCGGCTGACGCGCTCGATCGCCTGACCGTCGATGGTGATGCTCCCGCTCGAGGGGTCGTAGAACCGCTCGATCAGGTTCATCACCGTGGTCTTGCCGCCGCCCGAGGGGCCGACCAGCGCGGTGGTCTGGCCGGCTTCGGCGACGAAGGAGAGGCCACGCAGCACCGGCTCGTTCTCGCGATAGCCGAACACCACCTCATCGAAAGCGATGCGGCCTTTCGCCACCTTCAGCTCGGGGGTGCCGGGCGGGTCGAGCTCGGTGGGCTTCATGTCCAGCACGTCGAACAGCATGCGGGCGCCGAGAAGCTGGCCGGCGAGATCGATGTTCAGGCGGGCAAGGCGCTTGGCCGGCTCGTAGGACAGCAGCAGGGCGGTGATGACCGAGAAGAATTCGCCCGGGGTGCGCCCGCCGTGCAGCACGCTCCAGCCGGCATACATGATGACGAGGGCGATGGCGCAGCCGGCCAGCGCTTCCATCAGCGGGCCGGACTGCGACTGCGCCCGCGTCATGCGGTTGGAGGCGCGTTCCAGCGAGTCGATGCGCTGCGACATGCGGGCGCGCAGCTCGTCCTCCATGTTGAAGGACTTCACGGTGCGGATGCCCTGGAAGGCCTCGATCGAGTCCGCCATGATCTGCACCGCGCCGTGGAATTCTCGGTCGAAGATCTTGCGCACCTTGCGGATGAGGCTGCGCACCCCGGCCACCGCGACCGGCATCACCACGAGGCCGATCGCCGCCATCACCGGGTCCTGCAGGATCATCACCGCGGTGAGGCCGATCACCGAGAGCAGGTCGCGGCCGAGGCTGGTGATGATGAGGTTCAGCACGTTGCGCGCGGCCTGGGCGCCCTGGTTGAAGCGCAGGGAAAGCTCGGCGGTGTGGCTGCGGGCGAAGAAGCTGACATCCTGCTGCAGCAGGCGTTCCAGCACCCGCTTCTGGTTGTCGGCGACGATGCGGTTGCCGACATGGGCGAGCGTCACCGCCTGGCCATAAGCGGAGAAGCCCTTCACCACGCTCAGCAGGAACACGGCGCCGGACAGCATCCAGATCATCGTCGAGTTCTGCTCGACGAAGATGCGGTTGATCACGGTGCCCATGAGATAGGCCAGCCCCGAGGTGGTGCCGGCCATGATGCCCATGAAGACGAAGGAAAGCGCGTAGCCCTTCCAGTGGCGGCGGCCGTCGGTCAGGAAAAGGCGCGCGATCGTATCCCGCGTCTCCGGGGAAACGATCTTGGCCGTAGACACGAGGAACTTGGGTAGGGGCATTCAGGCTGTCCTTCACGGCGTCCGGCGATTCTGGCGCGAATTCAGGTGCCTGCGGCGCGCCCGAGTACCGGACAATCGGCTTTCATCAACCCCGAGCCTTGGACGATGTCAAATGGCCGGGAACGAAAGCATGGCGATGCTGCAATGCGGCCACAGCCCCCGCTGGCCGCCCGTCGTCGCTTCGGCCCGGCTCGCTGCCGGGCGACATGCGCCGCCGTGCCGCACCAGCGACGACGGCGGCGCATGGGCCGCATGGAGGCCACGGAGGGAATCGAACCCCCGTACGCGGATTTGCAGTCCGCTGCGTAACCACTCCGCCACGTGGCCGAGGCGGTCGCTTTGCTGTCGGCGACACCGAAGCGACGCGGCCTCATAACAGAGCGCCGGACGAACGGCAACGCATCCTGCCCTGCTTGTCCGCTCCGTGCCTGTGGATGCCGGGCGACGGGGAGGCGGCGAGCGGCGAGCGGCGCGGGGCAAGCGGCGCCATCCGGTGTTCGCGCCTCCGCGCGTGCGCCGGGATGCGCCATGGGGAGTGTCGGCCGGCCCGCACCGCAAGGGCCGGCCCGGGCGGGCGCCGCCGTGCCGCGGGCGCGTGCAATACGTCCGCACCTGCCGCAATTGTCTCGCTGAACCCGCGCCACCCCGTCGCCAAGGTTGTTCCCA
>CAZIXP010000074.1:15442-18924 GCA_964543245.1 uncultured Starkeya sp.
TGATCGATTTCGCCGAGATGCGCCGCGCCATGGTCGACGCGCAGGTGCGTGCCAATGACGTGACCGATCTGCGCATCGTCGGGGCGATGATGGAAACGCCGCGCGAGCGCTTCGTGCCGGCGAGCCTGCGCGGCTTCGCCTATATCGACGACGATCTGCTGGTGAAGGAGGGGCGCCCCTCCCGCTACCTGATGGAGCCGATGGTGCTGGCCAAGCTGCTGCAGGCCGCCGATGTCGGCCCGCAGGACCTCGTGCTCGATGTCGGCGCGGGCACCGGCTATTCCACCGCCATCCTGTCCCGCCTCGCCGGGCAGGTGGTCGCGCTGGAGGAGGACGCCGAGCTCGCCGCCCAGGGCGCGGCGGTGATCGTCGATCTCGGCCTGCTCAACGCCGCCTTCGTGCAGGGCCCGCTGACCGCCGGCTGGTCCCGCGAGGGGCCCTATGACGTCATCCTCCTCAACGGTTCGGTGGATTCGGTGCCGCCGGCGCTGCTGGCGCAGCTCAAGCCGGGCGGGCGTCTCGTGGCGGTGGTCGGCACCGGCCGCGCCGGGCGGGCGACGGTGTTCAGCAACACCGAGGGCGGCATCGGCTCGCGCATCGTGTTCGACGCCGGCGTCCCGCTGCTGCCCGGTTTCGAGCCCAAGCCGGCCTTCGTGTTCTGAGGCAATTGCGGTAGAGCTGTGGCGATTGTGCCGCGCCTGCGGCAAATCGGCGGCGGAACCAAACCGACTGGTTCACACGGGGTGGAAGCCCACCTATTCTCCACCTCCGTCAAGCAGCCGAGGAGCGTCCGATGCAGGCGCTTCCGGCACTTTTTGCGTACGCAGGGGTTTGAGCCATGTGGCATCGTGCGACCGGGGGCAAGGTCGTCGCGTCAGCGGCGTTCGCGTTATTTCTAGGAACTGCCTTTCCGGCCAATGCACAGACCCTCGATCAGGCTCTGGCGTCCGCCTACATGAAGAATCCGAGCCTGAACTCGCAGCGCGCGGCCACCCGCGCGACCGACGAGTACGTGCCGATCGCCCTCTCGGGCTATCGGCCGCAGATCTTCGGCAGCGGCTATGCCGGCCAGCAATGGAGTGAGAGCCGGATCTCGGTGTCGAACACCATCGCCGGCGGCACCGTCACCAACCGGTCGAGCCTCTCGCCGGTGGGTTATGGCATCACCATCGCCCAGACCGTCTATGACGGCCTCAAGACCGCCAGCTCGGTGCGCAGCGCCGAGTCACAGGTGAAGGGCCAGCGGGAGCTGCTGCGCAACACCGAGCAGACCGTGCTGCTCGACGCCGCCACCGCCTATATGAACGTGCTGCAGAACGCGGCGCTGCTTGAACTGAGCAAGCAGAACCTGCAGGCCTTCCAGGAAGAGCTGCGCGCCACCAACGACCGATTCGCGGTCGGCGAGGTGACCCGCACCGACGTCGCGCAGGCCCAGGCCAGCGTCGCCAGCGCCGAAAGCCAGCTCGCCGACGCCGAGGCCAATCTGAACACCGCGCGGGCGGTGTTCTATCAGGTCATCGGGCTGCAGCCGGTGAAGCTCTCGCCGGGCAAGCCGATCGACAACCTGCTGCCGCGCACCCAGGACCTCGCGATCTCGCAGGGGCTGGGCACCCACCCCGCGGTGAAGGCGGCGGAATATTCGGTGGATGCGGCGCTGCAGAACGTGAAGGTCGCGGAATCCGCGCTGTCCCCGACCCTGACGCTGAACGGCTCGGCCGGGCAGGATTTCAACAACTCCTCCAGCGTCGAGCGGTCCACCTCCGCCTCCGTCGGCCTCAACCTGTCGGTGCCGATCTACCAGGGTGGCGGCGAGTTTGCGAACATCCGCCAGTCCAAGGAACTGCTCGGCCAGCAGCGCATTCGATGTGAACCGCGCCCAGGTGCGCGCCAATGTGGTGCAGTACTGGGGTGCGCTGGTCGCCGCCAAGTCGGCCATCCAGTCGGCCCAGGCTTCGGTGGCGGCGAACGAGATCGCGCTCAAGGGCGTGCGCGAGGAATGGCGCGTCGGCCAGCGCACCACGCTGGACGTGCTGCAGCAGACCACCGACCTGTTCAACGCCCGCGCCACGCTGGTGGTCGCCCAGCGCGACCGGGTGGTGGCTTCGTTCGCGCTGCTCTCGGCCTCCGGCAACCTGAACTCCAAGTCGCTCGGCCTCAAGGTGAACACCTATAACCCGGTCGTGCATTACGACCAGGTGCGGGACGCCTGGTTCGGCGTGCGCACCCCGGACGGCCAGTAAGGCGCCGTCGCCGGCGCCGCGCGGCCTCTTCGGAAGTGGTTACGTCTCAGGCGCCGGCGGATGCCTCCGGCGCCGCAACCGCGGTTTGCCGGGGCTGGGTGGACACCCATCAATCGGGGGTCACCGCCCGGGAACCGGGCCAGCCGAAAGAGCGGTCATTGGCGGCGCGGCCATGGCCACTCCGTGTCTTTCTCACGGTATTGGGCGCTTCCGGTGGTGCCGCCTTCGCCGCGGTGCGATAGTTCAATCATGACGTCAATTGATTCGCTGGACGCCGCGGCGGCGCGGGGATGACCCCCGGGCCGCCGGCTTCTGGCTGCCGTTCGACCCAGGGATAGCCTCATGTCTGCGACTGCCAGGGCCGTCGATCCCACCATGGAGGAGATCCTCGCCTCCATCCGCCGCATCATTACCGACGAGCTGCCGCGCCCGGCACTGACCGCTACCGAAGGCGCCGGCCGTGTCGGCGCCCCGGCGGCCCGCCCGGCGGCTGTCCCGGTGCCGCGCGAGGCGGCCAGGGATGTCGCGTTCGCCGCTGATGTCGTCGAGCCGATGGAGGATGAGGACGCCGCCGCAGTGGCCGCGGTCGCCGCGGTAAAGGCGGAACTCGCCGCCGTGCTGGACGAGGAGGCGGCGCCGCGCTTCGCCCGCGCGGCCGATCTTCCTGCTGCACCCGTCTTCCGTCGCGAGCCCGCCGCGGCGGTCCCGCCGCCACGGCCTTTCGCGGCCGCCCGGCCGTCGGCCCCGCCGCGTCCCGTGCCCGCCAGCTTCGAGGAGCGGCTGCGGCCGTCCTCGATCGCCGCGGAGCTGGCGCGGCTGGAGCGCCAGGCGGACGCGACGCCGCCGGCGCCGATCGCCGCCGCCCCCTTGTCCCCGGCTCCGGCGCCAATCGCTAGCGCCACGGCTCGCGCGCCGGCGGTGTCCGGCTCCGAGCCGCCGGTGGGCGGGACCAAGGCAGCCGCGTCGGCGCGGCTCACCGCCGCTCCGGCCGATATGGCCCGGCCCGCCGTCGCTCCCGCCGAGATCGCGCGGAGCGGGGCGGCGAACCCCGACCATGCTTCCGAGACCCGGAGCGCGGAGGCCCCGACTGTGGCGGCGGCGGCTGATGCGCCAGCGCCCGCGGCCCCGCCGGCGGCGCGCCGGCCTGCCGCCGAGCCGCGCCCGGTGGACCCCGCGCGCCCGGGGCTGCCGCCCCGCGCGCCGCGGACCCGCGCCGCCTACCAGCCGCGGCCGCCTGACGCC
>CAZIXP010000075.1:0-18892 GCA_964543245.1 uncultured Starkeya sp.
CACCAACGCCGCCGGCTTTCCCTGCGCTCGAGCGCGCGCCGGGAACGCGCCGCGCGGCGGGCCGCGGCGCCTGCGCCGTCCCATGCCGCGCACGGACTGTCGCCGCGCCGGTCCGATGCCACGAACGCTGATCCGCAACGCCGCGCCGCTGCGTCGTCCCGGGGGTTCCCCCCCGGGCGCCGCGGCCCGCCGATGCGCATCGCCACCCGGGATGACCATGCTCCGTTTCGTGATCCGCCGCGTCGCGCTGACGCTGCCGACCTTCGTGGCGCTGATGTTCGTCACCTTCATCGCCGTCCGCATGGTGCCGGGCGACCCGATCGAGGTGCGCACCGGCGAGCGCGGCATCTCGCCCGAACGGCTCGCCCAGTTCCGCCACGAGCTGGGGCTCGACCGCCCGGTGTGGCAGCAGTTCCTCGACTACGCCAACGGGCTGGTGCATGGCGATTTCGGCGTCTCCATCGTCACCAAGACGCCCGTGCTGCACGAATTTCTCACGCTGTTCCCGGCGACGCTGGAGCTTTCGCTCTGCGCGCTGCTGCTCGCGGTGGTGATCGGCGTGCCGGTCGGCGTGCTGGCGGCGGTGAAGCGGGGCGGGCTGCTCGACCATTCGGTCATGGCGGTGGCGCTCACCGGCTATTCCATGCCGATCTTCTGGTGGGGGCTGCTGCTGATCATGCTGGTATCGGAGAGCTGGGGCCTCACCCCGGTCTCCGGCCGGGTCGACCTCATCAACTACTATTTCGAGCCGGTCACCGGCTTCATGCTGATCGACAGCCTGCTGTCGGACCAGGAGGGCGCGTTCTGGTCGGCGGCGCAGCACCTCATCCTGCCCTCCATCGTGCTCGGCACCATTCCGCTGGCGGTGATCGCCCGCATGACCCGCTCCTCCATGCTGGAGGTGCTGAGCGAGGACTATGTCCGCACCGCTCGCGCCAAGGGGCTCTCGCCGCTGCGGGTGGTGGGGTTGCACGCGCTGCGCAACGCGCTGATCCCGGTGGTCACGGTCATCGGCCTGCAGACCGGCACGCTGCTCGCCGGCGCGGTGCTGACCGAGCACATCTTCGCCTGGCCCGGGGTCGGCAAGTGGCTGATCGAGTCGATCGCCCGGCGCGACTACCCCGCGCTGCAGGGCGGCATCATGCTCATCTCCGGCATCGTCATTCTGGTGAACCTGCTGGTCGACCTCGCCTATGTCGCCATCAACCCGAGGATCCGCCATGGTTGATGCGCGCAGCCACACCCCCGCCCATACCCCGGCCCACGCCCCCTCGCTCGCCGACGAGCGGGTGAACACCGACGACAGCGTCGATGCCTCCGGCATGACCCTGCCGCTGGAGGCGGATGCCGAGGCCCTCGCGGCGCCGGTGGAGAGCGTGCCGGCGGAGCGCTCCGCCCTCGCCAGCTTCTGGGCCGCCTTCCGCGAAAATCGCGGCGCCGTGGCGGGGCTCGCCGTGGTGGCGGGCATCGCGCTGCTGGCGCTGTTCGCCCCGCTGGTCGCCCCCCATGTGCCGACCGAGCAGTTCCGCGCCCATGTCCAGCAGCCGCCGTTCTGGGCGGAGGGCGGAAGCTGGGCCTTTCCCCTCGGCACTGACGCGCTTGGGCGCGACCTGCTCTCACGGCTGATCTATGGCGCGCGCATCTCGCTCGGCATCGGCATCTCGGTGATGCTGGTCTCGGTCGCGGTCGGCATCGTGCTCGGCCTCGCCGCCGCCTTCCTGCGCGGGCTGGTCGACACCGTGGTGATGCGGGTGATGGACGTCATCACCGCCATTCCCAGCCTGGTGCTGGCGATCCTGGTGGTGGCGGTGCTGGGGCCGAGCCTCCTCAACACCATCGTGGCGGTGACGGTGGTCTACCTGCCGCGCTATGTCCGCATCGTGCGGGCGGCGGCGCTGGCGGAGCTGTCGAAGGAATATGTGGTGGCGGCGCAGGTCGCCGGCGTCGGCCGGCTGCGGCTGATGTTCGTCACCGTGCTGCCGAACTGCCTCGCCCCGCTCATCGTGCAGGCCGCGCTCGGCGTCTCCGACGCCATCCTGGAGGCGGCGGCGCTGGGCTTCCTCGGGCTCGGCGCCCAGCCGCCCACCCCGGAATGGGGGGCGATGCTGGCCGACAGCCGCGAGTTCATCCGCGCCGCGCCCTGGATCGTCACCCTGCCCGGCCTCGCCATCCTCATCACCGTGGTGGCGATCAACCTGATGGGTGATGGCCTGCGCGACGCGCTCGACCCCAAGCTGCGGCGGAGCTGAGCGGGATGGAAAGCCGGCGCGCGCCCACGCCGAACGCCCCGCACCCCTCAGGTGCGGCGCGGCTTTTCCTGCGCTGGGCGCGGCAGACGACGCGACGCCTGTGGGACGACAGCCCCGAGTGGTACCGCGCCGCCGCGGTGGTGATCGCCGGCATCTTCGTGGCGCTGGTGGTTCTGTTCGCCGGGCTCACCGCGCTCGGCCTGTCCCGCGATACGGCCACCGCTTGGGGTGCGCTGTTCGTGGCCGGCACAACGCTCGCAACCTTCTTCCTCGGCCGGCTGGCGCAGGAGCTGGAGCGGCGCGACCAGCGCGCCGAGGCGCGCGTCGATCTCGCCATCGCCCTTTATGCGGAGATTTCGTCGAACCTGCGCCAGCAGCGCCGGGCGCTCACCGCTGCCAGCGTGAAGAAGAAGATCGCCGCCGAACTGGATGAGCCGCAGCCGCCTGCCGGCACCGATGCCGCCACGCCTGGTGCCGCCGCCAAGGCCGACACCTCCGACCCGATCTTCGCGCAGGCGGTCGAGCATTACGACCGCATACCCCACGACTGCATCTTCGAGGTTGTGAGGTACTACAATCTGAACGGCATGCTCAACACCTCAGGCGATGCCGTCAGCGCCGGGGCGCTGAAGGGCCTTTCGTTGGGCAAGAAAGCTCAGCTCCTGGCCGGCTACTACGACCTCGCACAGGCGACGGACGGCGCCGGCATGGCGGCGCTGGCCAAGCTGCGGCGGTTTGTGGAAGCCCCGGAAGGACCGCGGCGCCTGGTGTCCCTTCCGCCTGTGGAGCCGCCCGACTTCGAATTCAAGGTGACGGATTTCGCGGCTCTGACCATCGCGCTGGCGGACACGCCGCCGGACAGGGCGGAAAGCGCCGCCGCCACGCCGATGGCCCGCGACCCCTCAGTGCCGGGGAGCCCTGCGGCAACTACTGACCCGCCACGATCGGGAGAATAGGGCCTCGCATGAGAGCCTCCTGTGTGACGCATCCTTCCACGTCATCCCTCATATAGCACGTCCGGTCCCGGATTTCATGACCCTCCTCTCCATCCGCAACCTCACCGTCTCCTTCGCCACCTCGCGCGGTCCGTTCCGCGCGGTGGACGGGGTGGATCTCGATGTCGCGCCGGGCGAGCTGGTCGCCATCGTCGGCGAGTCCGGCTCGGGCAAGTCGGTCGCCATGCTGGCGGTGATGGGCCTGCTGCCCTGGACCGCCACGGTGACCGCCGACCGGCTGATGTTCGACGGGCAGGACCTCGCGGCGATGACCCCGCGCGAGCGGCGCCGGATCATCGGGCGCGACCTCGCCATGATCTTCCAGGAGCCGATGTCGAGCCTCAACCCCTGCTTCACCGTCGGCTTCCAGATCGGCGAGGCGCTCAAGACCCATCTCGGCCTCGGCCGGGCGGCGCGGCGGGCCCGCGCCATCGAGCTGCTGAACGAGGTCGGCATCCCCGAGCCGGAGCGGCGGCTGCGGGCCTTCCCGCACCAGCTCTCCGGCGGCATGAGCCAGCGTGTGATGATCGCGATGGCGCTGGCCTGCCGGCCGAAGCTCATCATCGCCGACGAGCCCACCACGGCGCTCGACGTCACCATCCAGGCGCAGATCCTCGACCTGCTGGTGCGGCTGCAGCGCGAGAACGGGGTGGGGCTGGTGCTCATCACCCACGACATGGGGGTGGTGGCCGAGACCTCGCAGCGGGTCTGCGTCCACTATGCCGGCCAGCAGGTGGAGATGCAGCCGACCGAAGGGCTGTTCCGCGACCCGCACCACCCCTACACCGCCGCGCTGCTCGCCGCGCTGCCGGAGCGGGCGAGCGGGCGCCTGCTGCCTTCGATTCCCGGCGTGGTGCCGGGTCTCGCCGACCGGCCGAAGGGCTGCCTGTTCTCCCCGCGCTGCCGCTTCGCCACCGAGCGCTGCCGCACCGTGCCGCCGCCGCGCGCGGGCGCCGATCTCGGCCTCGCATTGTGCCACACCCCCCTCGTCGACGGCGTGCCGCAGCGCACGCCGGCCGCGGCCTAGGAGGCGACGATGACCCAGCCCGTGCTCGAGGCGGTGAACCTCCCCCAGTCCTACGAGGTCTCCCGCGGCTTCCTTTCCGCCCCCGCCACGGTGAAGGCGGTGGCCGGCATCAGCTTCCGCCTCGCGCCGCGCTCGACCCTGGCGGTGGTCGGCGAATCCGGCTCCGGCAAATCGACGCTGGCCCGCATGCTGACCATGATCGAGGCGCCGGGCGCGGGCGCGCTGTTCCTCAGCGGCGTCGATGTCGCCGACGCCGACGCCGCCACCCGCCGCCGCTACCGCGGCGAGGTGCAGATGGTATTCCAGAACCCCTATGGCTCGCTGAATCCGCGCCAGACCATCGGCGCCGCCATCGAGGAGCCGCTGCTGGTCAACACCCCGTTCTCCGCGGCGGAGCGGCGCGCCCGCGCCCTCGACATGATGGCGCGGGTGGGGCTGCGGCCGGAGCACCATGGCCGCTACCCCCACATGTTCTCCGGCGGCCAGCGCCAGCGAATCGCCATCGCCCGCGCGCTGGTGTTGAAGCCGAAGATCCTGGTGCTGGACGAGCCGGTCTCGGCGCTCGACGTCTCGGTGCGGGCGCAGGTGCTGAACCTGCTGGTGGAGCTGCAGGAGGGCCTCGGCGTCGCCTATGTCTTCGTCAGCCACGACCTCGGCGTGGTCCGCCACATGGCCGATGAGGTCATGGTGATGTATCTCGGCCGCGCCGTGGAGCATGGCCCGCGCGATGCCATCTTCACGGCGGCCAAGCACCCCTATACCCGCGCCCTGATGTCGGCGACGCCGATGGCCGAGCCCGGCGCCAAGAAGGACCGCATCGTGCTGGAGGGCGAGTTGCCCTCCCCCTTCAACCCGCCGACCGGCTGCCCCTTCAATCCGCGCTGCCCGCTGGTGATGCCGCGCTGCCGCAGCGAGATGCCGCCGCTGGAAACCAAGGCCGGCCGTCTCGTTGCCTGCTGGGCGGCGCAGGATACGCCCGGCCCCACCCCGATGCGGCGCGAAGCGGCGGCGGCCTGAAGCGCGACCGGCGCGGCGCGCGCCGGTGACCGCGCCCCCGGCGCGGCGGCGGGTACGGCCGCGGCTCAGCGCATCGAGAAATTCACCGGCACGGTGAAGGTGAACGGCCCGCCCGCCACTTCCGGCGGCGGCGGCGGAAAGGGCGAGGCCCGGCGCACCATGGCCAGCGCCTCCTCGTCCAGCGTGCCGCTGCCCGAGCCGCCGACCAGCCGCGCGCCCAGCACCCGCCCGCTGCGGTCGATGGTGAAGGCGACGCGCGGCTGGCCCTGCTCGCCCCGCGCCCGCGCCTCGCCGGGATAGCGCTTGTTGCGGTTGAGATGGGCCAGCAGCCGGCTGCGCCAGCTGGCGGCGGTGGCGCGGGCGGAGGAGCTGACGCCGGCATTCGGCGCGGCGGCGACATCGGCCGGCGGCGCGTTCACCGAGGCGGCGGCGGAGGTGCGCGGCGCCGGCGGCTTGTCGGCGATCACCTTGGGCTTCTGCTTCGGCTTCTGGGCCGGCTTGGGCCGCGGCTTCGGCCGCTCGACCGGCTTTTCCTCCGGCGCGTCCTTTGGCGGCGTCAGTTCGGCGGCGAGCGGCATGGGCGGGGGCAGCGGCACCTCGATGTTCTCCACCGGGGCGGCCTCCACCTTGGGCAGCGGCTCCTCCACCGGCGGGGTCGGCTCGGGGGGAGGCGCGTCCTCGGCCTCGGCCAGCGGGTCCGGCGGCACCTCCTCCGGCGCCTCGTCGGCCTGCTCCATCTGCGGGCCCGGCGGCAGCTCGACCGGCTCGGCGGCCGGCGCCACCGGCAGCTCGGCCAGCTCGATCATGATGGGGGCGGACGCGTCCGAGGGCATCTCCGGCGGGCGGCTGCCGAGATAGCCGACCACGCCGGCGTGCAGCCCGAGGACCAGCACCCCGCAGCCGAGCCAGCGGGCGCCTTCGGCCAGCCGGTGGCGGCCGCCATCCGCCTGCAGCAGCAGAACGCTCATGGCGCCGCCGGGCCGGGGCTGGCGGCGCCGACCGCGGCGGGGGCGCCACTCGGCGCGCCGGGCACCGCTTCCAGCCCGACCAGCGCGATCTTGAGATAGCCGGCGGCGCGCAGCAGGTTCATCACCTCCATCAGGTCGCCATAGGGCACCGTCTTGTCGGCGCGCAGGAAGAGGCGGCTGTCCTTGTTGCCATCGGTGGCGGCGGCGAGCGCGGTGGCGATGGCCTCGCGCGGCACGTCCTCATTGCCGAGCGCAAGGCCGAGATCGCTTTTCACGGTGACGTAGACCGGCTTGTCCGGCCGCGGGTGCGGCTGCGCGGTGGAGGCCGGCAGGTCCACCGCCACGTCGACGGTGGAGAGCGGCGCCGCCACCATGAAGATGATGAGCAGCACGAGAATGACGTCGATGAAGGGGGTGACGTTGATCTCGTGGTTTTCGGGCAGGTCGTCGCCGTCCCCGGTGTGGAGTTTCGCGGCCATGGGTGCGCTCCTCGCTGTGCCGGCCTATTCCGCCGCCGCCGCGGCGCGCAGCCGCTTCTGCACGGCCTGCTGAACCGCGCCCTCGCGCTCGCGGGCCTCGCGTTCCTGCCGGGCCTCGCGCGCGACGTCGCGGCGGTCGAGATCGCGCGAGAGCAGGCGGAGCATCTCGGCGGAGGTGTCGCCGAGCAGCGCGCGATAGCCCGACACCTGCCGGCTGAAATGATTGTAGATGATCACCGCGGGAATGGCGGCGACGAGGCCGATGGCGGTGGCGAGCAGCGCCTCGGCGATGCCCGGCGCCACCACGGCGAGGTTGGTGGTCTGGGTCTTCGCGATGCCGATGAAGGAATTCATGATGCCCCACACCGTGCCGAACAGGCCGACGAAGGGCGCGGTGGCGCCGATGGTGGCGAGGATGCCGGTGCCGCGGGTGATGCGGCGGCCGGCCCCGGCCTCGATGCGGCCGAGCGAGATGGCGACGCGCTCCTTGATGCCCTCCGCCGGCAGGTCGCCCGAGCGCTGAAGCTCCAGCTCCGTCACCCGCACCATCGCGGTCGCCGGCCCGGCGGCCTCGCCGGTGGCGCGGTGGCCAGCCTCGAGCGTGGCGGAGGCCAGCAGCCCGCGCAACGCCCGGCGCAGGCGGCGCGAGGCCACCATCAGTTCGAGCGACTTGGCCAGCCAGATGGTCCAGGTGACGACGGAAGCGAAGGCGAGGCCGAGCATGACCGCCTTCACCACCCAGTCCGCCGCCATGAACATGCCCCAGGGCGACAGGTCGTGCGGCATGCCGATGCCGCCGGCGGCGGCGGGCGGCGGAGCAGGCGGCGCGGCCCCCGGCGCCGCGGCTTCGCTCGCGACCGGCGCAGGCTCGGCGCCCGCGGCGGGCGCGGCGATGGGGGACGCGGCGCCCGCCGGCACGGAAGCCGCGGGCGGGGGCGGCGCCACGAGGTTGGGCAGCACGGAGGCCGGCGGGGTCGCCGCAGCGCCGGGCGCGGCCGAGGGTGCCGCGGCGGGAGCGGGCGGTTCCGCCTGCGCAAGCGCGCCCTGCCCCGGCCCCATCAGTGCCGCCACGGCAAGCACCGCCACGGCACGCAGCGCGAAGCGGGGCAGCAGCGAGAGGGGCGAGGAGACGAGCCGCGAGGGCCGGCGGAGCTTGCGCATGAGGATATCCCGTTCCGGGCGTCCGGTGCGCGATCGCGTGCATCAACGGGCAGCAGGTCGTGCACCGGCACTGTCCAAGTGTCGTGCATCCTTAAACCCGTCCGCTGGCGCCCGACAATATAAAATGCCGGGAATCGATCAATGTAGAATCATTGGAAAGAGCATTGCCTTCCCAACTACTACATTTTAATTCTTCCAATCATGAGGAAGACTGTTCCTCGGTAAGGATGACCTTTCCGGGATTGAGCAATCCCGCGGGATCCATCGCCTGCTTCAGCCGGCGCATCAGCTCCAGCGCGAGGGGATCAGCGTAATGGGCGAGTTCGTCGCGCTTCAGCCGGCCGATGCCGTGCTCGGCGGCGATGGAGCCGTCCATGTCGACGACGATGTCGTGGACGATGCGGTTGAAATCCTCCCAAAGCGCAAGGAAGGCCGCCTTGTCCATGCCCACCGGCTGGCTGAGATTGAAATGGATGTTGCCGTCGCCGACATGGCCGAAGGGGCACGGCCGCAGCCCTGGCAGCCGCGCCTCAACGGCCGGCAGCGCACGCTCCAGAAATTCCGGCACGCGGGACACCGGCACCGAGACGTCGTGCTTGACCGAGCCGCCTTCGTGCTTCTGCGCCTCCGACATGTCCTCCCGCAGCCGCCACAGCGCCGCCGCCTGCGCCTCGCTGGCGGCGATGGTGGCGTCCAGCACCTCGCCCGCCTCGAAGGCGGCGCCCAGCCCCGCCTCCATCAGCGCGCCGAGGTCGAAGGCCCGGGTCGGCGCCGAAAGCTCGACCAGCACGTACCAGGGATAGGCCTCCGCGAGCGGGCGCACCGTGCCGCTCATGTGCTTCAGCACGGTCTCCAGCCCGAAGCTCGCCATCAGCTCGAAGGTGGTGAGGGCATCGCCCGCCTCCTCCCGCAGGCGCTTCATCAGGGCCAGCGCCGCGCGCGGGTCGGGCACCCCGGCGAAGGCGGTGACGCGCTGGGCCGGGCGCGGGAACAGCTTGAGCACGGCGGCGGTGATGATGCCGAGCGTGCCCTCGCTGCCGAGGAAAAGCTGGCGCAGGTCATAGCCCGCATTGTTCTTGCGCAGCCGCTTCAGCCCGTTCCACACCCGCCCGTCCGCCAGCACCACCTCCAGCCCGAGCACCAGCTCCTTGGCGTTGCCATAGCGCAGCACGGCGGTGCCGCCGGCATTGGTGGCGAGGTTGCCACCGATGCGGCAGGAGCCCTGCGAGGCGATGTGGAGCGGGAACAGGCAGCCCTGCGCCTCGGCGGCGCGGTGGATGTCCTCCAGGATGCAGCCGGCCTCCACCGTCATGGTCATGTCCACCGGGTCCACCGCGCGGATGCGGTCGAGCCGGGTCAGCGACAGCAGCACCTCGCCGAACGGCATCTGCCCGCCGACCAGCCCGGTATTGCCGCCCTGCGGCACGATTGGCACCCCGGCCTGCGCGCAGGCCGCCACCACGAAGGCGACCTCCTCGGTCGAGCCCGGCTTCACCACCGCCGGGGTGCGCCCGGCATAGAGCCCGCGCTCCTCCCGCAGGTGCAGCGCGACATCCTGCGGCGCCGTGAGCACATGCGCCGCGCCGAGGCGGGCGGCGAGAGTGGCGAGGAGCGCGGCATCGGCAGGCATCGCAGCGGGGGCGGAAGAGGACACGGCGGCGGACACGGCGGACATGGGCGGCATTCCCGGCATTCGTGGCGACAGGGTTGCGCAGCTTAGAGGGTTTTCGCGCGAAGTGGGCGCGGCCGGCGCGCGGAAAGCCCGCCGCCCGGGGGGCCCGTCGCCTTCGCCCTTCCGCAGGACGGGAACGCTCCGGCGTCGCCGGCCGCCCGCCCGCGGCAGAGGGGGGTTTACGCGGGCGTCACGCCGGGAAACGATAGTCCCCATCCGCTCGCGAAGGTCGCCATGTCGCTCATCCTCTACACCACCCTCGGCGTCGCCGATCTTGGCCGCGCCACCGCCTTCTACGATGCGGTTCTGGCGCCGCTCGGCCATGCCCGCCGCACCGACGCCGTGCCCGGCTGGGAGGGCTATGGCGCCGACTATGACGACGGCGTCAGCCTGTGGCTGTCCCGGCCCTTCAACGGCGCGGCGCCCACCGCCGGCAATGGCACTATGGTGGCCTTCCGCGCCCCGGACAGCGCGGCGGTGGACACCTTCCACCGCACCGCGCTCGCCCATGGCGGCACGGACGAGGGCGCGCCGGGCCTGCGCCCGCAATATGGACCCGGCTTCTATGCCGCCTATGTCCGCGACCCCGACGGCAACAAGCTCGCCTGCGTGTTCCACCGGCACGGGGAAGCCTGAGGGTTTCCGCCGCCACCCCGGCGGCCGGCGGGCCGCGGCCGGCCGGTTTCTTCCCGCCGCCCCCGGGGCCATCGCGTGCGCCCCCTTGCCCCGGCGCGGCTTTGCCCCTATCCCCGCGCCATGGCTCCTCCCCTTCTGCTTCTCCAGAACATCGCCCTCACCTTCGGCGGCACCCCGCTGCTCGAATCGGCGGAGCTTTCCGTCTCGCAGGGCGAGCGGCTCGGCCTTGTCGGCCGCAACGGCTCGGGCAAGTCGACGCTGCTCAAGATCGCCGCCGGCCTCGTGCAGCAGGACAGCGGCACCCGGTTCGTCCAGCCCGGCGCGACGGTGCGCTATCTCCCGCAGGAGCCGGACCTTTCCGGCTTCGCCACGACGCTCGCCTATGTCGAGGCCGGCATGGGGCCGGGCGACCCGGAATATCGCGCGCTCTACCTGCTGAACGAACTCGGCCTCACCGGCGAGGAGAACCCGGCGAACCTCTCCGGCGGCGAGGCCCGCCGCGCCGCGCTGGCACGGGTGCTGGCGCCCGAGCCCGACATTCTGCTGCTGGACGAGCCGACCAACCATCTCGACCTGCCCGCCATCGAATGGCTGGAGAGCGAGATCGCCTCCCTGCGATCGGCGCTGGTGCTCATCAGCCATGACCGCCGCTTCCTGCAGGACCTGACCCGCGCCACGGTGTGGCTGGACCGCGGCCGCACCAAGCGCATGGAGCGCGGCTTCGCCTTCTTCGAGGAATGGCGCGACCAGGTGCTGGAAGAAGAAGAGCGCGACCAGCAGAAGCTCGCCCGCAAGATCGTCGCGGAAGAACACTGGATGCGCTACGGCGTCACCGCCCGGCGCAAGCGCAACATGCGGCGCGTCGGCGAGCTGGCGGATCTGCGCGCCCAGTTCCGCGACCACCGCCGCGCGGTCGGCACCATCTCGGTCACCGCGACCGAGGCCGACGTCTCCGGCAAGCTGGTGATGGAAGCCGAGCATATCGGCAAGAGCTATGGCGAGCGTGTCATCGTGCGCGATCTCTCGATCCGCATCCAGCGCGGCGACCGCATCGGCATCGTCGGGCCGAACGGCGCCGGCAAGACCACGCTGCTGAAGATGCTCACCGGCGAACTGGCGCCGGACCGCGGCAAGGCCAAGCTCGGCACCAATATCGAGATGGCGACGCTCGACCAGCGCCGCGCGGCGCTCGACCCCAACCGCTCGGTGCGCGACACGCTGACCGACGGGCGCGGCGACCAGGTGTTCGTCGGCGGCAATCCGCGCCACGTCATCGGCTATATGAAGGACTTCCTGTTCACGCCCGAACAGGCCGGCACCGCGGTGTCGAAGCTCTCGGGCGGCGAGCGGGGGCGGCTGCTGCTGGCCTGCGCCCTCGCCCAGGCCTCGAACCTTATGGTGCTGGACGAGCCGACCAACGACCTCGACCTCGAGACCCTCGACCTGCTGGAAGAGATGATCGACGACTATGCCGGCACCGTGCTGCTGGTGAGCCACGACCGCGACTTCCTCGACCGCACCGTCACCGCCATCATCGCCTTCGAAGGCGACGGCAACTGGGCAGTCTATGCCGGCGGCTATTCCGACATGGTGACCCAGCGCGGCCACGGCGTGAAGGCGCGTGCCCTGGAGGAGAAGGCCGAGCGGGCGGAGAAGGTCCCGGCCGCCGCGCCGCCCGGCGCACCCGCGGCCAAGCTTGCGGCCAAGCCCGCCGCGAAGCGCAAGCTCTCCTTCAAGGAGAAGCACGCGCTGGAGCAATTGCCCAAGCGCATCGCCCAGCTCGAATCCGACGTCGCCCGGCTCGGCAACACCCTTCACACGCCGAACTTCTACACCCGCGACCCCGCCGGCTTCCAGAAGGCCACCGCCGAGCTGACCCGCACCCAGGCCGAGCTCGCCAAGGCCGAGGAGGAGTGGCTGGCGCTGGAAATGCTCCGCGAGGAGCTGGAGGGGTGAGCCCGCTCATCCCCATCGCCTCGCCCGACGATCCGCGCATCGACGCCTACCACGCCATCCGCGAGCGCGACCTCGTCGGGCGGGCCGGCCGCTTCATCGTCGAGGGCCGCACCGTGCTCGACGTCGCGCTGTCGCCGCGCAACCGCTTCCCGCTCGATTCCCTGCTGCTGGCGGAAAGCCGGGTCGAGGCGCTGGCCCCGCTGCTGGCGCAGGCGCCGGAGGGCCTGCCGATCTACACGGCCGGGCAGGCGGTGCTCGACGGCATCACCGGCTTCCACATCCACCGCGGCCTGCTCGGCATCGGCCGGCGCGGCCCGGAAGCCGATGCCGCCGCGCTGATGGCAGAGCTGCCGGAACGGGCGACCGTTCTGGTCGTGTCCGGCGTCTCCAACCACGACAATATCGGCGGCATCTTCCGCAACGCGGCGGCGTTCGGGGCCGATGCCGTGCTGCTCGACACCGCCTCCTGCGACCCGCTCTACCGCAAGGCGATCCGCGTCTCGGTGGGCGGGGCGCTGATGGTGCCGTTCGCCCGCGGCGGGGCGATCGACACGCTGCTCGACCTGGTGGTGGCGCACGGCTTCACCCCGCTCGCCCTCACGCCGGCCGGCGCGCTGGACCTCGCGGACTGCCGCCCCCCGCCCCGCACCGCGCTGCTGCTCGGGGCCGAAGGGCCGGGCCTGCCGCCGCGCATCATGGAGCGGACGCTGACCGTGCGCATCCCGATGCGGGGGAACTTCGACTCGCTGAACGTCGCCACCGCGGCCGGCATCGCTCTGCATCATGTGACTGCAATCCACGCGCGATGAGCGTATGATGCCTGCGTCATCGCCCGGCAATCAACGACCGGGGGCGAGGCACCGGAGGACGTCATGCACTACGCCAAGGCCGCATTGGCCACCTCGATCCTGGCCATCACCCTTCTCGCCGGGGTGGGCGCCGCCGCCGCCGGCGAGGAAGCCGCCTCCGGCCAGACCTGGCAGGAGCTTAAGCCGGATGTGTTCGGCGAACGCCCGATCACCGACAAGAGTCCGCTGCTGACGCTGACCGCACCCACCCGGGCCGAGGACGCCGCCATGGTGCCGGTGGACGTGTCGGTGGCGCTGCCCGCCGGCGACAGCCGCACCGTGAAGAAGCTCACCCTCATCGTCGACGAGAACCCCGCCCCGGTCGCCGCCACCTTCAGCTTCGGCGGCGAGCGGCGCGACCTCAGCCTCGGCACCCGGCTGCGGGTCAATTCCTATTCCTATGTCCGCGCCGTCGCCGAACTGTCCGACGGGTCGCTGCAGATGACCGAGCGTTTCGTGAAGGCCTCGGGCGGCTGTTCCGCCCCGGCGATGAAGGATGAAGAAGCCGCGCTGCGGAACATCGGCCAGATGAAGCTGAAGGTGGTGGACAACGGCCAGCAGGGCGACGCCACCCAGGCCACCCGGCTCTCGCGGGTGCAGCTCATGATCCGCCACCCCAATTATTCCGGGCTGCAGATGGACCAGGTGACCCGGCTCTACATCCCCGCGCAGTATGTCGACCGAATCGAGGTGAAGCAGGGCGACGAGCTCATCCTCTCGATGACCGGTGGCATCTCGCTCAGCGAGGACCCCGCGCTGCAGTTCTCCTACGAGCCGACCGGCAAGGAAATCCGGGTCGATGCGGCCGACACCACCGGGCGCAACTTCGAGAGCGAACTGAAGCAGGGGAGCTGACGCGGCAGGCCGGGCCGCCCCGTGCCGCGGTCCTGCGCGGCGCGGGCGGGGCCGCGATCGCGCCCGATGCGCTCCGGCGCAGGTGTCGGGGCGCAGGTGCCGGGCGACGCCTTCGCAACCTGGCGGCCGGGACCTTGCCGCCGGAACCTTGCCCCCGCAACCTGGCGGCCGGCCGCCGCAGGCCCGGCGGACGCTCAGTAGAAGCAGGTGACCTCGGCTTCCGCCTGCGCCCGGCGCAGATCGGCCACCATGTCGCGGAACATGCCGGTGGCGCGGAACACCTCGGCCTGCTGCCCCGCCACCTGGCCGACCGACAGGATGGTCTCCGCCTCGACATATTTCTCATAGGGCAGGATGGTGGCGATGGTGTCGATGGAGCAGGAGCACTTTTCCAGCGACAGCCGGGTCTGGCCGTTGGCGGCCATGCAGGCGAACACATAGTCCGCCCGCGCGACGGTGGGATAGTCGTTCGTCAGCCCCGCCGGCATGCTGACCTGCTGCGCCGGCCGGCTGACCCCGACCGGCAGCGGCTGGCCGGTGGCCGGGTTGGTGGTGGCAAGGGTGGCGGGTGAGGGAGGCGACCAGCCCGGGCTGGAAGCCGCTCCGGAGGACGAGGCGGCTGCGCCCGCCGGGCCGGAGGACGGGGCGGCCGCGTCCGCCCCGGGAGTCGCGGCGGTCTGCGCCAGCGCGCCCCCGGCACTGCCGAGCGCCAGCGCGCCCGCGACGAAGAGACCGGCGATCCTGCGCATGGATGTTCTCCCTTTTTGCTGCCGTCCTTCGCGCCGCAAGCAGCGCGGGCGGCGTGTTTACGGCGCCGCGGCGGTGCCGGTGCTGCCCGCGAGCGTCACCACGGTCTCGATCATCGTGCCGGACTTGTCGGCCTTGGGCGTCACCACCCTGACCTCGTAGAGCCCGCCCGGCACCGCCTGCGAGAAGACGAAGCTGTAGCTGCGGTTGGCGATCTCCTGCAGCTGCTCCTTGTGCGGATCAGTGGCGAAGGGTGCCATGTCCAGCTTCCAGGCCGGCACATCCTTGCCGGCGTAGGAAAGGCGGATGTCCTCCACCTTGGCATTCATGAGCGCCTCCTTCATCCGGTTGCGGATGTAGAAGGGGCTGCCCTTGGTGAGCTGGGCGATCTCCTTGGCCTCGCGCTCCAGCAGCACCAGCGCCAGCGGATTGCCGAGCGCGACCGGGAAGGGCCCGGCCTCGCGATGCTGGGTGCCGCGGAAGATGTCGACGTCGGCGACGCGCTTGGCGGCGTCCTCCGGCGCGGCCGCGATCTTCATCTCCATCTTCTCGTCGAAGCTTTCGCCGAGCGACGGGTCGGTGGTGGTGTGGTGGTAGCTGTAGGAAAGCGTCGTTCCCGCCGGCAGGTCCGCGAGGAAGGGCGTCTCGAAGAACAGCGCGGCTCCGGTGGGGGCGGCCATCGCCGCCGCGCCGGCGAGGGAGAGGCTGGCCACCACGGCGAAGCTGGCGAGAAGGCGACGCATCACGTGAACTCCGGTCGGCACGTCACGAAGCCCGGTCGGGCTGCAGGTAACGGCGATAGTCGAAAGGCTGCTCTTCCCGGACCGCATCTTCCTCGGCAAGCGCGAGCAGATGGGCGTGGAGCGGGGATTTGTGGCAGGCGGGATCGGTGGCGGCGGCATCCCCGGCAATCGCCATCGCCTGGCAGCGGCAGCCGCCCCAGTCGATTTCCTTGCGCTCGCAGCCCTGGCACAGCGGCGGCATCCAGTCCGTGCCGCGATAGGCGTTGAAGGCCGGCGAGTCCTGCCAGATCTCCGACAGCCCGTGGTCCCGCACATTCCAGAAATCGAGCCCGGGAATGGTCTCGGCGGCGTGGCAGGGCAGCACCTTGCCGGAAGGGGTGACGTTGAGCGACTGCTTGCCCCAGCCATTCATGCAGGGCTTGGGATATTTGGCGTAATAATCCGGCACCACCGCGTCGATGGTGAGCACGCCGCGCAGCCGCTCGCGCGCCTTCTCGACGACCTCCAGCGCCCAGAACACCTGTTCGCGGGTCGGCATCAGCGCCGCGCGGTTGCGCAGGGCCCAGCCGTAATATTGCGAATGTGCGATCTCCACCCGCTTGGCGCCGAGCGTGATCGCCAGCTCGATGAAATCGGGGATCTGGTGGATATTGGCCCGGTGCACCACCGAATTGATGGTGAGCGGCAGGCCGAGCCGGCGCACCTCGGCGGCGAAGGCGAGCTTGCGCTCATGGGCGCCGCGGAAATTCGAGACGAGGTCCGTCGTCGCCGCGTCCGCGCCCTGGAAGGAGAGCTGGACGTGGTCGACCCCGGCGTCGGAGATCGCCTTCAGCCGCTCCGGCGTGATGCCGACGCCCGCGGTGATGAGGTTGGTGTAGAGCCCCACCGTCAC
This sequence comes from uncultured Starkeya sp., assembly GCA_964543245.1. Lineage (GTDB taxonomy): Bacteria > Pseudomonadota > Alphaproteobacteria > Rhizobiales > Xanthobacteraceae > Ancylobacter. Next base: position 16,246 of record CAZIXP010000075.1, read on the forward strand.
GCAGTGCCGGATCATCGCCTCGAGGTCGCGCCGGGAGGTCGGCTCGCCACCGGACAGATGCACCTGCAGCACGCCGAGCCGGGCCGCCTCGGAGAACACCCGCAGCCAGGTCTCGGTGTCGAGCTCGGCATTGCGGCGGTCGAGCTCGACCGGGTTCGAGCAGTAGGGGCACTGCAGCGGGCAGCGGTGGGTCAGTTCCGCCAGCATGCCATAGGGCGGCGGCACCGGGGGACGGGCCAGCGGCTCGGTACCGGCGCCGGGAAGGGTCGCCACGTTCATGTCGCCACCTCCACCATTCCCTTCGCGGCGAGATTGGCCAGGAAGGCGTCGACGTCGCCGGCCACCCGCTCGCGGTCGATCGCGAAGGCGAGGATCAGGTCGTCGACGATCGCGTCGATCGAGCGGGCGCCGTCGACCCGGCGCAGGATTTCCACCGCCACCGGGTCGGGATGCAGCACGCGCTCGGGCGCGAGCAGCACCCACTGCCCGCGCGCCTCGTCATGGCGCAGCCGCACCCCGCGGGCGAGCCGCGGGATGCCGGCGGGGGCGAGCGCGGGCGCCACTCAGGCGTCCTCGCGGGGCGGCGCGGCCGCATTCGGCACGAAGGCTCCGGGATAGGCCATCTTCGGCTCCACATAGGCGAAATACAGCGCGTCGAGCTGCACCCACAGCACGTCGCACTTGAACTCCAGCGCCCGGATCGCCGCGTCCTGCTGTTCCGGCGTGCGGGCGTGGCGCTTCACATAGTCCAGCGCGAAATCGGCATCGCGCGGCGCCTCGGTCAGGCGCTTGTCGAAATAGGCCAGCGTCTCCTTGGAGACGAAATCATAGTTCTTCAGCATGCCGGCGACACGCTCGCCGATGATGCCGGGCGAGAACATCTCCGTGAGCGAGGAGGCGATGGCCTCGAGCAGGGTCTTCTCGCGCACGAAATGGACATAGGCGTCGACCGCGAAACGGGTGGCGGGCAGCAGGCCGCGCAGCGAGGTGACATAGTCGCGATCGAGACCGAGGCCGTCGGTCAGCTTGATCCAGCGGGCGATGCCGCCCTCGCCTTCGCGGTCGCCATCATGGTCGATAATGCGCTGGCGCCAGGCGCGGCGCAGCTCCGGCTCCTCCATCCGGGCGAGGATGGACGAATCCTTCACCGGGATCATCGCCTGGTAATAATAGCGGTTCAGCGCCCAGGCCTGGACCTGGCCGAAATCCAGATCGCCATTGTGCAGCAGCTTATGGAAAGGGTGCAGGCTGTGGTATCGGCGCTTGCCGACGTCGCGCAGCCGCGCTTCCAGCTCTTCCGGCGAAAGCAATGTGGTCATGGCGTGATCTCCATCCCGTCTTCGGCAACTTCCCACCCGGCAGCTTCTACTGCACGGCGTTCCGGCGATCCTTCGATGAGTGCCGGATTGGTGTTGTTTATATGTACGAAGATCTTGCGTTTGACTTTGATTTGAGACAAGGCGGCGAGCGAACCTTCAGGGCCGGACATCGCCATGTGGCCCATGCGCGCGCCGGTCTTGGTGCCGACGCCAGCGGCCACCATTTCGTCGTCGCGCCACACCGTGCCGTCGAACAGCACGGCATCGGCGCCCTCGATGCGGGCGCGCAGCGCGTCGGTCATGATCGCGCAGCCGGGAATGAAGAGCACACGCGCCACGCCGTCGCTGAGTTCCACCCCCACCGTCTGCTCGCCCTCCACGGCGGTCGCCACCGCGCCGGAGGCCGCGATCTCGCCGCGCTCCAGAAACAGCGCGATCTTGCCCGGAACCGGGAATATCTCGGCGGTGATGCCCGCGACCAGCTCGAACGGCGCGCCGAAGCCGACGCTGCGACGCTCCACATGCTCCGGCGCCAGCACCTCGAAGGCGCTGTTGGCGGCCAGCACGCCATGAATGGCGGCGGTGGCGTTCAGCCGGAACGGCTGGGATTCCCGCAGGCTGAGCAGGCCGGCAATGTGGTCGATATCGGCATTGGTCAGAAGAACCGCGGCCACCGGCGAATGCCGGCGGCCCTCACGCGGATGCAGAGCCGGTATGGCCTGTATCTGGTGCAGAATCTCGGGCGCGCAATTGACCAGTGCCCAGCGCTCGCCGTCCGCGCTGACCGCGACGGACGTCTGGGTCCGCCGCCGAACACGCGGATCACCCTCCCAGGCGAGCGCGCACACCGGGCAACGGCAGTTCCATTGGGGGAATCCCCCGCCGGCTGCCGAGCCGAGCACGAGGAGACGCAGGCGGGGCGCAGAAGCGGGCATGATGCCTTACCTGATGCCCCGCCTCACGCCTCAGAAGTCGGCGGGCATATAGGCGTTGACTTCCATGCCGACGCAGACTTCGACGATGCAGGGGGTGTTCCAGGCCATTGTGCTTCCTCCGGTTTGAACGTCTCGCGATCTCGATAAGAAGATCATAAGAGACTGATATCGCCATCGAATTTCATCGGCGACAGAATTACATTGGTCATTCCGGCCGTTCGCGTCAAGAACACCGATGTAATTCTTTTAGGCCCACATTATACCAGATGCCATTACCGCAACGCACAAACAACGGGCCCGCGCGGCCTCAGGCGACCGGGGCTTCGAACATGAAACCGCGCCCGCGAACGGTGACGATCAGCTGCTCGCCATTGCCCACCACCTCCGCCAGCT
>CAZIXP010000076.1:0-18830 GCA_964543245.1 uncultured Starkeya sp.
GCCCCCATCCCACGCCCCGGTCGCTCCGGAACGTCCCTTCGGCGGGGACAGGTGGCCAAGCATGCCCAGAAAATAGGAACGTTGTCTAGGATTATTTTCTACGACAGCACACAGCCTCCTCCCGCCGGGGATCGGCCTCGCCTGAGCGCGCCGGGCAGGATGGAACGAGGAGCTGCGCCCGGCCGCTGCGCGGGCAGGATCCGCCCGGGCGCCATCGGCGACGCACACGCCTCTAGCCGGCATCGACGATGAACATGCGCGCTTCCTGCGCCTCGCCGCGTTCACGCTTGATCGGGGCGTATTCGGCCGAGTGATAAAACGCCAGCGCGTCGGCGACGCTCGCGAACTCGAAGATGCCCGCCATCGGCAAGGGCTCGACCTCTCCTTCCAGGACCTGCGCCACCGGGCCAAAGTGGACGATGCGGCCACCCGCGGCTTCCAGCGCCGCGCGGAAGCGCGGCGCCAGGGCAGCCTGCTTGGCGGCGTCCTTGATCCGCAGATTGACATGCACATAGGCTGACATGAAGCGCTCCGCTGCCATTAATGCTGTATATGCATTATTTATAAACTCGAGGATTGTCGAGACACCCACATGAGGAAAAGTGCCGATCTGTACCGCCGCATCGAAGCCGAATGCCCGGCCTATCAGACGCGCGTCGCCGCACGGGCGCTAACCCGCTATTACAACAGCTGCTTTCGTTCGCTGGGAATTACGGCGGAGCAATTCAGCCTTCTTGTCGGGATCGAGGGCAGCGACGCGCCGACGCTCGCCGAACTGGCGGCGCGCGGGGGTGTCGATGCCACGACGCTCAGCCGCCGTGTTCTCAACCTCGAACGCCTCCATCTCGTGCGCAGCGATGGGGGAAAGGGCCGTGCCGGCCGGCGGCTGACGCTGACCGACGAGGGCAAGCAACTCATGGAGAAGGCCGTTCCCGCGTGGGAAGAGGCCCGCACGCGGCTGACCGCCGCCATGAGCGAAGACGCCCTGGACGATGTGCGGGACGTCATGCATCGACTGACCGCCGCAGCGAAGGCGGCGGCGGGCGCCGACATCGAAGCCGAGCCCGACGACGTGGTGTAGGTGGCAGCCGCCGCCGGCTCAGCCGATGCCGTGGCGGGCGAGGACCTCGCGCACCTTTTCCACAAGCTCCGCCTCGGGGCAGGAGACCTGCGCCGGGCGGGCCTCGCGCCAAGCCGCGTTGTCGGTGATGGCCTCGGCGGCGCGGGCGCCCTCGATCAGGTCCTTGATCTGGACCTCGCCGGCCTCGCGCTCGTTCGAGCCCTGGATGACGACGCAGGGGCTGTTGCGCTTATCGGCGTATTTCATCTGGTTGCCGATGTTCTTGGGGTTGCCCAGATACATCTCGGCGCGGATGCCGGCATCGCGTAGCCGGCTCGCCATCTTCATGTAGTCGGCAACGCGGTCGCGGTCCATCACCAGCACCACGACCGGGCCAAAGGCCTTGGCGGCCCCGTCGTTGAGATAGCTCAGGGCCGAGGCGAGGCGGGAGACCCCGATGGAGAAGCCGGTGGCCGGCACCGGCTCGGCGCGGAAGCGCCCAACCAGCCCGTCATAGCGCCCGCCGCCGCCCACCGAGCCGAACCGCACCGGCCGGCCCTTCTCGTCCTTCACCTCGAAGGTCAGCTCGGCCTCGAACACCGGGCCAGTGTAGTATTCGAGCCCGCGGACGACGGAGGGATCGATCTTCACCCGTTCGCCGTAGCCGGCGGCCTCCACCAGCGCGCCGATCTCGGCGAGCTCGCCGGCGCCCGCGGCGAAGGCGGCGTTGTCGATGCCGGTCGCGCCGCCAGGACGCAGCATGGAGAGCACCAGCTCGCTCTGCCCCTCATCCAGCCCGGCGCCCTTGGTGAAATCGCCGCTCTTGGCCTCCGGATTCTCCCAGCGGCCGGCGCCGAGCAGATCGCGCACGCCCCCCGCGCCGACCTTGTCGAACTTGTCGATCGCCCGCAGCACCGTGAGGCGCCGCCCGGCATTCTCCTCCCCGCCGAGGCCGATCGCCTCCAGCACGCCGTCCAGCACCTTGCGGTTGTTGACCTTGATCACGTACTTGCCGGCCAGCCCCAGCGCGTCCAGCGTATCGGCCATCATCATGCAGATCTCGGCGTCGGCGGCCACCGTGGGGGCGCCCACCGTGTCGGCGTCGAACTGCATGAACTGGCGGAAGCGGCCGGGGCCGGGCTTCTCGTTGCGGAACACCCAGCCCGCGCGGTAGCTGCGGAAGGGCTTGGGCAGCGCGTCGAAATGCTCGGCCACATGGCGGGCCAGCGGCGCGGTGAGGTCGTAGCGCAGCGAGAGCCACTGCTCGTCATCGTCCTGGAAGGAGAACACCCCCTCGTTCGGCCGGTCCTGGTCCGGCAGGAACTTGCCGAGCGCGTCGGTGTATTCGATGAAGGGCGTCTCCAGCGCCTCGAAGCCGTAGCGCTCATAGACCTGGCGGATGGTCTCGAGCATCTCGCGGGTGGCGGCGAGGTCGCCCGCGCCGCGGTCGGCGAGGCCGCGCGGCAGGCGGGCCTTGAGCTTGCTGGATTTTTCCTTGGCCATGGTCGGCGCCGTTCCTCGAAAGCGTGTCCGGCGCGGTTTAGAGGACGCGGGCCGCAACGGCAATGGGCACGGCCCGCCGGCGGGCGGGCCTATCCTCTCAGGGTCGAAGTCCCGCCTGAAGGCGGGCCAGGAGTCATCAGGGTCGAAGCCCCGCCTGCAGGCGGGCCGGAATCTTAGGGTCGAAGCCCCGCCTGAAGGCGGGCCGGAATCTTAGGGTCGAAGCCCAGCCTGCAGGCGGGCTTCGATGGCCTCCAGCACCGGCTGGAGATCGGCGATGGTGTCGATAACGAAATGCGCCCCGGCCCGCGCCAGCCGGTCGGTCGCGGCGGTGCGCAGCGCGGCGCGCTCGTCAGGCGCAAGGCGGTCGAGCTCGGCCTTGGAGAGCCCGGCCGCGTTGCCGGAAAGCGCGAGCCCCACCGTCCAGGTGCCGGCGGCAAGCCCTTCGGCAATGCCGGGCTCGGTGTCGTCGATCTTCACGCAGGCCGACGGCGGCCACACCCCGAGATCGGCGAAGCTGCGGTACATCATCAGCGGCGAGGGCCGGCCGGCGGCGAGGTCGCCGGCGCAGACCACATTGTCCGGGGCATAGCCGGCCGCCGCCGCCAGCGGCATCAGCCGCTCCATGATCGGGCGGGTGTAGCCGGTGGTGGAGCCGATCTTCAGGCCCCGGCCGCGGGCGAAGGCCACCACGTCCAGCAGGCCGGGGATGAGGTCGGCATGATGCTCGATGACCTCGACGTTCAGCGGCTCGAAGATGGCGAGCACCCGGTCGACATCGGCCTCGGTCGGCGCGGCGCCGTTGGCGGCCTGCCAGCGGGCGGCGATGTCCGGGCTGTAGAGCAGCGCGCTGACATGGTCGCGCTTGGGCAGGCCCATCGGCCCGCGCGCCTCGGCGATGGAGATCGTCACCCCCACGCGGGCGAAGGCCTCGACGAAGGCGCCCATCGGCGCGCGCGAGCCGAAATCGACGGCCGTGCCGGCCCAGTCCAGAATCAGCGCCTTCAAGGCCATGCGGGGTCCCCTTCCTCGGGTGCGGGCGAACAGCTCAGTCGAACAGCTCGGCGATCGCCTCCTCGGCGAGGGCGAAGCCGGTGGAGGCGCCGGTGCCGCTCGTCACCACCACGAGGCGGATGGCGGGGTCGGGCCGGTCGATGAAGGCGAGCCGGTCCGGGGCGGAGGCATAGGTGCCGATCCAGCGCTCCAGCACCCGGGGCGCGCCGCCGAACAGCGCGCGGTATTCGTCGAGGATCAGCTCGTCCACCGCCTCGGGGGCGAAGGGGTCAGGCGTCGCGTCGTAATGGTGGCTGTCGCCCACCACCAGCGAGCCGTCGGCGGACTGCACCACGATGAGGTGGACGCCATGGGCGAGGTGCTCGGCCTGCTCGGCGGCGAGCCGGGCCTTCAGCGCCGCCGCCTCCGGCAGCTCGGCATAGCCGAGATAGCGGCCGAGCGAGAGGTCGGTCATCACCGAGCCCGGCAGCCGGCCGAGCGCGGGGTCGGCCACCCGCAGCATGTGCAGCTTGCAGCGGGTGAGGCCATAGAGGGCGAAGCGGTCTTCCAGCAGGGTGTGGTAGTCGTCGCCCGGCGCCACCACGATACGCCCGGCATGGATCGGCCCGGCCGAGGTGTCAACCCGGCCCGGCTCGACCCCGGTGACGGCGGTGAGGCGGGCGAAGGCGACGCCCTGCCCCGCCAGCCAGGCGGCGAGCTTCGGGATGGCCTCGCGCGATTCAACCCGCAGGTCGTGCGGGCTCCACAGCGCGCCGGAGAGCTCCCCGGTCAGCGCCGGCAGGCGGGCGCGGGCCTCCTCCGGCGTGAGGAGGGCGCAGCCCTCGCCCATCTCGGTGGCCATGAAGGCCTGCAGCACCGGCACCGCCTCCGGCCGGCGCACCGCAACCAGCAGCCCGCGATGCACCACCTCGATGCCGGCCTGCGGCGCGATCTCGGCCCAGATGTCGCGCGAGCGCATCGCCCGGCGCCAGCACTCGCCGCGCTGCTGGCCGGTGACGGTGACGAAGCCGAAATTGCGCACCGAGGCGCCATTGGCGCGGGCATCGCGGTCGATGACGATGGTCTTCAGCCCGCGGCGGCGGGCGGCGAGGGCATGGCCGAGCCCGACGACGCCCGCGCCGACAATGGCGAGATCGTAGTGCTCGGTCATGGCGGGCTCCGCGGCGGTGACCGGCGCGGGCAGCGGCCGGCAGGGGATGACGGTCCCGCTCATAACCGCTTCGCCCGCGCCGGGCCAGCACGACCTTTGCCGCACCGGCCGAAACGCCCCCCGGCGGCAGCGAGGCCGCACCGCCGGGCGCGACGGGGACCGGACACCCCCGCGGGGCGGGCGGCCCGGTTCGCCTCAGCCCTTCAGCGCGGCGGCCAGCACGGTGGCGAGCGGGGTGGTGGGGCGGCCGATGAGGCGGCTCAGCGTGTGGCTGTCGTCGAACAGCCCGCCTTTGGCGGCGCCGGCATCGGAGGTCGCCAGCAGGTCGGCCAGACCTTCCGGCAGGCCGACGCTGATAAGGAAGGCGCGATACTCGGCTTCCGGCAGGTCGCGATACACCACGCTCTTGCCGGCGGCGGCGGAAAGCGCGGCGGCCCATTCGGCGAGGGTGAAGGCCTCGTCGCCGGCGAGCTCATAGGCCTTGCCGGCGTGGCCCTCGCCCGCCAGCACCACGGCGGCGGCCTCGGCATAGTCGGCGCGGGCGGCGGCGGCGATGCGCCCCTCCCCGGCCGCGCCGGCAATCGCGCCATGCTCCAGCGCGGAGGGGATGAAGCCGTTATAGTTCTCGAGATACCAGCCGTTGCGCAGCAGCGCATGGGGCAGGCCGGAGGCGGCGAGCAGCGCCTCGGTCTCGACATGCTCGGCCTTCAGCGGCAGCGGCGAGGCCGGGCCGCCGAGCAGGCTGGTATAGGCGAGGAAGCCCACGCCGGCCGCCTTGGCCGCGGCGATGACATTGGCGTGCTGCGGCGCGCGGGCGCCGACCGCGCTGGAGGAGATCAGCAGCAGCCGGTCGATGCCGGCAAAGGCCGCCTCCAGCGTGGCGGGCTTGTCGTAATCGGCGACGCGCAGCTCGACGCCGAGCGCGGCGAGATCGGCCGCCGCCGCGACATCGCGGACGCCGGCGACGATGCGGGCGGGATCAATTTTCGTCACCAGCGAGGCCAGCACCAGCCGGCCGAGCTGGCCATTGGCGCCGGTGACGAAGAGGCGGGGTTGGGTGGTCATGGTGGGCTCCTTCGGGGTCTCGAATTCGGTGTTGGTCTAGAATAGAGACCGCCGCGGAGACCCGGAAGGAGGCAGGTTTTTGTTGGATGGTTACGGCGAGGGAACTGGGGGGATGGAGTGGGGGGATTCGGGCTGTGCATGGAGACCCGGCGATCATCCAGAGACCCGCCTGTGCGAGGAGCGCAAGCTCGCCGCGCGGGGGGCTGACGTCTGTTTTGAGGTAGTTTTCGACAGTCTGCTTTGGAGCGGACTACAGAAACAGACGTTAGACGACTGTCGGCTTGGGAGGGCTGTATGAAACAGTGTGCTCGACGTTGTTCCATGGCCAGCCTCAGTTCTTAGCCTGATGACGTCGTCTGTATTCAATGATGCGCGCTGGATCGAGCACTGCTACAGGCATCAGAAGCCTGCACGAAATCATGGGGCACTGGCTTGGATATTCCGTGGACAACCCACTGCATTCAAGCACGCCCCTCAGTCGAACAGCTATGGCTACGGAAGGAAGAGAGCCCTTTTGCGATTTCTGCCTGAATGGTCAAACGGGTAGGCCTCTCCTTGCATAAGAAAAAATTTTAGTTATTAGAATATACGCCATAATTCCGGGGAACGACATGGCCATATCAATCGCATTTTTTAATAACAAGGGCGGAGTGGGAAAAACGACGTTGCTATGTAACGTCGCTGCTTATGCAGCTGAGGAGCGCGGATTGCGCGTCCTGGTGATTGACGCAGACCCGCAGTGCAATGCGACACAATACATGTTCGATGACATCAAGCTTTCGTATTTCTACGAAGAAACATCGTCTTTTACTATTCATAATGTGATCCGACCTCTATCACTTGGCAAGGGCTACAGCAAAGATCTTACTGTCAGCAAAAGTCCGCGCTTCAGTGTAGATGTATTACCGGGAGATCCCAGACTCGCGTTAACTGAAGATTTGCTCGCGAAGGACTGGGGCTCGGCCATTGGGGGCGACTCACGTGGCATGCGAACCACGTTGATGTTCGCAGAGCTCATGAAGCGCTGCGATGAATATGACATCGTCTTATTTGACGTAGGCCCATCACTCGGTTCTATCAATCGTTCTGTTTTGTTGGCCAGCGACTATTTCGTGGCCCCGATGTCTATAGACATATTCAGCGTAAAAGCGATCGACAACATCGCTGCGTGGATATCTAGGTGGCGAAAGCAATGGAGTGTTGGCGTTGACAACGTCGATGATCCTGATGAGGTCGACATAAAGCTTTCTAGGAACTTAGGGTTTCTTGGCTATGTGTCTCAACATTATATCGCCAAGACGGACGGCTCTGGTACCAAACGTGCTGTGAATGCCTATGAGAGAATTATGAAGCAATTTGAGAGCATAATGGCTTCTGAGCTATCAACAGTTGCCCCGGCTCCCAACGAGATCACTACTTTTCTACTTGGTTCAATTCCCAACCTTCATAGCCTGATCCCCATGTCACAATCCGTCCGAGCCCCTGTGTTTGGCCTTAAGGCGAACGATGGCGTAAGAGGCGCGCATTTCTCGAAGGTAAAGGATTCGCGTGAGACATTCGGCAAAGTCGCAGATAACATTCTTGACCGGGCGGGGCTACTGTAATGATTGCTTGGCCTGAACAACTGAAGCGAGACCTTATATCAAGGCGAGTTGTCGTTTTCCTTGGTAGCGGCGTTAGCAAAAACTCGGTGGGCAGAGACGGGATGACGCGCCCCCCATTATGGAGCGAGTTCCTTAAGCGTGGTCTGGCCAAGATTGGATCTAAAGGCACCGCTCATATCAAACGAGCGATCAATGACAATGATTTTCTACACGCCTGTGAGTGGATAAAAAGCAGGATGGAAGAGGAATGGGAGCACTTTATCAGAGAGTGCTTTATCACGCCTGCATATGCGCCCGCTGAGATACACAAACTGATATTCAACTTGGACCAACGGATATATTTGACTCCTAATTTCGATCAAATATTTGAAAATTACGTGATAGCCGAAACTGGTGGTCAGGTAACGGTTAAAAGACACTGCGACAGAGACGTACACAATTTCTTGCGAGAAGACAGAACCCACATTATTAAAATTCACGGTTCAATCGACTATCCAAATGAATTGATATTCACAAACCACGATTACGCCAAGGCAAGAGTAACACATTCAGCATTTTATGCTGTTCTAGATGCATGCCTGTTGTCACACACCTTTTTAATTGTCGGATGCGGCATCTCAGACCCGGATCTAAGCATGCTCCTGGAAAATCAACGTTTCAACTTTCCGAACTCTCGACCACATTACTTAGTAACACCATCTCGTATAGCACCCGACATGGTGAAATCGTTGCGGTCAAATCGGAATTTAAAATGCTTGTGTTATGATCCTAGTGAACACCACGCTGAGTTGGTAGAGTCTCTTAGAGAACTTGCCGACGTCATGGATCAAGTGCCTGCCCAACCATTTTTCAACTAGCCCTTGTTAAAATGTTGCAGGAACGGGGCAAGTCCTCTATCCAACCAATTAGGCACCGTAGGGGTTCGAGGAGAACGGCTGTTCTTGAGAAGTTGCATAGCTAGGCTGAACGACCGGCATGAGCTCACAAGCCGCCACTACGAGAGCGCCGCCGACGGTCTCGACGGCCCGACAGCCCATCCCATCCGCCGCCCCTACCCCCCTCAGCTCAGCACCACCACCCGGCTGCCCACCGGGACGCGCCCATATAGATCAATGATGTCCTGGTTCATGAAGCGCACGCAGCCGGAGGAGACCATGGTGCCGATGGTCTGCGGCTCGGTGGTGCCGTGCAGGCGGTAATAGGTGTCGCGGCCGTCGCGGTAGAGATAGAGCGCGCGGGCGCCGAGCGGGTTGGTGGGGCCGCCGGGCAGGCCGCCGGCATAGGGGCCGTAGCGCTCCGGCTCGCGGCGGATCATGTCGGGGGTCGGGGTCCAGCGCGGCCACGCCGCCTTGCGGGCGATGGTGGCGTTGCCCTTGAAGTTGAACGCCTCCTCCCGGCCGACGCCGACGCCATAGCGGATCGCCCGGCCGCGCTCGCCGACGAGATAGGCGTAGCGCTCGCGCACATCGACCACCACGGTGCCGGCCGGCTCGCGGGTGGGGTAGTCCACCTCGCGCCGCAGGAAGCGCGGGTCCACCTCGCTGAGGTCGATCGCCGGCACCGGGAAGGGCTCGGTGGTGATCTCGCCATACATGACGGAATAGGGGTTGAGCAGGCTCGGCCCTGCCGTTTCCGGCGGGCGGGAGGTCACGCACCCCGCCAGCAGGAAGGGCGTTCCGAGCACCAGGCTGCGCCGTCCGATCACATCAACCTCCAAATCCGCGAATGCGCCAAGGCGCGGTGATAACGAGCGAATTCGTCCCGGAGGGCCAACGTTTCCGTGATCGCGGAACGCGGCCGCCCCCCTGATGCGGCGGCGCAACAGCCAGCTTATCCCGGCACCGCCGCAGGCCCCGGAAACGCGGCGGCGGCGGCACGCCGGCCGCCCCGGCACCCCGCGCCCGCCGTTGCCTTTGCCCCGGCGCGGTGCTCTGCTCGCGGCCTTTCCGCCACCCGCTTCCCCGAACAGGCCCCATGACCCGCGAGCTGCGCACCCTCTATCCCCCGATCGAACCCTATGAATCCGGCTGGCTGGAGGTCGGCGACGGCCACGCCCTCTATTACGAGCGCTGCGGCACGCCCGGCGCCAAGCCGGCGGTGTTCCTGCATGGCGGCCCGGGCGCGGGCTGCTCGCCGGTGCACCGCTCGCTGTTCGACCCCGCGCGCTACGACGTGCTGCTGTTCGACCAGCGCGGCTGCGGCCGCTCCCGGCCCTATGCCGACCTCACCGCCAACACCACCTGGCACCTCGTCGCCGATATCGAGCGGCTGCGGGAACGGGCGGGGGTGGAAAAATGGCTGGTGTTCGGCGGCTCCTGGGGCTCGACGCTGGCGCTCGCCTATAGCGAGACCCACCCGGAGCGGGTGAGCGAGCTGGTGGTGCGCGGGGTCTACACCGTCACCCGCGCCGAGCTGGACTGGTACTACCGCTTCGGCGTCTCCGAGATGTTTCCCGACAAATGGGAGCGCTTCCTCGCCCCCATCCCGGAAGCCGAGCGCGGCGACCTCATCGCCGCCTATCGCCGCCGGCTGGTCGGGGAGGACGAGGCGGCGAAGCTGGAGGCCGCCCTCGCCTGGACGCTGTGGGAAGGCGAAACCATCACCCTGCTGCCCGACGCCGGCTTCACCGCCCACCATTCCGACGCGCATTACGCGCTGGCCTTCGCGCGGATCGAGAACCACTATTTCACCCATAGCTGCTGGCTGGAGGAACGCCAGCTCCTCGACAGGGCCGGCCGGCTCAAAGGCATCCCCGGCGCCATCGTCCATGGCCGCTACGACATGCCGTGCCCCGCGCGCTACGCCTGGGAGCTGCACAAGGCCTGGCCGGACGCCAGCTTCGAGCTGATCGAGGGGGCGGGCCACGCCTTCAGCGAACCGGGCATCCGCGACGCGCTGATCCGCGCAACGGACCGCTTCGCCGGAAGCTAGGGCATTTTCGAGCGAAGCGGATTCCGGGCCGCGTGAAGAAAATGCGGCAGGACAACAAGCTGGAGCGTCAGCGCCTCAAAGGCAGGTGGGCTCAGGGGGTGGCGTGGGCGGGCGCGGGGGCGGCGGCGGCGGCCTCGGCCTTGCGCTGGGGCAGGCCCGCCGCGGCGAGATCGGCCCGCACCCGGCGGGCGATGGCGGGATCGGGGAAGAAGCGCGCCACCATCAGATCGGTCTCGCTGGCCCAGGCCGGGGCCAGCGCCACCAGCTTGTGCAGGTCGCCGGCCGCGCCCTCCTCGTCGCCGGCAAGGTGGCTCGCCAGCGCCCGGGCCAGCAGGCCGGGGGCGTAGCCCTCCCCCATCAGATGGTCCGCCGCGGCGGTGGCGGCGGCGATGTCGCCACGCAGATAGGCCGCGATCACCCGGTTGTAGTCCACCGAGGGCGGCATGCCCGGGGCGATCATCCGCGCGGAAGCGAGCATCGCCTCGCCGCGCTCCTGCTCGCCATAGGCGACGAGGCGGCCGCCGACATCGGCGATCACGTCGACATCGTAGGGATTGAGCTCCAGCGCCGCCTCGCCCGCGGCGATGGCCGGGCCGCGCTCGCCGCGGAAGAAGTGCACGTCCATCAGCACCCGCCGGGCATAGGCGCTGGTCGGCGCCAGCTCCACCGCCAGCTCGGCGGCGGCGAGCGCGCGGTTCAGCGCCGGGGCGTCCAGCCGCGGATTCACGCCGTTGCGGATCTCGTCGAGATAGAGCTCGGCGAGCAGCGCATGGCCGACGGCGAAGCCGGTGTCGCCGGCCACCGCGGCTTCGAGGCACTCGCGCGCCCGGCGGTGCTCCGCCGGCAGATAGGAGCGCCAGTAGCCATAGGCCATCAGCACGCAGCCATAGGGGCCGGCATTCTCGAGGCCCGCACCGGTCGCGGCGATGCGGGCGCGGGCGCGGGCCTGGATGATGCCATAGGGCTCCGCCACCGCCGCCATGATGTCGCGCACCAGCGCCACCTCGGTGAGGGTGGGGTCGTTGCCGCGGCGCAGGCTCTCGAACTCGCGCGACCAGATGATGGTGCCGTCGCACACATCGGCCAGCCGCAGCAGCACCGCGACGCTGCCGTCGTCGTGATTCTCCACCATGCCGCCGAGCGAGAACGCCGAGGACAGCCGGCCGCTGCCGCTGCAATCGGCCGAGGGGCGCACCTCCGGGGTCGCCAGCACGTCGAGCAGGTCGAACCGCGCCAGCGCATCGCGCACCCGCATCTCGATGGCGCGCGGGTCGAACTCGCCGGCGGCGGCGGCGGCGGCGGCGGTCGTGACCACCGGAGCGGCGCCCATGGCGGCCTGCGTGCCGGCGGTCTCGAACGGCCGCACCTCGATCATCGGTATGCCGAGCCGGTTGGTGCGCTCCTGCAGCCGGGGCGCGCCGGCCAGCAGCGCCTGCCAGCCGGCAGGGTCAACCGTCTGCAGCAGGGCGCCGAAGGCGACGACCAGCACCAGCACCGCCACGAGGCCCAGAATCCAGCGCCGCGAGGCGCGGTCGGCCGGCGCCGGGCCGGCCATGGCCGGCAGGTCGGCCGGCTCGGGCCCGGCGGGCGTCACGCCGGCACGCGCCATGCCCGTGGCTTCAGCCGGGGCGATTGCCGGCGCGGCCACGCCGCCCGGCAGCGCCACCGGCGCAGGGCCGCCCGGCACGCCGGTGCCCTCCGCCGGGGCCAGCGGCGCCGCCTCGGCGAGCGGCGCGGCCTCGGCCCGCCGCTCCAGAAACTGGGGAACGTAGCTGCCGCGGGGAATGGCGAGGACGATGTCGTCGGCGGCGCCGGTGCCGGCGTAATAGCGCTCCAGCGCGCGGCGCAGCCGGGTGGCCTCGACCCGCACGATGGGGTCGGTCTGCGGGTCGAAGGAGGCGTCGCGGCCCAGCGCCTCGACCGCGATGGTGTAGCCCTTGATGGCGTCCTGCCGGCCTTCCAGCGTCGCCTCGACCACGAATCGTAGGATGTTGGAGAGCTGCGGCGAGGAGCGCAGCTCATCGGCCTCCAGCACGCGCGCCAGCGCCTCCCGCACCGCCTGAGGGGCAAGCGGGGAAGTCTCCCGCCCGGGATCGTTCCCGGCGGTTTCCGCCATCACCCGCCGTTCGGCTGCATCAGCGTCGGCCACGCACGTTTCCTGACTGGGTTCCCTGACGGCCGCCACCGCGACGGCATGACGGCACCATAAACCATGACCTTAGGTGAATGTAGCATGGTTGGGGCGACTTGATGGCACGCCAACGAGCTTCCCCACGGCGAGGGGGTTTCCGCACGGGAAAAACACCTACCCAGAAGCGAAAGTGATCACATCATCACTTTTTCTCGTGTGCCCTCTGTTGGTACCCTATTGTACATGGACCCTGCGGGCTTGGAGCCTGCCCGCCACCCGACCCCCGGAGACCTTCATGTCCCTCGCTTACGACATCGACACCGTCGCGGACGCCGCCCCGAACGACCTCGAAGCCTTCTGGATGGGCTTCACCGCGAACCGGGCCTTCAAGCGCCGCCCCCGCATGGTGTCGCGGGCGAAGGACATGCACTACTACACCCCCGAGGGCCGCGCGATCCTCGACGGCTCGGCCGGCCTGTGGTGCTCGAACGCCGGCCACAACCGTGACCCGATCGTCGCCGCGATCCAGAAGCAGGCGGCGGAGATGGACTTCGCGCCGACCTTCCAGTTCGGCCACCCCCTCGCCTTCCGCGCCGCCTCGCGCATCGCCGAGTTGGCGCCGGGCGACCTCGACCATGTGTTCTTCTGCAATTCCGGCTCGGAAGCCGGCGACACCGCGCTGAAGATCGCGCTCGCCTTCCACGCCGTGCGCGGCAACGGCACCCGCACCCGGCTGATCGGCCGCGAGCGCGGCTATCACGGCGTCGGCTTCGGCGGCATCACCGTGGGTGGCATCTCGCCCAACCGCCGCTTCTTCGGCAGCCTGCTGGCCGGCGCCGACCACCTGCCCCACACCTATGACCGGGAGAAGCAGGCCTTCTCCAAGGGCGAGCCGGAGTGGGGCGCCGAGCGCGCCGAGGCGCTGGAGGGCATCGTCGCCCTGCACGACGCCCAGACCATCGCCGCCGTCATCGTCGAGCCGATGGCCGGCTCCACCGGCGGCCTGCCGGCGCCGAAGGGCTATCTGAAGCGGCTGCGCGAGATCTGCGACAAATACGGCATCCTGCTGATCTTCGACGAGGTCATCACCGGCTTCGGCCGCCTTGGCTTCCCCTTCGCCGCCGAGCGCTACGGCGTGGTGCCGGACATGATCACCTTCGCCAAGGGCGTGACCTCCGGCTCGGTGCCGATGGGCGGCGTGATCGTGCGCAAGCACATCTACGACACCTTCATGAACGGCCCCGACCATGTGATCGAGCTGTTCCACGGCTACACCTATTCCGGCCACCCGCTGGCCTGCGCCGCCTCGATCGCGACGCTGGACCTCTACCGCGACGAAGGCCTGTTCGAGCGCGCCCGCGCGCTGGAGCCGACCTTCGCCGACGCGGTGATGACGCTGAAGGGCAAGCCCGGCCTGCTCGACATCCGCACCGTCGGCCTCGTCGCCGCCTTCGACATGGCCTCGAAGCCGGAAGGCATCGGCAAGCGCGCCTATGAGGCGATGGAGACCGCCTTCCACGACCAGGGCCTGATGTTCCGCGTGACCGGCGACACCATCGCGGTGAGCCCCCCGCTGATCATCAGCGAATCGCAGGTCGGCGAGCTGGTGGAGAAGGTCGGCAAGACCATCGACGCGGTGATGTGAGGCTTTGCCGATCCTCCGGCACCCGCAGGGGCGCCGGAGGATCGGTTGCATGTCTAAAAATTGCTCTTAAAGAGCGCATTGTTCTGCGCTATCTTTCCCGCGTCGGTATCATCTGAACGCGGGGGCGGGATGGGCGCTGCGACGGAGCCGGCCACGCCGGCGGCAGGCGGGGGGTCGGACGGCCAGGGGCAGCAGCAGCCGGAGGCTTCGGCAACCGGGGCGGCGGCGCCATCCGATGCGGCGCAAGCCCCGGAGGGCCCGGGCGCGACGGCAGGCGATCCCAACGCTGCCGATCCACAACCTGTCGATCCGAAAGCCGCCGATCCGAAAGCCGCCGATCCACAACCTGCCGATCCTCCCCCGACGCGGGCGGCCCGCATCCGCGACGTCGTCATGGCGCATCCCCTTGCGATTCTCGTGGGCATCGCCTTCCTGTTCTATGCGGGGTTCATCCTCCTGCAGTTTCGCTCGCCGCCGCCCGAGCCGGACATTGCCACCGCCTGGCAGGAAGGTATCGCGAAGCTGGGCGTGACGCCGCTTTATCCGCCGGCGGAAGACTTCAACGTCGGCGACGTCTATGTGATGCCGGCCGCCGCCGGGAATGGCGACATCCCCCTCCCCGCCATGGCGGTGCGCATAGGCCATATCGACCTGCGGCCCGCCATCAGAAACCATGCCGGCGACTCCGTGCTGTTCGCCACGCTGCCGGCGAGCCCGCCCGCCAATGCCGGCGAAGCCGGTTCCAACACGCCTCCCGCCCCCGATCCGCGGCTGTCATTGTCGGCGGACCTCTCGGACGGACAGGTCGCGCTGTCATACGTCGCGTTTCCCGGCATCGAGATCAGCCGCCAGCAGCGGCTCGACGCCGGGCTGAAGCTGGTGCCGGGATGGCTCAGCGGCCGGCACGAACGCTCGCTCAGCGACAAGATCACCATCCCGGTCGCCGAGACCTATGGCGCACCCTATCTGGACGCGGCGCTGGCCTTCGACTGCTGGCGGAGGGAGCCGGACCAGATCGTGCTCATCGATCAGGTGCGGCTGCGCAAGCTGCTTGGCTTTGTCTCCCCCCGTATCACCGAGCGGAATGACAGCAACAACTATGTGTATCCGCTCCAGATCACCCTGGTGACGCGGGTTTATCTCGCCCGCCAGATCACCCGCCGGCAGGAGATTTCCAACCTGGACGGCGCCGGCCTCGGATCGGCCGACGCGGCCGCCGAAGCCGGCGACACGCCTTCGACGGACGGCGTCACAGCGGCCCCCGCAAAGCCGGCAACGCTCGATGCCGCGCTCACCGGACTGTCCGGCACGCAGGGTCTGCGGATTGGCGTCGGCCGCTGGGGGGTGATCGCGATGGACACGCAGACATTCCCGCGGCCGGTCGTGTTCGGCTACCGCGCCATCACCTATCCCGTCGCAGACCTGATCGCCACACGTAGCTTCGAGAAGTGCGCAAAGTGAACCCGTCAGCCCTGATCCTGCTGCTGGGCGGCCTTGCCTGGGCCACGCCGGCCCTGTCGCAGACCGCCCCTACCTCGACAGCAAAAACGCCCGAACAGATCGTGAAGGACCTCTGCTCGGACCCACAGCCTCCGCCGGCCTGCGCTCTGAACAACCTGCCGGACCCTGCGCCCGGCGGCGGCGGCATCAATCCGCAGGGCATGCAGCAGACTTACGAACACAAGCTGGAGATGAACAACAAGAACCTGTTGATGAACTAAGCGGGGGCGCCGCCCGCTGCTTTTGCTGTTGCCGCTCTTCACCCGCGCCGCGGCGGGACGTAAGCAGGGGTGATGTCCGACCAGCCAGCTCATCTGCCCGCGCTCTCCCCCCTGCCCATCGACGCCGTGCTGCCCGCGCTGCAGGCGAGCCTCGCGGCGCGGCCGAATGCGGTGCTGGTGGCCCCGCCCGGCGCCGGCAAGACCACGCGGGTGCCGCTCGCGCTGCTCGACGCGCCGTGGCTGGCGGGCCGGCGCATCCTCATGCTGGAGCCGCGCCGCCTCGCCGCCCGCGCTGCGGCGGAGCGCATGGCGGCAACGCTGGGCGAGCCCGTCGGCGAGACGGTGGGCTATCGCGTGCGGTTCGGCTCGAAGATCGGCCGCCGCACCCGCATCGAGGTCGTGACCGAGGGCATCTTCACCCGCATGATCCTCGACGACCCCGAACTTGGCGGCATCGGCGCGGTGCTGTTCGACGAGTTCCACGAGCGCAGCCTCGACGCCGATTTCGGCCTCGCCCTGGCGCTCGACGCGCAGGGCGGGCTGCGCGAGGACCTGCGCCTCCTCGCCATGTCCGCCACGCTGGACGGCGCCCGCGTCGCCGGGCTGCTGGGCGAGGCGCCGGTGATCGAGAGCGCGGGGCGGGCCTTTCCGGTGACGACGACCTATCTCGGCCGCGATCCCCGCGCGCCGGTGGAGCGGCAGGTGGCGGAGGCGGTGCTGCGGGCGCTGGCTGCCGAGCGCGGCTCGGTGCTCGCCTTCCTGCCCGGCGCGGCGGAAATACGCCGCACCGAACGCCTGCTGGCGGAGGCGCTGCGCGACCCCGCGGTCGACCTCGCCCCGCTTTACGGCGCGCTGGAGGCCCGCGAGCAGGAGCGCGCCATCGCCCCCGCCCCGCCGGGCCGGCGCAAGGTGGTGCTCGCCACCTCGATCGCCGAGACCAGCCTCACCATCGAGGGCGTGCGCATCGTGGTGGACAGCGGCCTCGCCCGGGTGCCCCGCTTCGAGCCCGGCGTCGGCCTCACCCGGCTGGAGACGGTGCGGGTGTCGCGCGCGGGAGCCGACCAGCGCCGCGGCCGCGCCGGGCGCACCGAGCCGGGCCTGTGCTACCGGCTGTGGAGCGAGGCGGAAACCGCGAGCCTGCCGGCCTATGCCACGCCCGAAATCCTCGCCGCCGATCTCTCGCGGCTGGTGCTGGACCTCGCCGCCTGGGGCCTCGGCGACCCCGCCGGCCTCGCCTTCCTTGATCCGCCACCGGCGCCGGCGGTGAAGGAGGCGCGCGCGCTGCTCGCCAGCCTCGGCGCGCTGGACGGCGAGGGCCGGCTCACCGAACTCGGCCGCGCCATGGCCCGGCTGCCGCTGGAGCCGCGGCTGGCGCGCATGCTCATCGAAGGCGCCCGCCGCGGCGCCGCGGAGGAGGCCGCGGCCGTCGCCGCGCTGGTGTCCGAGCGCGGCCTGGGCGGGGACGACGTCGACCTCGCCCACCGGCTCGACGGCTTCCGCCGCGACCGTTCCCGCCGCGCCGAGGAGGCCCGCCGCCAGGCCGCGCGCTGGCGCGAATCGGCCGAGCGCGCCGCCGGGCCGCCGGACCGCGACGCCGAGCCGCCCTCGCCCGCCGGGCTGCTGGCGCTGGCCTTTCCAGACCGCATCGCCCGTGCCCGCGGCGATGGCCGGCGCTTTGTGCTGGCGAATGGCCGCGGCGCCGCCATCGATCCCGCGCTCGGCCTCGCCCGCGCCCGCTTCCTCGCCGTGGCGGAGCTGGCGGGCACCGCGGATGAGGCCCGCATCCTGCTGGCGGCGGAGTTCGCCGAGGCGGAGCTCACGACGGCCTTCGCCGACGCCCTCACCGAGGGGGTGGAGACCGCCTATGACGCGGCGGCCGGCGCGGTGCGCGCGCGCTTCGTGCGCCGGCTCGGCGCCCTCGTGCTGGAGGAGCGCACCGCCCGGGTCGAGCCCGGCCCGGCCACGGCAACGGCGCTGGCGCGCGGGGCGGCGCAGCGCGGCATTGGCCGGCTCGGCTGGTCCAACGCGCAAAGGCAATGGCTCGACCGCGTGCGCTTCCTCCACGCCGCCGCGCCCGATCTCTGGCCCGACCTCTCCGACGCCCGGCTCGCCGAGACCGTGGAGGACTGGCTGGCACCGGCGATCGAGGGGGTGACCAGCCTCGAGGCGATCGACGCCGAGCGGCTCGGCCGTGCCCTCGCCGGGCTGCTGCCCTGGGAGCTGGCGCGGCGGATGGAGGAGGAGGCGCCGACCCATTACGAGGTGCCCACCGGCTCGCGGCTGCCGATCGACTACGCCGCCGAGGGCGGGCCGATGCTCTCGGTGCGGGTGCAGGAGCTGTTCGGCCTCGCCACCCACCCCGCCATCGCCGGCGGACGGGTGGCGCTGACGCTGGCGCTGCTCTCCCCGGCGCACCGGCCGATCCAGCTCACCCGCGACCTGCCGGCCTTCTGGCGCGGCTCCTGGCGCGAGGTGCGCGCGGAGATGCGCGGGCGCTATCCCCGCCACCCCTGGCCGGAAGACCCGGCCTCCGCCGCCCCCACCACCCGGGCGAAGCCGCGCGGCACCTGAGGCCTGGGGCCGCGTGGCGGTACGCTGTCGTGCGAGCGGCTTGGTACCCGCGCGGCCCGCCCATCCCACCGCCGCAACAACAGCCGGGATGGCAAAGCATTAACCACGGCACCAGCCGATTCGACCTGTTAACCCGTGGGCAGGGAGTGCGGCACTAGGGTCCAGCCACAATAAATCTGCCGCAAGACAGATGCTGGAACAGATGAGCGCAAGCAGAGATATCACGATGGGACAGTATGCTCACCGACGCCGGGACGTCGTGGGCCGGCGCCCGACGGGCACCGGGCTGGAATACGGCCTGATCGCCGCCGCCCTCGCCGTCGCCATCGTCACCGTGGTCGCGAGCCTGGGCGCCCGCTACGGCGCGCCGGCGAATGGCCTGCCCGCCGCCGCGCCGGCGGCGATGAGCACGACGGCCGCGCCCGGCGCGGGCTCCGG